>CAYQWK010000160.1:0-12741 GCA_964420805.1 uncultured Bifidobacteriaceae bacterium | reverse complement strand
CCACTCCGCTGGGCGTGGTAGGAGCGCTGGCGGACGGGCTGGAAAACATGTTTGCGCCGCTGGTGATCAAGGGCGTGATCGACGGGCTGGCGGCCTTGTCTTTCGCGCGGATGTTCGGATGGCGCGTGCTATGCGCGGTGCTACCGATGGCGGTGTGGCTGGCGGCGGTCGCAACCGGGGCGCACGCGTTGGAGCCGTGGTTGCGGTCGCAGCAGCTGCTGGACGCGGTGAACGTGGTGGCCGGCTTCCTGGTATTGTACGTGTCGCTCATCATCTTCGAAGTGAAGAAGGTGGAACTTGCGGACTACCTGCCGGCGCTGGCGGTTGCACCAGCGCTGGCGTGGGTGTTTCGTTAAGGTCGCTTTTATCGTGACGCTACGGTTGCCGCGGCGTTACGAGGCGGTAGAAGCGGTTGGTCGTCCAGTTCGGATCGGGAATGACGTGGGTGACGTTGTTGGTTCGTGCGGTGACGTCGGAGAGGGTGAACCACGCACCGGTTTCCAGGCCCGGCGAATATTGCACGGTGTAGGTGCGGTTCGAGACCGCGCGGAAGGTGAGGCTGGCGCCGCCGACAGCCGTTGGATCCAGGTGCAAGTAACTCGTTGGGTCCTGCGGGTCGGTGCCGGCCACGAATTCCTGCCAGTTGCTCATGCGGTCGCCGTCGCTATCGATATTGCGGTCAGCGTTGCTGTTGGCGTTGAGGCCGTTGGCAGTTTCCCACGCGTCGTCCATGCCGTCACCGTCGGTGTCAGCCAGGGTGATGATGTTGGTCGGAAAACTCCCGCCGCCGGCGACGTTACGGAACAGGATTCGGTATGAGTTCGTACCGGGTGCGTTTGTGGTGATGAATGTGAAGTAATCAACTGTCGACATGCTCGTGTTGCTGGCGAGCGTAGTGCTCGCGCCGCGCTTCCATTCGTAGCCGAAAGGCGGTGGGTAGCCCGTGATGGTGACGCTCAACGTGACTGGTGTATTGATGGGCACTGATTGTCCGGCAATCGGGTAAATAAGCTGCGGCGTGATCCACGGCGTCAGAATCGCCGGTTGGCTGATGAGTGTTCCGATCGCGTCTGAAACCGTCGCCACGTACGATCCGCTGCTGGCAATTGTCACATTGCTGTGAACGTAGGTGGCGTTGGTCGCTCCCGGGATGTCCACGCCGTCCTTGCGCCACTGGTATCGTGGCGTGGTTGCGGTGTACGCCGAGACAACGAACGTGGCGTTGGTGGTGAGCGCGGCCGTCAGATCGGGCCGGATGCGGATGTTGAGGTTCGTCGGCTGAAGGGTGATGTAACCCGGCAGGGTAAGGGAAAGGGCGACGTTGGAGCTCACGACGGAGCCTGCGCTGTTGAACACCACCACGTTGTACACGCCGGTCTGGCTGAACTGCACATTGGTCAGGTAAAGCGACGCCCCGGTCGCGCCGGCAATGGCGGCGCCATTGAACCGCCATTGATAGCTCAACGGCACCGTGCCGGTCGCGCCGACATGGAACGCGGCGATCATGGTCGCGCCGGTGAGGACGTTGACGGGTTGCACGGTGATGACGGGCGGTGTGCCACCGATAAAATTCCCGCCGGGCACCGGGCGCGCGGCCGACCAGTTGACCGGGTCATCGCCGTAGGCGGTGAGGCTGAGGCGCTGGAGCGACGTGTTGCCGCCGTCGGCGCCGCCGGGCCACGGCGCGGCGTCGGAATACCGCACCCGGTCCACGAGGATGAAGGGCACGCCATTTGTGTCCGGTGAATCAGGACGTTCGATGCGAACAGCGTCGGCGCTGTTGTCGAGCTTGCCGCCGTAGGGGCCAAAGTAGCGGATGGATGCGGGCACGGAATACCGGAGGCGGAAGGCATTCGAACGGACGGCATTGGTGGGGTTGAAGTTCACGAGCAGCACCGCTTCGTTCGCGCCGAGCGTCGCCGAGGCTGGCCAAGTGAACTCGATGCCGCCGGCCACGCGCCAGGAGTTGGTGGGGAAGTTGGTGTCGTAAAGCGCGACCTGCGCGCCGGTGACATTGCGAAGCTCCACGAACTCGTCGTCGTTGTTGTCGCTGCCGTCGGCGAACTCGGGCGGGTGATACATGATTTCCGACACCACCACCGGGCCGACGAGCGGGCCGGCATTGGTGGCGCCTGGGCTGTTGGCCAATTGCGCGACGAAATGCTCGTCGCCGGTGCTGATGGTGTGCCGGCCGAAGGCGATACCGTTGGCGGCGGCTCCGAAGTCGAAGCCGTGATACCAGCCGGTGAGATTGCCGTTGGTCTCAGCGGAGAAGAGATAAAGCTCGTCGCCGATGGAACTGAGCGAGAACGGAATGAGCGCGTTGGTGGAGTTGAACTGCGCCTCGGTGAAGGTCAGGTAACCCAGTGCGGCGATGGTGGTGCCGTTGGGGATGCGGTACTTCTTCGGCGTGCGGAAATCATCGGTGAGGAACCAGCCTCCAATTCCGGCGCTGGAACCGCCAGCGTTGAATAGTTCGATGGAATCGACAGACGGCAGGTCGGTGTGCGTCAGGGCTTCGTTGATCTTGACCGGCGGAATGGCTGCCGGCGGGCCGTTGGTGCGCGCGGGCGTGCCTTGGAACTCGCCGCTGGGGCGCCAACTCGACTTGAGGCCCCATGTGTCCCACGCCGCCAGTTCATTCACGATGGCCAGCGAGAACCCGAAACCATCCGTGATCGGGTACCAGCTTCCGTTGTAATCGAAGTCGAGAATCTTCTCTCCGGCCGCGTCCTCGAGCCGGATGTTTTCCCCCGCGTTGTCAAGTTGGCCGGTGAACGTCCCGGCCACGCGCAGGCCGCCACCGTAGCGCGAGATGAAGGCATTGAAGTTGCGAACGACCGCGACGCTCTCGCCGGGAGCGAGGTTGGTGACAAACGACGCCGACGTGAAGGTGAACTCGACGCCACTGGTCAACCGCACGCCGACAAGGTTCAGATTCACCGGGCCGGTGTTTTTCAACTCGATGAACTCGAACTCATCGGCGTTGGTGGAAATCCCGGGCGGTGGGGCGGCGGGATGGAACATGATCTCGGTGACGCGCAGGTATTGCTGCGCAAGGCTTGGCGCGCCGGGATAATTCGTGGAGGCGATCAGCCGTCCAGTGTTGTCGTTCAGGACCACCGACTCGCCGCGTGCGGAGAGAGCACCCTTGTAATTGCCCTGTACGAACAGGCCCAGTCCACCGCGCGGTCCGGAGGGGCGGGCGCGAAACGCTTTCACATCCGGTGAGACGTAGAGCACACCGTTCGATGGCACGACCACTCCACCTTTGAAGGTGTGCTGAATGGCGCCGGAAAGCCTCCAGCCGGAGATGTCCACCGAGTAGTTGTTGGTGTTGATGAGTTCCAGGTACTCCTGCGCCTGGTTGCCGGAGGATGGGTTGTAGTCGATCGCGCCAATCTTGAGCATGGCGTTGGTCGGCTGGCTGCCGAGATATGGTCCATTGGCGGCGAAGTTTAACTGGTTGAAGATCCATGTGCGGCGCGGCGCGAAGTAGTTGGTCTTCATCAGCGACACCGCCTGCGCCAGCGTCTGGCTGATCAGGAACGACGGCGGGTTCATTGTCACCCACTTGTTGAAGTCCAGCGCCGCGTCCGGTGTGATCTGCGCCGCATACTGGTCCACGCGCTGTTCGATCTTCTTTGCGAGCAGCGGATGCACGTTGGTCTTCTGCAACATCTCCTCCTGAATCGTCGTCCAGCGCCGGTAGAACATGGCCAGCGTGTCGGGGAACCGGAAGATCGCATCGGGAACCAGCGAACTGACGCCAATGTAGTCGTTCAAGGAACGGGCCTGGGAGTAGTAGAGGTTGGTCGCGTAGAGGTTGGTGTTGTAGTAGCCGCCATAGACGTTCGTGCCCACCTGCTGCCACGCGGTGAAGACGCGGCCGAACGTCAGGTCCATGTCCCACGGAAAGGTCTGCCATTCGCCGTTTCCTCCGGTGTCGCGGTAGAGAAAATAGTTTTTGTAGCAGCAATCCTCGTTTTGCACGTGCTGAAGGGTGGCGAGGAAGTTCACCGTTTCGGGGATGTCCACGTTGTCGAAGAGGTAGTTGCGCACGTCATTCGCCGGCGCACCGGCTGCCAGGCCATTGATCAGTCCCTGAAGATCGTCGTTCGGCTCCTGCTTGCGCGTGAGCTTCTTCGCACCGGTGTAGGCGTCACTGAGCGGGAGATAAACCTTGTAGAGCGCTCCCGTAGAACTGAGGCCGTTGCGGTCGAGGAAGTCGTCGTTGGCCTGTTCAACGAAGTGCATGACGCTGTGGAAGTGAGTCTTCCGGCGCAAAAGCGAACGAAGGCAAAACCAAGCAAGAAAGAGGAAAACCGCGAAAAGACGGGCGATTCAGACCACCTGCGACATGGTGAGAGGTTCCGGGTGGAACAATGTGCCGGCCTGAGCCGTCGCGCCGGTTTCGTACGCATAAACGGACTCCGAACGGGTATTTAAGGACCGGTTAAGCATGGCCGAAAAGGTCGGATTGTATGGCGACGGGACGAACGTTGGCTGCCTTCTTCCGACCACCTGGAGACCGGACGATCAGGTGGGCAGCGGCCATGGTACGGATGGCCTCATCCGGTGCAGGGACGGATGCAGGCTTTGGCAGGTGCGAGAGCACCCTGGCTACCGAATCCCGAGCCGCCTTCCCCTCGTCATTGTAGTCCTGAGCGTTGAAGCGGAAGTGACTCTGCACCGCCGTCAGCAGGTATCGCGGCCAATACCCCACGCTCCCCGTGTTCCCGTGCCGCTTCACATCCTTGATGATCCCCAGCATGATCTCCTGGTAACGATCCAAACTCACGAAGAGCGCCCGCTCGTTGAACCACGCCGCCGGCCACGTGATGACCCTCCTCAGATCCTGCAACTGCCCGTAAAACTGACCGCGCTGCTCATCCCGATAAAGCTGGTCGCGGATCACGTAAGCCAGCCGCGTCACCACCTCCTCCGGCGTCTTGACCTTCGGCCGGTCCTGGACGTGCGGCTTCATGCCACATCTATCTCCCTGGCAATCATGTGCGGCGGCAGGTTAAACCGATCCTTCGCGCACCGACTGCACCACGATTCACACGCCACCCCCGCAGCCTGATTTAAGTCGTGGATGCTCCACCCGAAATTCGCCGGCCGTCCGTTTGGCACGCGCTTGTTGCGCAACGTGTTGATCCGGGCGGCCAGAGTATTACGCAGACACTCCAGATCACTCTCCTCGCTCTCCACCACCGGCTGCCCGTCCCTCAACACCAGATCCCCGTGCCGGCGCAAAAACCTCGGCACCGGCACATCAGAGATCTCCGCCAAATCCTCCGTCCCGAATCGTTTCTGCATCACCTTCGCAACGAACGCCATCCCGGCCTCCAAATTCGGCTCAAAAAACTTCGCCGGCACCACCTCGCCTTCCTCGGCAAACTCAGGATGCGAACTGATCACCCCGTCGCGCACCTGCTCCGACAACACCACCGACAGCAACCGCACCTGGTCGATCTTGATCTTATGCTCCAGCCGCGTCCTCGGCTGCCGCAACTGCCTCACCTGCGAGTTCACATTTTCCACCTGCGAATAGGCCCGGAAAACCCCCAGCACCTTGTCCAGCTCTGGATTGGTCAACGCCTTGGAACTCTTCCTGTACCCCAGCGCACGCACATGCAGATCACTGCGATCCGGCACCGTCCAACCCTCCTTCTTACAACGCCGGCCCAACGCCCCCCACTCGCGCCAATAAAGACTCGTCTGTTTGTCCGTCACGCGAACCTCCGTCGCCTGGCCAGCATCCGGTCAATGGCCCGCTCCCAAGCCTCGCGCCCGTTGCTCGCGAGGTAGTGCTCCCACTCCGCGTTCCGGGGATGATCCTCGCGCCCCACGCACTCGATGCCCCGCGTGTGCCCCGCCGGGCAGATGAGATACGCGCCGTTCCGACTCAACCCCGCCCCGCACTCCTCGCACGTCGCGGGCTGGCACGTCATGTCGCGCATCGGGTCGTAATCCGGGTGATCAAAGATGCCCACCACCCGGTCAGACACCACCGTCTGCACCTGCGTCGGCGGATCGAAGAATTCAATCTGGCTGCTCATGCCTCATCCTCCGTTTTCAAACCGCTCAATTTCCCATCCAGCGCACGCAACCGGCTGATCTCACGGCTGATCGCCAAGTCCACCGATCCGGGAAGGTTAAACAGCAGACTCTGCCCGCTCGTCAGCCTGGCAAACGCCTTCTGCAAATCCCCCTCGAACGTGGCCAGCTCATTGGCCCGGCGGCTCAACACCTCGCTGATCTGATCGAGTTCGGAATTGGTTAGTTTGGTCATGGTGCCACCTCGAAGAAATTCAACGCCCCCTTGCACGCCCGGAACGGCAGCGGCCGCGCGTCGCGCAGTACGTAACCGAACCAGCCACAAAACCACGGCGAGGCATGATCTTCAACGCAGTCCACAATCTCCACCTCCCCGACGATTCCGCCGAGCTTGGCCTGGAGCTGCTCGAAGGTCGGAAACTCAAACCCGGTCGGCAGCGCGCCCTCCGGCAGCGAGCTGCAAAACAACGCGCAAGATTCATAATCCGCGCGTGACATGGTTTTGCTCGCGTGGACCAGAAAACGGCCGCGCAAGCGTGTCCGCCGCGCCCGGTTCTCGATGTCCTTGAACCCGTTCACAATCAACCACGCCCACGGCTGACGAATGGACAACGCTTTCATATCCCCATATCCCCGTTCGCATCCGGCCCGGCCTTGGCCGGCAGTTGCTTTGGTTTGACCGGTTCCCGAACGCTCTTCTTATCCGTGATCTCGATCTTGATCTGCGGACCATCCGGTTCTCGAACGTAATAGTCCATCGACCCATGTGCGCGTTCGTAATCCCACTTCAGCTTCACCAGCTCGCGCAGGTTCTTCGTCAACACGTTCAGGTTCACCGAGTCCGGGACCAGGTAATGACTGCCGTCGAGTGTCAGAATCGTCGGCATACCTCAGCCCTCCAAAATCTTCACCAACTCCTTGTGCCGTGCGATGTGGCCCTCCACCTGTTCCATCGCGATCTTTTGCAACGCCTTAAGCACCCCAGGCGTCGGCACCGACCCATCTTCCAAACCCAGCGACGCCTTACCCAGCCGCTTTGGAACACCCTTTGCCGCCGTGATGTGATACCGAATCAACGCGACCAACTCAGCTTTCGACAACGCCACCGTGACCACACGTTCCGCCGGCTCGATCATGGATATTTTTTCGCTCATACCTCACCTCGGCAACTTCAACATCCCCACCACCTTCTCCACCCGCTCCATTTGCAGCGTCCGGAAAAACTTCACGCCATCATCCGTCGCCGGCCAGCTCCCGTTCACCGTCTTCGGTGGATCCGGGTGCAGGACGTTCAACGTGATCTCCGCCATCGCACGATCACTCCATCGCGCCAGCAGCCGGGCCTCCTCGCTCAGGAGAAAATTGCGCAACCACGCCAGTCCAGAACCCTTCTCCAGAGCCTCGCCTGTGCGCAGCGTTTCCATCCGCCTCGCCGTCGGCGTCAACTCCTGGCCGCGCCAGAACGGCGCCTTCACATCCCCCGTGAACTCCGGCATCAACGCGAACGCGAACCCCGCCATCACGCCCATCGACTTCAACCCGTGCTCCTTCGGCCGACGATCAATCACGTAATCCACCGCCGGCTGATACGCCCGGTAAATCTCCAGCGTATGACCCACGCTCAACTTGCGCGTGCGCTCGCTGAAACAGAGGTTCGCCAGTTGCGTCGCGATCTGCGCGATCGCCGTCCCGTGCTTCAAGCCGTGCTGAATCTTGAGCTGATCCGCCACGCTCCGCGTCTTGCCACGGTCGATCACGTCCATCCGCTTCATCTCCCTCCCGCGCACCTCGGAGAGCCACCCAAAGCTCACCATCAACGTGCAACTGATCCCGCTCTTCACGATCGCCAGCAGCCGGTGCTGACCGTCGATCAGCTCATCCTTGTCGTTGAACGCGATCCCCTGGTGCGTGGTGAGAAAAAGCCCATTCACCGCGTCCCGCGCGTACGCGGCCACCGTGTCCTCGCTCACCGGCCGGTTGCCGAAGTTGTTCTTCAGCCAGTGCGCCGCGAGGCGGGGTGACACCACCACCAGCCCGAGCAACACCGACCAGCACTCCTGCGGATGCCCCAGCCGCGTCAGCGTCAGCACCTCGTTCGGCTCCGGCTCCACCCCGCCGGCCTTGATCAATCCCTTCCCGCGCAGGCTCTCCAGCTCTTTCGGCGACAATGCCAGCGCGGCGATGCCCTCCGGCTTCCTCTCCGTCTTGGCGATGGCCCGCGCGCGCTCAGGCGTGCGTGGTCTTGGCGCGATGGCGGCCTGCGCCGCGCGTTCCCAGGTGTTTAACAAGTTGGTGGTTGGCATTTTGTTCTCCTCTCTCGTGGTTACTGATCAGCAGCGCCGTCAACTCGCGCGAATTCCGCGCGCGCCGGCGGCTGCTGTTCTCCGCGGCCTCATCGGCCCGCGACTGCAAATACAAATTTTCCGGCGCCAGGTTGTTCACATTCCCGTCCCGGAACCGCACGACGTGCAACGCCGGGATCGGCCCGATGTGCCTCTCGTAAATCGCGCGGTGCAACATGATCAGACCCGTGCCCGTGGCCCGTCCTGACTCCATGTAGGCCACCCCGCGTCCATCGGTGAACTCCGACCACAACCAAAGCCGTCCATCCCAGATCATTCCCTGGCTCGACGGCTTCAAGCGCACCTTGAAGTTCCGGCTCACCCGGCCCGCGTTCTCGCGCGCCGCGATCTCCCGCGCGCGCGGCGAGAAATAATCGAACGGCTCCACGTTCGCGCTATGCGGCGCCGTCGGCATCCCCGGATTAGCCGCGCGCCTTCGCAACATCGCGATGAACTCCCGGCGGCGCGCCTCATCCCACTTCTTCCATTCCACCCTGAGCGCCGGTGGAATACTCACCGCCCGGACCTTCCTGCGCGTCCGCGCAAAATGCTCATCCACGATCCGCGCGATCTCCGCCGCCGACTTGCGCGGTGCGGCGGAAAACCTCCCGCCCGGCGTGGCCGGCCTGATCTTCCAGCCGCGCGCCTTGAACAACTGGATCAGGTTGGTGTTCCCGCCGTACTCCCGCTCCAGCGTGCCCGCGCGCTCGCCCGCCATGTAGCGCCGGTGCGCCTCCGCCAGCCAGGGAATCACTTTCAGTTTCTCCGGCTGGCGCGGCTTGAGGTTGAGGCACGGAAAACCCGCGCGACGAAAAGCCCTCTCCAACGCCCACTTGCTGAAACCTGCCTGCCGCGCGACTGTTTCCAGCGCGCCCATCTCGCGGCCTTTCGCCCGGCGGGCGTACTCCGCGTGCATCGAGCGCAGCTCGGCCTGCGACCACTTCGGGCTGGGCCGTCTCACGATTTCGCCTCCTTCTGCACCGTCGGCACCAGCGAGCGCAGCAACTCGAACGGACGCTCACCCTTCACCACGATCACACCACCGACGATGATCCCGTTTTGCTCCAGCGGCACAAAGTCCACGTTGCCAGGCTTGGCGAACGAATGCTCCACCAACTGATGAACAGTGGTGCTGCTCTCCACTCTAGTCATTGTCCCAGTCCTCCTTCGCGTCCTTCCAAACCGCCGCCCCACCCAGGTCATTGAGAAGCATTCGCGCGCGCCGTTGCCGTGACTTCCACTGCTCCATCCGTTTCACCGCCTCGGGAATTTCCCGTTGCAGTTGGTGAATCAGCGCATACTTGCTCCGGCCTCGATATTTGCGGCACTTCTCATCGGTGGAACTCCTCACCTCCGCGAGCATGGCCTCCATCTGTTTGATGTCGCCGGCGTCCGGCACGTCGGCCGGCCGCTTCGGGTTGAGCGCCTCGATGATGTTTTCCAGGCCAATCAACGCGGTGGTGGCTGATCTCCCGGCTGGCACCTCGACGGTCAGCTCGTAGCGCACGTGCTCGTAGTCCCCCAGGTTGAACAGCCGGCCAATGGTGATCTTCGTGACGTTCACGCCGCCTCCACAATGGCTTCGACCAGCTTGGTCTTGAGCTTGGTGATAAGCTTCTCCACATCGCCGGCGGCGCGCTTGATCAACACCTGGTCACCGGCGTCCTCGATGGCGCAGCCCAGCGCCGCGAGCTGTTTGTCGTCCAAACCGAGCGCCTTGATGGCGTCCTTGTTGGGCGTCTCCTTGGTGCTGATTAAGGCTTCGGTCTGGTCGGGAAACTTTTTCTTGAGCAACTTCACGACGAGTTCCTCGTCTTCCCACACAAGCCTGCCCTCGCTGACGCTGTAGCCGATCTTGAAGCCGTGCAGGTTCAGCGTGCGCGGCTTCACGAAGAGGTGTGGCGCGGCCTCGATGGCGGCGTGCAGCTCCGCCTCGGCCTGCGCGGTGGCCGTGGCCAGGCGTTTCAGCGGGCGCAGGAACTTCTCGTTCACGGCCTGCAACTCGGCCTCGTAGTTGGACAACGTGTCGTCCAGGGCCATGCTGGTGTCAGCCAGGCTGGCGGTGAGTTTCTCAATTTCGCCGAGCGTGACGGCCCGGCCGGAGGGTTCATTTGTGAATGCAATCATGGTTTTCCTTTGGTTGGGTTAAAATCTGGTTCGGATGCGCGGAGACCGGGTTACACCAGCCATCTTCGTTCCCGTGCGCGCAGCAGTTGTCGCACGCAAAGGCTTCACCGCTTCCTTCGTAAGCCCCGATGCAGGCCGCTGGTTTTCCGCAGTTTGCACAGCGCGCAGCCCCCGCCGGAGAGTCCGCGCCGCGTGCAGTTTCGGAGCGCGCAGGGTCTCGATCCGGCGGGGTGGGTGAGTCATGCACCGCGCGCACCTCGATGGTTTGATGCGCCATGCCGGCGGCCAGCGCGGCGGCGCGGGCCTCGTCCGCGCTCGCGAACCGCGTCTGATTGGTGACATGGCAGATGGAGAACACGCGTCCGCAGTGGTTGAAGACGAACTCCACCGGGAAACTCCCATGAGCCGCGCCATAGAAAACTCCGTAGCTCATCGCAGTATCTCCTGGTTGAGACTGGACAACGGCGCGAACGCCCGCGCGTCGCGCTCCGTGTTGTCGAACGAAGGCCGCGCGTGCTGGTAGGCCCGCACGAACAGCACGACCGCCAGCGTGAGCGCGGAACCACTCGCGAATGCCAGGGCCAGGGCGATCATATAGCCACTCCTTGCCTGCGGTTCATCTCGCGGATCAGTTTGCGCATCCGCACCTCGATGGCGCGCTGCACGGTCCTCTGGTTGTCCCGCCAGCCATCCACCGCGCGCAACGTCGCCAGGTCCATCTTCCGCACCTCGCGCAATCGGTCCTCGGCGCTGCACACCGCCGCGTTCGGCCCGGCCCACTTGGTGATGTGGGGCAGTGACCACGGGTTCTTGTTTCCATTCATCGCGGACCTCCAGGATTCGACGCGCCACAATGCGGGCAGGTCATCACACCCATGTCGCAGGCGGTCTCACACCGCCAACAATCGCGCGTGGCCCAAGCCCGTTCCGCATTCCGCATTCCGCACTCCGCATTTTCCGTGAGGCTCTCCGCCCACGCTGCGGCCACGGCCGCGAGCTGGATCAACTCCGTGCGCAACCGCTTGCGGGCGTGCGGGCGCTGGTCCTCGCAGACCTCGCGGCACACCTCGCCGAACTCCTCGCCCAGCACCGGCAGCTTGTCGCGCCCGGTGCAGAGCGGACTGGCGCAGGTGAAGCTGAACTTTCCGTCGCGCATCAACTGCTCCTGCCGCGCCCGCTCATCGGCGATCTCCGCCAGCACGCGCGCGACCGGCAGCGGCGCGGCCATCAACGTGGTTTCAATCTGATGCGGGTTCATCACTCCCCCCCTTTCCTGAGCGCCAGCAACACCTGCGCGTTCATGTCCGCGTGAACCTTCGCGATGGCGTTGCGCACATCGTCCAGCCCGTGGAACGGCTGCTCGGCCAGCTTGTCCGCCAGCCGGTGCAGGAAGTCGTACCGACCGAAATCGTTCGCCGCGTCCCGCGCCAGTTTCGCCGCGTCCCGAAGCGATCCGTTCAGCGCGCACTCCTTCAGGATTTTCTCCGCGTCATCCGCCGTGATGACGTTGGCCTTGATCACCATGTGCGTCCGGCGCACCACCTGCGCGGCCTCGCTGCGATGCTTCGTCGCCCAGCGATCGTAATACTCCGGCGGCGCGCAGATCAGGATCGTCAGCGTCGTTTTGTTCAGCAGCCAGATCAGCAGGTCCAGCGTGTCCGGCCCGAAGAACCGGCCCTCGTCAATCGCCAGCACCCCGTTCTTGATCGCCATGCTCTTCACTGCGATCTCGTCCTCCAGTTGCGACGCCGTCCAGATGTTCCGCCGGCTCACGTTCAACCCGTCCGCGATGTCGCACAACGCCGTCCAGTAAGACTTCCGCCACGACTTCCGCGCCTCCACCACGAACCCTCCATCGCCGATCACCTCCTCGCACAACCGCGTCTTGCCGCCGCCGGTTGGCGCGAGAAAGAACACCAGCCCGTGCGGACCCTTGCGCGCCTTCGCCTCCTCGATGGCGCGGAACACCGCCTCGAAGTCCGCGAACATCTGGAACGTACTCCCGCCCGTCGCCTTCCGCGACCGCTTCCGCCGCAGCATCGTCAATTGGTTTTTCAGCTTGAGCAGGATCGTCTCCGCCGTGCGAAGGCACCTCGTCGAGGACGTGCCCGGCGTCGACGAGATCGTCGTCGTCGACGACCACTCCGAGGACCGCACGGCCGCCGTCGCGACCGACGCCGGCGCGACGGTCGTCGAGGCAGCCGCCGTC
>CAYQWK010000159.1:0-12782 GCA_964420805.1 uncultured Bifidobacteriaceae bacterium | reverse complement strand
CGGCTTACCTGGCCGTGCAGTTCACTCACGCCGTTGGCCGCGCGCGAGAGTTTCAGCGCCAACACGGTCATGCAAAAGGGTTCGTGGCCGTTTTCGGGACGCACGCGGCCAAGGCCGAGCAGTTGGTTGAATTCAACACCCAGCTCTTCGGCCATGTGTGGCATCGCGTAGTGCATCAGATCCGGCGCAAAGCGGTCGTGGCCGGCCTCGACGGGCGTGTGCGTGGTGAAGATGCACTCCTGTTTGGTGGCGGCCTTCGCGTCCTCAAGTGAAACACCCGCCGCGATTTTCTCCTTCAACAATTCCAGCGTCAGGAACGCCGCGTGACCTTCGTTCATGTGGAACACCGACGGCGCGATGCCCAGTGCCCGCATCAATCGCACGCCGCCGATTCCGAGAATCATCTCTTGCATGATTCGCGTGGTGCTGTCGCCGCCATAGACGCGCAAGGTCAGGTCGCGGTAGTGCTGCTCATTCTCCGGTCGGTTCGTGTCCAGAAGATACACGGTGCAACGGCCCACGTTCACTTTCCATGCCTGGAAGTACACGCGGGTCATACCAATGCGCACGTCGCAAACCAGCGGTTCGCCGGCCTCGTTGAGCAACGGCTCCATGGGCAGGTTCCGCGGGTTGAGCAGTCGGTAGTAATCTACCTGCCAGTTTTCATGGTTGATGGCTTGTTGAAAATAGCCCTCGCGATAGAAAAGGCTGATGCCAATAAGGCCCAATCCTAGATCGCTCGCACTCTTGAGGTGATCTCCGGCCAGGACGCCGAGACCGCCTGCGGCGATGGGCAGCGTCTCGTGGAAACCAAACTCGGCTGTGAAGTAGGCGACCGGGTTCTTCGCCAGCCGCGGCGCATGAACCGCACCCCAAGTCTGCTTCTCGCTCATGTAGGCGTCGAAGCCGTCCAGCGCCCGGCGCACCATGGCGGCGAACTGCGGATCCTGCAGGCGGGCTCGCAATTCGATGGACGAAACCTCGCGCAGCACCGCCACCGGGTTGTGATAAAGATTCTGCCAGGACCGTGGTGAAAGCGCGTGGAACACTTCCAAGGTGCTCTGATCCCAGGTGCCCCAGAGGTTGTGAGCGAGCTTGTTCAAGCCCGCGATCAGCGAACTGATTTCCTCAGTCGTCAAAGGTTGATTGTCCATAGATGGGTGGTGAATTCCGTGCCGGGTTCGGGCACAGGGTGCAAACCGTATTCGTCTCCCCCGAGCGCGCGCAAACGAAAATCTTTCAACAAAGCCATGAGCGGTGCATCTCAGTCTGGTGCCGGATGCGCCACATGCGAGCCGGTGGGTGTAACCCGAAACGAACGGAATGCTTTTACCACCGGGTTGCCTTGAGAAAGGCCAGCAAGTCTGAGAGTTCCTCTCTCGTTAGTTGCTCGGCAAGTCCGCCGGGCATGGTCGAGACCGTGCCGGGACGCATGTCGAAGATGTCACTCCGTGCGATGCGCTGCTCGGAATTCGGCCCGGTGATCAGCACGACTTCCTCGACGGAATCCTTCTTCAACACGCCGCTGTATTCGTCGCCGCCCTTCGTCGCCACAATCGTGGGCTCGTAGCTGCGCACGAAGCTGGCGCTCGGGTACACGATGGCTTCGAGCAGGTCGCGCTCGTTGCGAATCTGCCCGATGCGCGTTAGGTCTGGCCCCACGTTGCCGCCTAGGTAACCGATGGCATGGCACGCTGAACACGCAGTCCTGGCGCTGTTGAACAAGGCTTGCCCACGCCGGATGTCGCCGCCCTTCACATCGGAGAGCAGTTCGTCGATGTGCTTTTTTTGCTGCGCCGCGTCGGTGTTGAGCGTTGCGAGCAGCGCGTCGGCTTTCTGACGGACGCTGGCGGGGAAGTTGGTGAGATGCGGTTTCACCGTCTCCGCACGCAGCGATGCCAGAGACTTGGATTTCTCCAGCGAGGCGACGAGCGCCAGCCCCACGTTCTCATTCGTGGCCCGCGCAAAGGCAGGAAGCAGCTTGGGCAGTTCAACTGGGCCCGTGTCTTTGAGCATCTCTGCGAGCGTGATCAGTTGCGCTTCGCTGAATTTGCACTTGGTCAGTGCGTTCGCGGCAGCGCTGCGCTCGGAAACAGAATTGCCCGGCGAGAGTCCGGCGCGCAGGAGGTCAAACATTTGGGGATCTGGGACGATGGCGCCGGCGGATAAAGCGGCGAGCGCGTTCAGGCGAAGGTCTCGTGGCTTGTTAGGATCGCGCGCGAAGGTCACCAGTGCTGCAGCGAGTTCCTCGGGAATCATCTTCGAGCCTGTGAACGAACTCGCGGCTGCGACGGCCAGCCGTTGGTTGTTCTCTCCCCACTTCGAGTTCAGCGTGGCGCGCACGGCGTTCAACCAGGAGTCAGGTATCTCTTTTAATCGGCTCCGAGCCATCACGCTCAAGGCCGTGGCCTGCGAAGCGGGTTGTGCGGCCATTTCCGCAACGCGTCGTTGGACTTCCGCTTGACCGGCGCTGCGCGCGAGCAGTTCGGAGAATTCGGCTTGTTCTGCTGTGGAACTGACCGGCCTGAACCAGTCTTGAATCCACCGCGCCATCTCTCCGCCCCATTCGGGGTGACGGCCAAGAATCGCCATTGCTGTTTGTCGCAAAGGCGGATTGACCGAGTGGAGCAGTGGAATGACATGCGCTGACTTCAGGTTGCCGCCAGGCATCTGGTCCAGAGCGAGGAGTGCCGCGCGTGTCATCAGTGCTGGACCGGAGCCATTGCCGTAGCCGAA
This sequence comes from uncultured Bifidobacteriaceae bacterium, assembly GCA_964420805.1. Lineage (GTDB taxonomy): Bacteria > Verrucomicrobiota > Verrucomicrobiia > Limisphaerales > SIBH01 > JANNGC01. Next base: position 10,046 of record CAYQWK010000159.1, on the reverse strand, counting down.
GCGCCGCACGGTTTCGGCGTCGCCGATCTCGAGCAGGGCGTAAATCAGGCTGTGTTCCAGCGAGCGGTCGAGGCTTGTAGCGTCGCCGATGCCGTGATGTAGCAGCAGGGGAGCAAGGTTGGTCGCGCTGACGCGCCCGATGGCTTCCGCGCCGAGGCGGCGCAGGTGTTCCGGTTGGCCGGCATGCAAGAATTCGCCGAGATGGATGGAGTTCACCTCATCGCGCCACAGGCTGACCGAATGAAGCGCGGCTTGCTTCACGGAAGCATCCGCATCGAACAGCGCTCGGTGGATGGCATCGCGTGCCGGACGACCCTCAATGCGCGTCAAGGCCCAGACGATGTTCTGCCGTTGGCCCGCGCCGGGAGCTTCCGCTGCGCGCGGTTCGCCAAATGCGAAGCCGGAATTCATCGGCCGGCAAAACACTCCAGCGGCGCACAACGCATCGACTGCTTCCTTGCCCTTTTTCGCGGCAGCTTGAATGGCGCGCTTCGCCACGGCGGGACGCGGATCGCCGGTTAGCTTCGCCAGTTGCTTCGCATCCGACTTAGCCCAGTCGATGTTCAGCCCGCGCGGATCGGCGACGTGCGGCACGCCTTTGCGGCGGACGCGGTAGATACCGCCCAGCACGTCAGGCTCGTGCAGTTGCGAGGTCGGGCAACAAAGCTTGTACCAGCCGCCGGTGTCCACGACGAGCAGCGAACCGTCGGCATCCTCGATCACGTCGGTGGGATGAAAGTCCGTGTTGTCGCTGACGAGGAAATCGGAATCGGCGGTTTCGTAGGTCGCACCTTTCGGCGTCAGCACATGACGGGAAATTTTGTGCAGGTTGAAGCAGGTGACAAAAAGGTTGTTTTGAAATTCCTTTCCGAAGGCGCCGGACTCGTAGCGCGCCATGCCGCTCGGCGCGGCGGGGCCGAGGTGCGTCATTAGCGGGAGCAGATCGCCGGTGCGCGGGTGGCCGTCGAGCACGTCGTGGTCCTTGCCGTAAACGCCGCCGTGGAGGACGTGGATGATGCCGTCGCGTTTGCCACCGGCGGGATGCTGGAAAAATGTGCCGCAGAGAAACAAATCACCCTCGGGCGACCAGGCGAGGCCGACGGGATTGTCCATCCCGCCGGTCATGATCGGCTCGACTCCGCTGCCGTTGGGCCGCGCGCGGAAGATGTGCGAGGCGCGCGTGGTGAATTCCTTGCCGTTCGGAAGCGTGTAGGTCTGCTTGGCGAAAGCGCCTTTGCACCAGTAAATCCAGCCGTCCGGTCCGGCGTAGGGACCGTGGAGATCATTCGCGCAACCGGTGAGCGTCTTGCCATGGAACCACTCGAGACGCACGTCAGCCACGCCGTCGTTGTTGGTGTCGGTGAGCTTCCAGATGCTCGGCGGCGCGGCGACGTAGAGCGAACCGTCGAACCACAGGCAGCCTTCAGGGAACATCATCTTGTCAGCGAACACGACCTGCCGGTCGAACTTGCCGTCACCGTCCGGGTCTTCAAGGCGCAGGATGCGGTGCGGCTTCTCGGCGAGTTGCTTTTCCACCTTGTCATTCGAGCCGGACGAGTCGGTGACGTAGAGCCGGCCTTGTTCGTCAAAACTGGCGTTGATGGGGCGCGGGGCGAGGTTGGTTCCGGCGGCGGGTCCGATCTCGAAACCGTCAGGCAGGGTGAAGTGGTGTGCGCCGATGTTGAACTGTGCGGCCCGAGCAACAAAGGCGCAGGCCAGCGCGGCGGCGATGACGCAGCGGTGGTTCATGGCGGGACTTTTTCGCCGGCCTCTGGCGTGGACAACAAAAAAGAAAAGCGCCGCCCCAGCAGGGGAGCGGCGCCGGCGGAAAATGAAGCGGCCGTTACTTCGCGCCTTGTTCGATCCAGGCGCGGACCAGGCCGATTTGCTCGTTGGTCAGCTTGGGAATCTTCGCCTTGTTGTCCTTCGGTGGCATGTACATTTCCTCGTCACTGTGGGTCCAGGTGATCATGGACATGACAGAACTCTTGGAAATGTCGCCGGGCGTCACGCAGGCACCGTCGCCGCCGCCTTTGAGGACGAACTCGCGGGTCCAGGATTTGAATTTGCCCTTCGGCTTTTCGGTTTCCGGACCGTGGCACTTGAAGCATGCCTTCTCAAAAAGCGGCTTGATGTCTGCGTCGAAGGTGATGCCGGTCTTGGTGGAGGCGGGTGGAAGTTTGCTCACGTCCACAGCGTTCTTGTCCGCGGCGACGGCCGCGACAGCCAGCAACGAGCAAAGGCCAACGGATGAAATGTATTTGTTCATAAAGAGTTTGTCTGACGCCGCCATACGCAATGAATTCAAAGTACGGCGGCTCGGGAATCTGGGCAAAACGCTCGATTTGAGACAACGCATTTTTGTTGCGTGCCGGCTCAGGCGAGTATGCCCTTCACGACCTCGCCATGTATGTCCGTGAGCCGGTAGTCGCGGCCTTGGAAGCGGTAAGTGAGCTTCTCGTGGTTCACGCCCAGGCAATGCAGCACCGTGGCGTTGAGGTCGTGGATGTGAACCGGGTTCTCCACCACGTTGTAGCAGAAGTCGTCGGTTTCGCCGTAAGTAATACCGGGCTTGATGCCGCCGCCGGCCATCCAGACGCAGTAATTGCGGCCGTGGTGGTCGCGTCCGTAGTTCTCCGGCTCAATCTTGCCCTGGGAGTAAACCGTCCGCCCGAACTCGCCGCCCCAGAGGACGAGGGTGTCGTCGAGCAGGCCGCGCTGCTTGAGATCCTTCACCAACGCGGCGCTTGGCTGGTCCGTGTCCTTGCATTGTTCGCGGATGCGCCGGGGCAGGTTGTTGTGCTGGTCCCAGCCGCGGTGATAGAGCTGCGTGAAACGCACCCCGCGCTCGGCCATGCGGCGCGCGAGCAGACAGTTGTAGGCGAAGCTGCCGGGCTTTTTCACGTCCGGGCCGTACATGTCGAGCGTGGCCTGGCTTTCCTTCGAGATGTCCGTGAGCTCGGGCACGGAGGTTTGCATCCGGTAGGCCATCTCGTATTGGGCGATGCGGGTGTTGATCTCGGGATCGCCGAACGCGGCATGTTGCTTCGCGTTCAACTTCGCCATCCCGTCGAGCATCCGACGTCGCGTGGCCGCGTCAATTCCGGGCGGGTTGGAGAGGTAAAGAACGGCATCGCCGCCGCCGCGAAACTGCACGCCTTGATATTCACTAGGCAGGAACCCGCTGCCCCAGAGCCGCGTGTAGAGCGGTTGATCGCTCTCCTTGCCGTTGGAGAGCATGACGATGAAGCCCGGCAGGTTGTCGTTCGCGCTGCCAAGGCCATAGCTGAACCACGCGCCCATCGAAGGCCGGCCCGGCTGTTGGAAGCCGGTCTGGATGAAGGTGATGGCCGGGTCGTGGTTGATGGCCTCGGTATTGACGGTCTTGACCACGCAAATGTCGTCCGCGATGCCGGCGATGTTTGGGATCAACTCGCTAAACCACGTTCCCGCCTTGCCGTGCTGCGCGAATTTGAAGAGCGGCTTCACGCACGGAAAATTCTTCTGCCCGCTGGTCATGCCGGTGATGCGTTGGCCCATGCGGACGGTGTCGGGGAGTTCGGTGTTGTGGAGTTTCTGCAACGCCGGCTTGTGGTCGAACAGGTCGATCTGCGACGGGCCGCCGGCCATGAAGAGGTAGATCACCCGTTTGGCCTTGGGCGCAAAGTGCGGGATGCCGGCCAGCCCGCCGAAGCGCGGCTCTTTCTTCTGCCCGAGCGCGGCGAACAGCGCCGGATTCAACAGCGAGCCAAGCGCTGCCGCGCCGATGCCGGCGGCGGCGCGCCCGAAGAAATGGCGACGGGTGAGGATGAGTTGCTTTTCTTGGAATGGGTTCATGACTCAATGACAAAACAACGTGTTGATAAGTAGCGCGCAAACAGCAAACAGGAACGGGCCCAATCTTCCTTTTATTTTTCGTGGCGAGCAGGGACCAAGCACGGCCGTGATTACCAAGAGAGCGAGGCACACCAAGCCCAAACCCTGGCTTTCACTGCACGACAGAAGAAGGTGCAACGGACTAAACAGCAGGATCAAGCCGCCGAGTATCCAAGCAGTTCGTTGCGGTGAGAATCCTCCGAGCGTGAAGCGACGATGGATGGCAGGGTGCATCAGCTCTTCGTAATCGTTTCGTCCAGGTTCAGGATGATGCTCGCGAGCGTGGTCCACGCGGCGAGTTCGGTCTTGCCGAGTTGGTCCTTCGATTTGAACGCGCCTACGGTCAAAAGCTTTTCCGCCGCGGCGGCATCCTTGGCGAACGCGGCGCGTTGCTGCTTGAGGACTTCGAGCAGCACCTTGGATTCGTCCTTCGTCGGCTTGCGCGCGGTGGCGAGGCGGAAGGCGTAGGCGGCGCGGTCTTCGTCGGTGACTCCGCCATCGAGCAGGATGCGATGGGCGAAGGCGCGCGAGGCCTCGACGACCTGCGGGTCGTTCATGAGAGCGAGCGCCTGAAGCGGCGTGTTGGTGCGCGGGCGGCGGACGACACAATATTCGCGCGTGGGTGCGTCGAAAATAAGCATCCCGGGCGGTGGGCTTTGGCGTTTCCAGTAGGTGTAAAGGCTGCGGCGGTATTGGCCTTCGCCCTTGTCGGGCACGTATTTCTGCGAGTTGTTGAAGGACACGGCCTCCCACAATCCTGGCGGCTCGTAGGGTTTCACGCTCTTGCCGCCGCGTTGTTCCACCAGCAATCCGCTGACGTACAGCGCTGTGTCGCGCACAACCTCGGCATCGACACGGAAACGCGGGCCGCGCGCCAGTAGGCGGTTCTCCGGGTCACGGGCCAGCAACTCGGAGGTGAACTTCGATGACTGCCGGTAGGTGGCGGAGGTGAGGATGAGGCGTTGAATGTGTTTCACATCCCAGCCACTGCTCATGAATTCGCACGCGAGCCAGTCGAGCAACTCCGGGTGCGACGGCCGGTCCCCCTGCACGCCGAAATCATCCGAGGTCTTCACCAGCCCGGTGCCGAAGTAGAGCTGCCAGAAACGGTTCACCGTCACGCGCGCGGTGAGCGGATGGTTCGTGCTGGCCAGCCAGCGCGCGAACCCAAGCCGGTTTGTTGGCGCATCGGACGGCAGGGCGCCAAGGATCGAGGGCACGCCGGCGGGTACCTTTTCCCCTTTCTTGTCATACTCGCCGCGAATGAGCATGAACGTATCGCGAGGTTTGTCCGCTTCCTTGGCGATCATCGTCGTGGGAATGGCCTTCTCGATGCCGTCGTTTTCCTTCTTCCATTGGTCCACGTTGTCGAATGTCTCCTTGAACTCCGGCGAATGCAGCTTGCGATAAAGCGTGCGGACCTTCTTCTGCTGGTCGGCGTTGAAGTTCTTCGTGGCGGCGAACAATGCGGCAAGATCGGCGGGCAGGGTGTCCACGCCGTCAAGGTCGCTGGCGAACGAGAAATAGGCCGCGCCCTGCGTAGTCACAATTTTGTAGAGCAGCCTGTTCTCACCCTTCTTGAAATCGACCGCGACCTTCATCGGCGGATCGGAAACCTTCGCCTTCGCGCTCCGTTGCGCCACCAGCTTGTCGTTGACCCAGAGTTTGAAGAGATCGTCGGCGTCGAGGCTCAGTTCTACTTTGCGCGCCTCGGACATTTTGATCGTGCGATACAGGAAGTAGGCGCCGTGCACGCCGTGCAAATCCTGGACCAGCAGGTTCTCCTTGCCGTCGGCGAAGTCCGGCTTGGCGTTCCATTTAATCTCATCGCGCGCGCCCGGGAATTTCGCCTTCAGGTCGATGCTCTGTTCGGGAGGGAAGACGTGCGCGAAACCTTCCGCCGTGCCATCGGTTTTGAACGGCCCAATGACCTGCCACGGCTCAGGCTTGGGCGGCGCGAGCAAGGCGACCAACCCGGCATCCTGCGCCGCGCTGATTCGAAAGCGGCCAATGGCCCGCTTGCTTTGCGAGGCCTCGTAACGCAGGCGGACATGCAACGTGGCCTTCGGCTTCACCGTCACGGGTTCCGCCGGCAGGAAGAGCGCCGCGTGCGGTTCAGTCACGGCCTCGGCCTGCCAGCCGGTGTCGGCTTTGGCGTCGATGGCTTTCGCCGCGTCGCTCGCCCCGGTCGCCGAGTCGGCGATTGCCTGGGCAAATTTGATCTTTTGGGCCTTGGCCGCCTTGTTCGTGCCGGGATAACTGATCTCCGCCTCGAACTCCGAAAGGCGGAACGCGCCGTCATCGGAACGCGCCGAACTCTTGTTGGGAAGCGAACTGTCCGGCAACGCCTCAAGGCGCAGCCCAGCGAGCGCGCCTTCCTTCACCGGCAACGTGATTTCGTGAATGTCCTTGGGCGGGTTCTCGCCGGAGACGAGCACGGAGTTGTCGTCCAGCGTCTTGAAGTTCACGCCCTTGTTCGTGCTGCTGACGGACGCGGGCTTCAACGCCACCCAGCCTTCGTTGAGTTTCTGCCGCCACTTCGCTTCCCACTCCGGTTGCTTCGCGTCGAGTTCAGGCATCTTGGCGTCGAGCTTTGACTGGCCTTCCGCGAGCCACTTCTTGAGTTCCTCCTGCCGCTTCGATTGCTCGGCGGTGGGCAGGCGCATGATCGGGTCGGGGTTCGCCTTGTTTCCGTCCATGATCGGTTCGGCCAGATTGTTGAAGAACGAATACATGCCGTAATACTCGCGCTGCGGAATGGGGTCGTACTTGTGCGTGTGACAGCGTGCGCAAACGAGCGTCAGCCCCATCCAGATCGTGCCGGATGTCTCCACGCGGTCGAAGGCGTACTTGGCCCGATACTCGTCCTCGATGGCGCCGCCCTCGCCGGTGCTCAAATTGCAGCGCACGTAGCCGGAAGCCACCCTCTGCTCCGTGGTCGCCTCGGGGAGAAGATCGCCCGCCAGTTGCTTGATCGTGAACTGGTCGAAGGGCTCGTTCTTGTTGAACGCGTCGATGACCCATTCGCGGTATTTCCAAATGCTCCGCTCCGAATCGATGTGATAGCCGTGCGAATCCGCGTAACGCGCCGCGTCGAGCCATGCCTTGGCCTGATGCTCGCCGTAGCGCGGCGACTCCAGCAGCCGGTCCACAAGTTTTTCGTAAGCTTCCGGGCTTGCGTCCGCGAGAAATGCATCCACCTCCTGCGGCGTGGGCGGAAGTCCGGTGGTATCTAACGTTGCGCGGCGGATCAGTGCCGTCTTGTCCGCCTCGGGAGATGGCTTGAGTTTCTCCTTTTCCAATCGCGCGCGGACGAAAGCGTCGATGGGATTCGTAATCAGTGAATCCGCGCCGCGCTTCTTTGCCCCGTCGCGCCCCGACTGATTACTGATCATTGTTTCACTTTTCACTGACCGACTCTTCAATGCCCCCGGCACCTCTGGCCGTTTTGGCACTACAAACGCCCAATGCTCCTGCCACGACGCGCCTTCGCGAATCCACCGGGCCAGCAAATCCTTCTGTTGCGGGGACAACTTCTTGTTCGTCTTGGCCGGCGGCATGATTTCGTCGGGGTCCTTCGCGTTGAGGCGCGTGATCAACGTGCTCTTGGCGGGGTCGCCCGGGACGATGGCGTAGTCACCGGATTTGGCGGGCTTGAAGGCGTCTTCCTTCACGTCGAGGCGAAGCTTCGCCTTGCGCTTGTTTTCATCCGGCCCGTGGCAGGTGAAACAATTCTCCGAGAGGATCGGCCGGATCTCGCGGTTGAAGTCGATTGGTGCGGTGGCCTTGCTGGCGGCGGAAGCGGAACCAGCCGCCGCGATCACGGCGGCGGCGACGAGAGCATTTCGCAACATGCGGATGGTCATTTGAAAACGGCTGCCCCGGCGTTCTGCGAGGGAGCCTGAAAATCGACGCGGGGCGCCGCTTAGTTATTTAAGAAACGAGCGGCGTGCCAAAGTCCATCCACCGCGCGTGCGGCGATGGGTTTGCCGGCCAATCAGGGCCAATCGTCACCATGTTTGAATTCCTCGAAGTTCGACCGGCCGAATCCCGCATGAACTCAGCGACGAACTCGTCCTGCGGCTTCTGGGGCAGCACAACCCGCAGCAACTTGAATCTACCCGCCGGCGCGCCTTGCCGCGCGTTGTGGACAAAACCAAATTCACGAATGAAACAAACATCGAAGGTCTTCCCCGCGAATTCGAGCAGCCGTCCATTGTCCAGTCCGTCCATCCGCAACTTGTGCACCGATTCGACGACGTGTCCGGCTCCGCGAAGCGCGGCCAGCAACTTTTGCCGGGAGGTTTTCGTCGAGCAGGATTCTCACGTCGGCTGACGTTCCTTGGCGTGGGCAAGCTCCGTCAGCACACCGCGCACGGCCTCCGCCGTCAGGCTTGGATAGGCATCGACGATCTCGGCCATGGTCATTCCGGCGGCCAGCGACTCCAAAATCAGGGCCACGGAGACTCGTGTGCCGCGCACCCGCGGGCTTCCACCCAAATGCTCAGGATCAGCCACAATCCAGCTATTCATGGCGTTCACGTTACGCCGGCTTGCCGTGTCCGCGAGCGTGCTATTTTGGCGGGCGCGGAACATCCATCCGCACGCCGCGCAATTCCAATTCACGGAAATCCGCCTTGAAGGGGAACTCGGTTCCGTTGGCGCGGGCGCGCAACCAGATGCTCAGGCTGTTGGTGGCCGGGCGCACGGGATCAAGGGCGAATTTCTCCCATTGCCCGTGCAGGCGCGGGCCGGCCGTCCAGAGAATGCTCGGCGCACCGGCGTCGGCATCCTGGCCGGTCGGGTCGATGCCCACCTCGATGCGGCGTTCGAAATCCAGCGCGTAGGAACCGCGCCACGCTCCGGCGAGGCGGACGGCTTCATGCCGGGCCAGGCCATCGAGGCGTTGCACGAATCCACCATCCACTTTTCCGCGGCCCGTGATCCGTGCGAATCCGCCGTCCGCATCGCGAAGGTGGGCGAGGATCGTCTCCGGGTTTTTGCGGAAGGGACGCCAGCCCGTAATGTCGCCGGCAGGCTTCACCGCGTTGTTCCACTTGGCTGCGAACGGCGCGGGGTCTTCGTCAAATGCGCCGTCGGCGAAGTTGCCATTGCGGAGGAAGTTCTTTTCATCCAGCGGCAGCGCGTGGGCGGTGTGGGCCGACTCGTATTCCGTGATCTGCATGTCGAGGTCGAAGTCCTGCCGTGCGGTGCCGTCCTTGAAACTGGTGCCGGGCCCGTAGTCGTCGCGCGGATGTTTGCGGTAGGGATTGAAGCCCGCGCGGGCGTCGCTGACCTGGTTCTTGATGTTGACGAACCCGCGCAGGGTTTCCTCGCTCTCGATGCTCTCGAACTCGAGCGCGTAGGTTTCGCCGGGCACGAGCGCGACTTCGCCCGGCGCGAACGCGACGATGAAGGCGCCCCATGAGGCGTCGCCGGTGTAATTTCCGATGCCGGCGGCGATCTTCCCGATGCCCACGGGTTTTCCATCCGGCCCGCCGTGGCGCACGCGCACGGCGCAACGCTGGCGCGAGAGCGGCGGTTGCGCTCCGCCCACTGCGGCGTAGAGAACCGCGCCGGCCAAGCTGTGGCCTTGCGCCATCCAGACTTGCGACCAGCGATGTGCGAATCCTGCAAACGCGCCGAATTCCTTTTGCACGCGCTTGTTGTAAGGCAGTCGAAGGCCGTCATTGTCGGCGCTGATGCCCATCCAAAGCTGGCGCGGTTCAAAACCGGCGCGGTCGCGGCCCACGCGGTAGCAAAGCGGCGCGTCATCCGCGACTGGGCGCCAGAAAGCCTGGAACACATTGCCGGGCGTCTCGGGCCGGACCTGCACCGCGTAAGTTTCTCCGGGCACCAGCGGCACTTCACCGGAGTTCCAGCCCGCGCCCCACGTGTAATTCTTCGGCCCGCCGGAATCGACACCCGGCACCACGCCGGTCGGGCCGACTTGCGGCCATCGGTCCGGCGTGCCCTCTGCCCGTCGATGCACCGAGACGAGCAGCGTCTGCGATCCCGGTCCCGCGCCATCAATGCCGTCCGTGGCCAAACGGAAGATCACGCCGGTGAGGCTGCGGCCGCGTGCGATGAACGTCTGTAAATAGGCCGTGGCGGGCTTGCCATCCCATTCCTTCTCGAAGAAGGAATGGAACTCGAACTCCGGGTTCACG
>CAYQWK010000158.1:0-12794 GCA_964420805.1 uncultured Bifidobacteriaceae bacterium | reverse complement strand
CGAAACAGAGCATTGCCACGGTGCGCCGCATGAGCATGACGGCGCGGAAATTAAGTAATGGCGGCGGCAAGTCAATCGCGCGGTCGCGCGGGTCGGTGTTTCCTGTTTTCAACGGCGCGGGTTCCGGTTCATCTTGCGCCGCCCGGGGCGGGATCGTGGTGGCGCGTGTCGCTGTCCGCCCGGGAATTGAATTTTCAAACTGAGATCAACACATGGCCGGACACAGCAAATGGGCGAAGGTGAAGCATTTCAAAGGTGCCATCGACGCCAAGCGAGGGAAGATTTTCTCGAAGCTCGCCAAGGAGATCACCGTGGCGGTGAAACTTGGCGGCGGGGACAAGGATCTGAACCCGCGCCTGCGCATGGTGCTTCTGCGCTGCCGGGCGGCGTCGATGCCGGGCGAGAACATCGAGCGCGCCATCAAGAAGGGCCTCGGGGATGACGGCGGGGCGGCGTTCGAGGATTTGACCTACGAGATTTACGCGCCGCATGGCGTGGCGTTGCTGGTCGAGGTCCAGACGGACAACCGGAACCGCACGGCGGCGGAAATCCGCAGCCTCGTGACGAAGGCGGGCGGGAGCATCGCCACGCCGGGTTCGGTCTCGCGCTTGTTCCAGCGCAAGGGGCAGATCGTCATTTCACGCGAAGGCGCTGTTGAGGACGTGGTGATGGAAGCCGCCATCGAGGCGGGCGCGGAGGATTTCAAGGCGGACGCGGACGGTTTTGAAATTCTGACCGACCCCGGGCATTTCGAGGCTGTCCACAAGGCGGTCGAAGCCAAGGGCCTCAAGTGTGAGGTGGCAGAGGTGTCGTCGTTGCCCACCCTGACGACGCCGCTGGCCGACCCGGCGGCGGTGACGGCGGTGACGAAGTTGATCGAGGCGCTGGAGGATCATGACGATGTGAAGGCGCTTTACTCGAACGCGGAGTTCCCGGAAGGGGCCTGATGCCTTCACGCTGGGAACAGTTTGGACCGAAGGTTCTCGGGCGGCTCGCCGACGCGGTGATCCGGCATCCGCGCTGGTTCTTTTACCCGCAGATTCTGCTGTTCCTGCTGTGCGTTTGGTACACGGCGTTTTCGCCGTGGCGGCTTCAGTTCGATCCAAGCCGGGACAACCTGGTGGGCGGCGACAAGCGCTATCACCAGAACTTCATGCGCTACAAAAAGGAGTTCGTGTTGCCGGACGAACTCGTGGTGGTGGTGGAGAGCGAGCAGAAGGAGAAGAACCGGCAATTTGTCGAGCGACTCGGGGCGCGGTTGGAGGCGGAGACGAATCTCTTCATGGACGTCGTCTGGAAGGGCGACCTGAAGATGCTGGGATCGAAGGCGCTGTTGTTCGTTCCGGAGGACGACTTGGCGGAGATGCGCCGGACTCTCGCGGATTACCGGCCGTTTCTGGAGAAGTTCAGCCAGGCGAACAGCCTGGAATCTCTGTTCTCGCTGGTGAACCGGGTGATGGGCAGCGAGATCAACAACGCCGGTCCGGAACCCAGCCCGCAGGTGAAGGCGATGCTCAAAGCCTTGCCGGCGCTCGAACGCATCGTGGTGCAGGCCTCCGACAGTTTGCAGCGGCAGGGTGCGCCGCCGTCGCCGGGCATCACCGCGTTGTTTGGCGGAGGCGAGGAGGCGGAGAGCAAGATTTACATCACGTTCCCCAAAGCGCCGAACATCTACCTGCTGACGGTGCGGGCGCGGACGGAGAATCTGAACGAGAAGGCGGTCCCGCGGCTGCGTCAGCTCGTGGCAGAAACGCAGCGGGAGGTGGGCGGCCTGAACGTGGGGGTGACGGGCGAACCAATTCTCGAAATCGATGAAATGGAGCAGTCCACGTCCGACACGACGAAGGCGACGATCATCTCGCTGGTGCTGGTGGCGCTGATTTTCGTTTATGGCTACCATGAGACTGGCCGGCCCATCAAAGCGGTCCTCGCGCTAATTGTCGGGCTGGGCTACACCATGGCCTTCACCACGGCGACCATCGGGCATCTGAACATCCTCACCGTGACCTTCGCGCCGATCCTGATCGGCCTGGCCATCGACTTCGGCGTGCATCTCATTTCGCGTTACGAGGAGGAAATCCGGCATGGCCGCAGCAACGAGGAGGCGTTGCGCAAGGCGCTGGTGTTCACCGGCATGGGCGTGGTGACCGGCGCGTTGACCACGGCCGGGGCGTTTCTGGCCATGGCGGCGACGGATTTCCGCGGCATCCAGGAGATGGGCATCATTTGCGGTGGTGGCCTGGCGATTTGCCTGGTCCCGATGATGACCTTTCTGCCGGTGATGTTGCTGCGCGGACGGCAGAACGTCATCGACCACGCGCTGGGCGAGAAGCTGGACCGGCGCGAGATGATCGAGAACCTCTGGCTCTCGCGGCCGCGGCGGGTGATCGCGTTGACGATGGCGATCTGCGTCGCGCTGTTGATCCCGGCGCGGAAGGTCTATTTCGATTACAACCTTTTGGAGATGCAGAGCAAAGGGCTGGCTTCGGTAATATTCGGCGACAAGCTGATCCACTCGGCGGAGAAGTCAGTGCTCTACGGGGCCATGGTGGCCAATACGCTGGAGGACGCGGTGCGCCTGGAAGCCCGGCTTACGAACCTGCCGTCCGTCGCCTCGGTCGATCTAGCGGGAATCGACGGCATGGCGCATTACCTGACCGAGGATCAGGCGCGCAAGCTCAAGGCCGTGGGCGAGATCAAACGCGAGGTGGCAGAAATCCGATTTGCGCCGCCGGACGCCAGCCCGGTCAATATTCGCGGCGGATTGGTGCCGACCTTGTTTTCCTTCTATGGCTACATCAGCGCCGCGCTGGGCGAGGTGGCAAAGGAGGAGGTCAAGCTGCGGAAACAGGTTGCCGCGGCTCCAACGCCGGAGAACCGGGCGGATTTGGCGTCATTGACCGAGCTGCAAGGGCAGTTGAAGTCGCTTCGTTCCAGCGTCGGCACGTTGAACCAGAAGCTCCGCACCACGCCCACCAACGAAACCAGCCTCAAGCTGGCCGCCTTCCAACAGGCCCTGTTCAGCGACATCCGCGACACCTTCAACACCATCCGCACGCAGGATGACAGCGGACGGCTGGCGGTTGCCGACCTGCCGGCGGTCATCCGCAAACGCTTCGTGGGCACCTCCGGAAAATATCTCGTGCAGGTCTATCCGAAGAAGAACGTCTGGGAACGCGAGAATCAGCGGGTGTTCGTCCAGGAATTGCGCTCGGTTGATCCGGACGTGACCGGCACGCCGGTGCAGCTCTTCGAATACACCTCGCTGCTCAAGAGCAGCTACCAGGAGGCGGCGGGTTGGGCGTTGCTGGCCATCGCCATTCTGGTCTGGCTGCATTTCCGCAGCATTGCCTGCGTGTTGCTTTCCCTGTTCCCGGTGAGCATCGGGGCGCTGTGGATGGTGGGGTTCATGGGCATTTTCGAGATTCCGTTCAACCCGGCCAACATCATGACGCTGCCGTTGATCATCGGCATCGGCGTCACGAACGGCATTCACATCCTGAATCGCTTTGCCGAGGAGGCTAAACCGTCCCTCCTCGCCCGCAGCACTGGCAAGGCCGTTCTGGTATCCGGCCTGACCACCATCGCCGGCTTCGGCAGTCTGATCATTGCCGAACACCGGGGCATTTCGAGCCTGGGATTCGTCATGGCGGTTGGCACCGCAACCTGCATGATGGCCGGCGTGAGCGTGCTGCCCGCGGTGTTGAACCTGTTGACGGAACGGGGTTGGAAAATAAAAAGACCCAGCGGCGATAACGCACAATCGACCGCTGGGTCGGGAGGAACCGAGGTTTGAACCTCGACTGTGCCGGAAAGGTAGCCAAATCAGTGCCAATGTCAAACTTGGGATTCCGGGGCCTATGAAACGCAGGATTTCCGCGACCGGAATGAACGCGCGCACCGCCGGTGTCGTGCTGGCCGTCCTGCTCTGGGCCATTGTCCCGTTTCAAGCCGCCGCCCAGATCGACTTCGGTCCCGCGTTCAGCCGGTTCCGATTGACTCTCGCCGATGGTGAGCGCACGGAGGCTGCCGGGCCGTTCTTTTTTGCCGACGAGATGGGAGATCAGGCCCGCTGGGCCATTCCACCGTTGATTTCCCACACCACCGACCGCGGTGTGGACTCCGAGGAATGGGATTTTCTCTACCCGATTCTGACCTACGACCGGTTTGGCGCCCAATACCGCTTTCAGATCTTTCAGTTGTTCAACTTCGCCGGCGGCGCGGATCAGAACGAAACGAACCGCCACCGATTCTCGCTTTTCCCGATCTACCTCCAGCAGCGCTCGCCGGACGGCTCCAAGAATTACACTTCCTTCCTGCCGTTCTATGGCAATCTTGAGAACCGCTTCTTCCGGGATGAAGTTCACTACATCCTCCTGCCGCTCTGGCTCCAAAGCCGGAAGAAGGACGTGGTGACCGACAATTACCTCTTCCCCTTCTTCCACCTCCGCCACGGTGACGGCTTGAAAGGTTGGCAGTTCTTCCCGCTGGCCGGCCGCGAGACCAAGGTGCCCACGCAAACCACCAACCACTGGGGCGACATCATCCCCGTTCCCGGCCACGACAAGAAATTCGCCCTCTGGCCGTTCATGCTCGACCAGCGCACCGGCGTTGGCGGAACCAACGCCGCGCATTCCCAGGCTGTTCTTCCGCTCTACAGCTTCACGCGCTCCCCGCTTCGCGACGAGACGGCTGTTCCCTTTCTGCTCGGCTGGAGTTCCGTCGAAGACCGCGAGAAGCAATACCATGAGACCGGCGCGCCGTGGCCGTTGATTGTCTTCCGTCGGGGACCGCACACGCACATCAACCGCGTCTGGCCGTTTTACAGCCACGGCACCAACGAAACTCTCGAAACCACCTGGATTGCCTGGCCATTTTACAAGGTGAACCGCGTCCGTTCCGAGCCTCTCGACCGTGAGCGCACCCGCATTCTGTTTTTCCTCTACTCCGACACCATCGAGCGCAACACCGAGGCTGGCACCTACCTTCGTCGCCGCGACTGCTGGCCGCTTTTCCTCTGCCGCCGCGATCGCAATGGCAACGAACGTCTCCAGATACTCGCCCTCCTCGAACCATTCCTGCCCAACGCCAAGAGCATCGAGCGCGACTATTCCCACGTCTGGTCCCTTTGGCGCTCCGAGAAGAACCCCGCCACCAAGGCCGCCAGCCAATCCCTGCTCTGGAACCTTTATCGCCGCGAAACCCATGGCGAAATCAGTCGCACTTCCTGCTTCTTCGGCCTCGTCCAGACCCGGAAAGGCCCGGACAAAACATCGTGGGGTTTCTTCGGCCGTCCGGATGGCGATTGATGGCCTGCCCCGCCGGGCTTCAAAACCCGCCTATCGCTTGGCTTTCCACTTTGTAAATGGGGCAGCCAGCCATTCCATGAAACCCCAGGGTTCCTCGGTGTGGTTGAGGTGCTGCCCGTAACGCAGCAGGCAATCCACCGCCAGCGCGACCAGCAGCAGCGGATCAATCCAGGCCCATTCGTCGCCGAAGAACGCCCGGACCAGCCCGCCCAACGCTTCTTGGCCGCTCATTCCACCGGCCATCATGAAGATCGTCCCCAACGCCCCTTGCAACAGCAGCAGGCCAAACGTCAGCAGGAGCGAAAGCCCCGTGACCGTCCGCGGGATAAAGCCAAATCGCGCCAGCCGCTGCTTGGTGCCGGACCACAGGAAACCCATCAAGGGCGCGACCAGCAGCAAACTCAGATGCACCGCCTCGTTCGCCCGGCGGTCGCGCACTTCCATATCGCGTTCCGCCACCGCGTCCGCGTCGTAAACCAGGAACCTCCCGTTGCCCGGGCCGAGATTTGCCGGCCACGGGTCGAGCACGTAACGCACGCGCCACGGCGGCGCGCCGTCGAACCGCGCGCTGAGAAAATAGCGTTGCCCCTCGAAATGCACCGGGATGCGCGCGAACTCGCGGACCTGCCAGTCCGGGAACTCGCGCCGCGCATCGATCACCACCCGCCCGCCGGACACCGTGACCCGGTCCGGCCCGACGTCGCGGGTGATCGAGATCGTGCTGGCCTCGACAATTTCCACCCCACGAACAGCGGCGGGCACCGGCGCGGTCTTGAGCAGGGTGGCCTTTCCACTTTCCTTCCCCGTGCCCGTGCGGCAAATCAACCGCCACAAGTTCATGCCCGTTCCATTGACCAAAGAACAACGAAAGGCCGCCCTCGATGAAGTGCGCGCCGTCTATGCCGAACTCGCCCGCCGTCCGGTCGAACGCGCCTGCCAGCTCCGCACTGAATGCTGCCAGTTCCATCTGACCGGCCTGACCCCGCAACTGACGCTTGGCGAAGCGATGGTTGCCGCCCGCGCCTTTCGCGCCACCGGCCGCAAGGAATTGCCCGCGCGCGATGACGGCGCCTGCCCTCTGCTTCATCCCGCCACCGGCCGGTGCATGATCTACGCGGACCGTCCGTTTGGCTGCCGGACCCATTTTTGCGCCGAGGCCGGCGGACCCTACCCGCGCAAGAGCATCCTCGACCTGATCCGTCGTCTCGAAGAAGTGGACCGCAAACTCGGCGGCGATGGTCCCCGCAAGATTGAGGCTGCCTTGGGCGAACATCTGGAATGAGCCGCTCCGCTCTGCGCCGGGGTTGAACCGCGAATGGACGCCAATGGACGCGAATGACGGTGGCGTTGGCCACCCTCGTCCGCCATGAGTTTTGGTGCGGCCATCAGGTTGAATGTGGCAAGGAGCGTGGGGTGGTCCGGGTGGAACGGGCCACTGGCCCGTTCTGGCGGGCGACTCGCCCGACAGTCGTGCGCACCACGCCCGCTTTGAATGTTGAACGCGCGTCGTGCGTTCGGCTCGGCCGTCTCCCCCGGACCAACACGAGCATCCGAGAAGGAGTTTCCCGCGACCCGTGGCAGGGTTCTGTTCTCGCGAGGGGTTTCTCCGTTTTGCTCAACCTTGAACCAGCCGAACTCACAGTCACTGATACGAAGTTCAAGGAAGAGTTCCGTTACCTTTGGGTGAACCGTCCGCGGTTTTACCCTGATCCGCCGCCGGTTTATGTTCCTTTTGCCGCCAGTAACCTTGCCGCCGCTGGGAATGATCTGAAGTGGAACGGAAACAACCTTGCCCCTGCGCCGAATAAGGTTATTCGGCCGCCAACTTGCCTTGCCCGCGCCAAAAACGAGGTAACTCCGCGCAGGTTTATGGCGCGCAAGTGAAATTCGCGCCATGATCCGGACCAAAGCAACCGTAAGATCGGTCCAGGCTGCCTTGTTTCCGCTAAAACTATGGTGCTAAAATGTAAAACTCGCCATGAAACTACCGGGGTCAACCGTATTTCGCCATGATTCATGGAGCGAAAATATAAATCGCGCCATAATCGGGCACGCTGCAACCTTACTTTCACCGAAATCATGGAAGTATTGAGCTTGTGCATGGCGCGAATTTTCCAAACGCGCCATAAGACCGATGAATTTTACCGTGTTTTCTGACCGAAAAGCGGCATTTTTGAGTCGATTTGGCCTGTTTTGGACCAAAGTAAGGTGAATCGACCCCAACCTTGGCCAAGTGCGGCCCAACTTTGGGTTGAAAGGCACACCAACTCAGTTGTCTGGAACCAATGTTCAGTAATCCCCCCGGCGTCGCAGGCAAACTGGTGCCGGTCGAGGGTGTTCCGAGGCCAAACGAACCTTAACGGAGGTGGTGCGCATCCCATTTCCCGGTGGTTTCACCCGCGTCGGAGTTCGGTTTTGGTGCCGGCGCATCTCAGCTTCTTGCGCGATGCGTATTTCAGGGTGGTGGAACTCGTCGCGCTGCGACGGGTGGCACCGAGTCCGGCGGCGCAACGGACGGCTTCACGCCCTCCGTTCCGTCCGCTCTGCGCGGACGGGGCTGTCGCAGCGCGACAACCACTACCTCCAAAAAAGTGCGATGCGCCCTGATCGCGCCCAGTCCCATTCCGCCGCTTGCCCCGAGGGCGTTCGTGTGTAAAGAATTGCTGGCTGTCTTTGTCCCATGCGTTTCTACCCGAAGCTGCCGTCGTCTCGCCGTTGCTGGCAGAAGAATCTGCTCCAGCGGGAGTTCGCGCTGGTCGAAAAGCATGGTGTATGTATATTCCTCGCAACCCTGATGACCCGGAAGTTAGCTGCCGTGCCTTCCCGTCACCGCTTTCCCGGTGACGGCGCTGTTACTTTTGAATGGCGAATCACGTCCATCGGGCCGCTTTATCCTGAATAATCGAAATGAAAATCCTCCGTCTCACTGCCTCTCTATTCCTGTCTCTAGCCGCCGTGGCTCTGGCGCAGCCGGCGAATGATAATCTGGTCAATCGGATAACTCTGACCATTCCGGGCACTGGCTGGTTCGTGACGAATGGCACCACTTCCGGCGGAACACAGGAGGCGAATGAGGGACTTCCTACTGGCCGAAATGCCGGTGACACAGCTTGGTACGAATGGGTTTGCCCGATCAACAATACCAACGCGATCACGATTGCCGCCAACGCTGGTGCGAACAATCGCTCCATCCTCGGCATTTACACTGGTGCGGCGTTTCCGTTGACTCAGATTGCGGCGAACACTGCCCCAAACAATGGCGCAAATGCACGTGTGGAATTTGTTCCCACAGCGGGCACCTCGTATAAGATTCAGGTTGACTGGAGAACTGCTTTTGGGGCGTTTGCGGGTGGTTTCACTTTGAGCATTACTCAGGCCGTGGTTGGTCCGGTGGTGAACTTGACTTCACCCGTGAACGGGACTGTCGTAACGAACCCGGCTGCGGTGACCGTGTCCGCAACCGTAACTCCTGCGGGTGGCGCGATTACTAACGTCACATTCTACGACGGCGCGACTCCGGTCGGCACTTTGACCGGAAGCCCTTACACGATGGCAGTCAGCAATCTCACGGTGGGCAGCCATACCTTTTCCGCACGGGCCACGGATGACACGGGGCAGACGGGTGTCTCTGGCAACGCTACTGTGACTGTGCGTCCGCAGGGTTATTACTACACCTCCGGTGTGGTGCCATCGAACTCCGTCTGGCGTTTCCTCAAGGTGACCAACGAGATCACGTCTCCGGTTTCGTTGTGGCGGACGAATGCGTTCGATGATTCCGCGTGGGAGAGTTCCGCCATGCCGTTCTTCATGTGGGACACAGGTTATACCAATACGGCGTTGGGTATTTTGGGCACCTCAGTGATGGATTTCACGAACCAGAACTTCTACAGCTCGCTCGCCTTCCGCAAGCAGTTCGTCCTCACCAACGCCTCCGGCGTGAGCAATCTCTATTTCCATCACCAGTGCGATGACGGTTTCGTGGCGTGGATCAACGGCGTGGAGGTGCTGCGCTACAATGTTTCGGCTGGCGAAGTGGCCTACAATACCGCCACGCCCGCTTCGGTCACCGAGCCGAATAACAACGGTGCCGGCTACATTCTGGTCACGGTTCCCAACATCGGTGGTTATCTCGTCAACGGCACGAACGTGATTGCAGTGCATGGTTTCAACAATGGCCCCGGGAGCAGCGATTTCGGGATGAACCTGCAATTGAACATGGATGGTGCCGCGGCGCCCGTGGGCAACCAACCTCCTTTCGTCACCATCACCACCCCGGCAAATGGCACCACGTTGCTCGCCGGTTCCAGCGTCACCATCACGGCCGCGGCCTCTGACACGGATGGCACGGTGACAAATGTGTTGTTCTACGCCGGGGCCAGCCTGATCGGCCAGATGACGAACGCGCCTTACACCATTTCGTGGAGCGCCACCTTCGGGACCAACGTCATCACCGCCGTGGCCAGGGACAACCTGGGCGCGAGCAGCACTTCCGCCGTTGTGACCGTTTATGCACTCGCAACCCAGGTGGTGCCGGTGACGTTGATTTCGACGGGCGCGGTCTGGAAATACCTCGATGATGGCAGTGATCAGGGCACCGCCTGGCAGGGGTCTTCGTTCAATGACACGCTTTGGGCGAGCGGTCCGGCGCAATTGGGTTACAGCACCAACCCGCTCGAACTGGACGAGGCTACTTGGATCAATTGGGGACCGGAGCCGACCAACAAGTTCATCACCACATATTTCCGCCGTTCCTTCGTGGTCACGAACGTCAGCGCGCTCTCGAATCTCACCCTCAACCTTCTGCGCGACGATGGCGCGGTGGTTTACTTGAATGGCGTGGAAGCCCGGCGCGACAACATGCCTGCCGGCACAATCACCCACACCACCGTTGCCTCAGCCGCGGTGGGTGGCACGGATGAAACCACGTTCTTCCCGACCAATCTCAGCACCGCTTTCCTGGTCAATGGCACAAACCATATTGCCGTCGAAATTCATCAGAACGTCGGCACCAGCAGCGACCTCAGCTTCGATCTGTCACTCACGGCGGATTTGGTCGAGGGCGTCCCGACCACGAACAGCGCCGCACCGTTCGTGCAGACGCAGAATCCGCTGGCGGGCAGTTCCGTCGGTTCGTTGACTTCGATCCAAGTCGTCTTCAGCGAGAGCGTAACCGGCGTGCATTCCGCGGACCTGTTGGTCAACGGCACGGCGGCTACTGGTGTGAGCGGGAGCGGTGCGATTTACACCTTCACCTTCCCGCAACCCGGGCTCGGAGTGGTGAACATTACATGGGCCACAAATCACGGTATCGCGGATGTCGAGCCCACGCCGTTGCCCTTCGATGGCGCGGCCAGCACCAATGTCTGGAGTTACAACCTCCAGGACCTTACGCCGCCGACCATCATCTCGAAGGTTCCGGTTGCCAACGCCACGCTCACCAATCTCACCCAGGTCAATGTCTCCTTCAGCGAGAGCGTCACCAACGTGGATGCCGCGGACATGCTCATCAACGGTTCGCCCGCCATTGGAATCAGCGGCTCGGGATCGAATTACACGTTTGCCTTCGCGCAGCCGTTGCCGGGTTCCATCGCCATCACCTGGGCGGTCGGGCACGGGATTGTTGACTTGAACGGCAATGCCTTCAGTTCGGCGAGCGCGGGCGGCACTTGGAACTACACCTTGCAGGCCCCGCGAATCACGTTGGTGGCCAGCAATTCGTCCTGGCTGTATTTCAAGGGTACGAACGAAGCCTCCGCCCCAACGACGGCCTGGCGGCAGACCTCCTTCAACGACAGCGCCTGGCTGACTGGCAACACCCCGATCTATTACGGCCCGGATCCTTATCCCGCCGGCGGCACCGTGCTCGGTGACATGAACGGGCTTTATACGACCGTCTTTGCCCGCAAGCACTTCACCGTTGTTTCTCCGTCTGCGACCACGAATTTGGTGCTGTGGTTGCAGGTGGATGACGGCGCGATCGTCTGGATCAACGGAGTGGAGATCGCGCGGTTGCGCATGCCCGCAGGCGAGGTGGCATACAATGGCGTAGGATCGAACGCGCCAGAGAATGCCAACAGCACGGCCGTTCCCTCGACATTCAACCTGGCCAACCCGGCTTCCTTCCTTGTCGCGGGCACCAATGTCATTGCGATTCAGAGTGCCAATTCCTCGATCGGCAGCAGTTCAGATTTCGCAATCGACGCCCAGGTTACCGTCGAGCTTTCGGACCCGAACGCACTGCCGCCGACTCTCGCCAGTGTCGTGCCCGTGGCCGGCCAGGTCTTCGCCCTCTCGAACATCACCGTCACCTTCAGCAAATCCGTTGCGAATGTGGATGCCGGCGACCTGCTCGTGGACGGCGTGGCCGCCACCGGCGTCAGTGGTGCGAACGCCACCTGGACCTTCACCTTCCCGCAGCCCGCCTATGGCACCATCCCGATCACGTGGGCGACCAATCACGGCATCACCGACACCAACGCCGTGCCGCTGGCCTTCAACGCCACCGCTCCCGGTGCCACCTGGTCTTACACGCTCATCAATCCGAGCGCGCCGAACGTCGCCTCGCAGACGCCACTCGCCGCCTCCACCGTCACCAACCTCACTCAGATCGTGGTCAACTTCTCCGAGGCCGTGACGAACGTGGATGCCGCCGACTTCCTCATCAACAGTCTGCCGGCCAGTTCCGTCTCGGGTGGTCCGACGATTTACACCTTCACCTTCCCGCAGCCGCCCTACGGCAACGTCGCCATCACCTGGGCTGGCGCTCACGGCATCACGGACATCGAGGTGCCGGCGAATCCATTCGACGCGTCGCGCGCGGGCAACACCTGGAGCTACACGCTCGCGGATCAAATTCCCCCGGTCATCGTCGCCAAGTCCCCGGCCAATGGCGCCGTGGTGACGAACATCACCTCGTTGAATCTCACCTTCTCCGAGCCGGTGCTCGGCGTGAACGCCAGCGACCTGCTGCTTAACGGAATTCCTGCCACGGGCATGGTCTCGAATAACGCGACCAACTTCACTTTCACCTTCCCTGTGCCGAACGGCACGGTGGTCAATGTCACCTGGGCTTCCGGCCACGGCATCACGGACACCGCTTCCGTGCCCAACGCGTTCAATCACACCGGCCCCGGGGCGACATGGAGCTACTCGACGCCAGACACCGTCGCGCCTGCTGTCCTGGTGCTCGAACCCGCACCTTTCATCACGGTGCGCTCGCTTACCCAAGTCAAGGTGACCTTCACGGAAACTGTCACTGGCGTGGACACCAACGACCTCTTGATCAACCTCCACCCGGCCATATCGGTTTCCGGTTCTGGAGCCGGTCCCTACATCTTCACCTACAGCGCGGTTTCCAACGGCCTCGCCGATGTCCGCTGGAACACGTCTCACGGCATCACCGACCTTGCTTCACCGCCCAATCCTTTCGCCGGCGGCGAGTGGACCTACACGATTGATCAGAATGCGAGTTATGCTGGGCAGGTG
>CAYQWK010000157.1:0-12809 GCA_964420805.1 uncultured Bifidobacteriaceae bacterium | reverse complement strand
CCTGCACATGCAACGGGTCCTCGGCCACGGAGCGCTGATAAGTCACCAGCATCACCACCGCGACGACGACCGAGAACACCGCGGCGATGACACCGAGCTGGAACCAGATCCGCAGCGCGGCGGCCTCCCGACAGGGCGCCGGTGCCGAGGAGGGAATGGGGGCGCTCTGCGGAGGCGCCGCCACGGGCGCTGGTTGTGGCGCGGCGGTCATGCCTTCGCCTCCGTTGAACAAGAACCGCCGCAGGTGATTGGAGCGCCGGTCTCCGAACCGCAGGCTGGTGCCCCCGCCGCCGGCACGCCGCCGATGCGCACCTGTTCCTGCGGACAGAACGGGAAACACCGCGCGCAAGCGAAGCAACTCGAACGCTCCGGTTCAAAGTCGTGGCGCTGTTTTGGAGCGGCCACGCCGAGCAACTTCATCGCGACCACCAACCCGACCCAGCCGCCGAAAATCCATCCGCCGATGTGGAAACGTTTCCGAGCGAGTTCCGCGGTGGCGAGCAGTTCCTTGGGGTTCGCCTCGGCGCGCGTGAGTTCGAGTTCTTCGAGGCGGGAGAGCGTGAGTTGTTTTCCCGCCGCGCGCTGCTGGTGCAGTTCGGCCAGGCGCACGTCAGGGTTCACCCGCGTCGCCGCATCACCAAAGCGCCCGCCAGCCAGCGCGCCGATGGCGATCAACACGGGAAAGCCCAGCAGCAGCCAGCCCAGACGTCGGCGCACCGCAGCCACGGCCTTCACGTTCGGCGCGGCGGCGGCAGGCTGGCGGATCACGCCGAAGGGACAACTTTCCGCGCAGAGCGTGCATTGCGTGCAGGTGTCCGGCGTGATGCGCACGCGCCATTTCGAGACGCTCGACGCGATCTTGAGGAGCGCGCCGTACGGGCAAAGGAACCGGCAGTAAGGCCGGCCCACGAACACGCCGGTGACAAGGAACCCCGCGCCGACCGCCAGCGACAGCGTGCTGCCGGACAAGCGGAACAACGGGATGAACGGATCGTATTCGCAGATGATGAACGCGCTGCCCGTGGCGGCGAACAACGCGGCCAGCCCGAGATAGACGAACGGAATCAAGCCCAACCCGCGCTCCAGCCATCCGGGAACTTTCACTGGCTTGAGCAAAACCAAGTCCTGCAACGCCCCGTGCGGACACGCCGCCGCGCAGAACGTGCGACCGAAGAACAACGCCACGATCAGCGGCAGCGCGAAGAACGCCAGCACGCCGATGGGCAGCGCATAGCCGTTATTGAAAAGCCCGAGCGCGACATTCTGGATCGAGCCGATGGCACAGACGCAGCCTTCACGATAGAAGCCGAAGTAGAGCACCGTGAAAGCCGTCAGTCCGATGATCCAGCGGCGCGAGCGCTTCTTGTAAACCACCCACGTGGCGACGCCGAGCGTGGCAGCGAGCACGAGCACGTCGAGGTATTGCAGCAGCAAACTCCGCGGGATGGGGTGCTGCATGCCCGGCATCTTGTAACCGCTCTCGAACTCGGGCGGAGGGAACTTCAACTCGGCGAACAAGTTGGTAGCGGAGAGCAGCAGGGCAAGAGCGAGCAAGAGGCTTCCGAATGACGAATGACGAATGACGAATGACGCGGTATGAGACGCGCGGCAGTTCGTTGATCGGTTCGCCTTCATCTCAATGCGCGATGTGTTTGCCGATGTTGGGCTCCCTGACTGGCACGCGGCGGAAGGCATCGCTGGGGCAGACGCGGGCGATGGAGCAGTCGTTGCAGTTCACGCATTTGTCGTGACGCACCTGGAGGTAGAACGAACCGTTGCCGAAAAGCTGGCAGCCCTTCACGCACTTCGCGCAGCCGATGCAGAGATCTTCGGCAATGGTGTACTCGAAATACGGATCCTCGATGAACTTCCGGATGATCGCGCCGGTCGGGCAAAGCTGGTTCTCCGCGCCGGTGTTCAACGCGATCGGCTCGGCCTCGAAGTAGCCGGTGCAGAGGTCGCAGTAGCCGCAGATGGAGTAATCCTGCACGCAACGCACCGCGGACTGCTCCAGCACGCATTCGGTCGCGCAGTGGCCGCAGTGAACGCACTTCTGCGGATCAATCTGCCAGCGGAATTCCTGCGCCGTGCTCCGGTTCGCCAGCACGCCGCCGAGGGCGCCAAGCGCGGTCATCGCGCCAACGCGCAGGCCGCCACGCAGGAAATCGCGACGGGTCGGCTCGGGGCTGGCGGGCGTGTCCTTCATGCGGCTTTGGCGGGTTTGGGCGCGAAGACCTGGACGTCGCGCGCGAGAAGGTCGAGGACGAAGACGTTGCCCTTGGAATCAATGGCGCCATCGAGTCCGCCGTGGCTGTCGTCGTCGAGGGCCACACCGGACTTCGAGGGATCAGCGAACGCGGCAGGAGCGGCGACAACGCATTCAAGCTCGCCCTTGGCGGAGAAGACTTTTATGCGCGGCAGGCCCTTCTCAAACGTCACCACGCGGCCATCGGGGAGCAGTTCGATGTTGCACGGGTTGCAGCAGCCGCAGAACGCGTCGATGGCCGCGCCGGGTTTGCCCCAAGAGAATTCAAGGTCGCCGTCGAAAGTATAAGTCTCGACGCGGTGGCGGCCGGGATTGGCCACGCGCAGCAAGCCGTCACGACCGATCTCCACATCGAAGAACGGACTTGGCACCACAATGCCGGCGATGTTCCGGTGCTCGTCCTTCTCACCGATGCGGCGGAGGAATCTGCCCGAGCGATCGTGGCGCCACAAAACGCGGTTCCCGGCGTCGGCAATGAACACGTCGTTGTCCGCAACGGCGATGCCGGTGAGCAACGGACGCCCCTTCGGCGCATCCCAGGAAGCGATGCGTTTGCGCTGCGCGTCGAAGACCTCAACGTGATCCTTCACGCCGACGAAGAGCGTGCCGTCCGCGGCCACGGCGACGGCGCGGGCCGCCGCGCCGAGTTCGATCTCGTGGCGGGGCGCGCCATTCGCGTCCAGCACGAGCACCGAGTTCCCGGCCGCCACGCGCAGCAATCCATCCGCCCCGATAGCGAGGCAGCGTGGTTCCGGTTTGGTGATGGCAAAGCGCCGCACCGGTTCGTAGCGGATGAGCGCGGGATCGACCTTGCGATAGCGCTCGATGTCGTAGGTGTGCGCGGGCGTGGTGACGGCGGCTTTAGCACGGGCCAACGCCGCGGCACTCAGTGTGGCGCCGACGGCCAGCGTGGTTTCGGACAGGAACTGACGGCGGGCGATATGGGACGGCGGCCGTGGTTTCATGATTTGGCCTCCACAGGGTTGCTGCGGAACTGAACGGCTTGAGGGAGCGAGCAGGTGTCCGAGCGCTGGCAATGGCCGCAGCGAAAGGACCGCTGGCAGGAATTCCCGGGCCGTCGGCTGTTCAGCGCGAGAACCGCACCCGCCACGGCCAGCGCCGCGAGGAAGGCGGAACGTCCCATCGCGCGGAGAAAATCCCGGCGCGTAAACACGGATTCTGTCGATTTCCCGCTCATGGCATCAGTTGTTGTTCTCTGCGGGCCGGGTGCAGCTTCCCGCCGCCGGGCGGATTGCGCTAAAACTCCTTGGCTCATTCCGTCGCATTTTTTGCCTGCTGCATGGGCGCGCCGCCGCGCCCGCCAAGGTCGAGACAGACGAGTTTGTGGAGATCGCGGGCGAGAACGCGGCCGTCGGCGAAAGCCATCGGCGCCCAGGATTCCGGTCCTTCAAGAACCCTGGCCTTCGCCAAGGGACGATAGGCGGCGGGATTCGCTCCGATGAGGTGCAAGGTGCCGCTGTCGTTCAGCACAAGGAACACGTCACCGACGCGGATGAAGGAACCGAGGCCGAAATTCAGTCCGGGTTCGCTCGTCCAGACCACTTTGCCTTCGAGGCTCAAGCAGACAAACCGCCCGTCGGCGCGCACGCCGAAGAGATGATTCTGGTGGAACACCGGCGCGTGCTGGGTCGCGCCGAAGACCTCGGCCTTCAACCGCCACACGACCTCCGGAACCATCTTTGCGCCGTCCTGCTTGAGTTGCAGCAACATGCTGCCCGCGTTGTAGCCTCCAGTCAGAAAGACGCGCCCGCCGCCGAGGTCGAGCGCGCACGGGACCGTTGCGATGCTGATCTTCCACTGGTCGGTGTCCCAGAGCAGCGCACCGTCCCCGGCTGATACGCCGGCCACGCCGCCGCTGGCGGGATAGACGAACTGCCGCCTGCCTCCGAACTCGACGGGCATGATCGAGGAGTGAGTCATCTTCCAACCGCGCGGATTCGGCGTCTGCCAGAGGACTTTGCCGGTCGCAATCTCGACGGCGAGCATCAGGACGTTCGAGCTGGCGGGAGCGAGGATGACCCGGTCACCGTCGATGAGCGGGCATTGGCCGGTGTACCAAGGCGGCACGGTGGTGCCGAACTCCTTCACCATGTCGATGGACCAGCGGAGTTTGCCCGTTGCCGTCTCGACACAAAGCACGTGGCATTTCGGGCCGATGGCGACGACGCTCTCCGGCGTGACGGCCGGGACGGTGCGCGTGACGCCGTGGTCGCGCTTGAGGGTGTTCGGGAAGGCGAAGCGCCAAATCTCGCGCCCGTCGTCGAGCGAGAGGCAGCGGAGCGTCTCCTCCTTCTTCTCGCGGTCGTAATCAGTGAGAAAAGCACGGCCCTTCCAGATCGCAGCTCCAGCGTAACCTTCGCCGAGTTCCAGCGACCAGAGCTTCGGCGGGCCGGCCTCGGACCAGGGGCGCGTCACGGGCACGTCAGGTTCAACCGCGCCGCGGAGATCGTTGCCGCGAAACCAACTCCAAGTCCCCACACCGTTCGCCGGCTTTCCGCCGCCCTCGATGACCTTGCCTCGCAGGACGGGATTTCCCGCGCCCGCGCCACCCGCGCTGGAGTCGGGCCTGCCGTCCATGCCCTGCACGCGTAAGGGAAGATCACGGCGGGCGGTCCCCGCCAGCCATGCGCACAGCGCGGCCAGGGCGGTCAGCAGCACGGCAGTCGGGACAAATCGCATCGTCGAGTTCATTTGCGCTCTGAGTCGTCGTGAGTCTGACGGAGCGGGACGACAGGAAAAATTGACCTGCGACAAGTTCAGGCGGCGAAGCAAGAGGGAGGTTCAATGCGATTCAAGATTGATTTTGTGCGCGGTCTGGCGCGTCAGGAGTGTGTGCGCGTCCGGCGAATTCCTTGCCCGGCATCAAGACAGCCGGCGCGAGACTCCGACAGGATGCGCCAGCAAAAACAGACCACACGAACCATGAAAAACCGCATCGCCATTTCACGCCGGGCCTTCCTCGGCCGTTCCGCCACGCTGGCCGCCGCCGGGGCCACCCTGCCGTACTTCATACCCGCCCGCGCGTTCGGCGCGAACGACCGCATCCAGGTCGGCATCATCGGTATCGGGCGACAAGCGAGCGGATTGTTGCAGGAATTGCTCAAGCAAAAGGACGCGGCCTTTGTCGCCGTGGCCGATGTGAACCGCGCCCGCGCCAGCGAGATGAAGGCGAAACACAACGCCACGCCATACCAGGATTTCCGCCGACTCCTCGAAAACAAGGACGTGGATGCGATCATCACCGCCACGCCGGAACACTGGCGCTCGAACATCTGCATTCCCGCCTGCCAGGCCGGCAAGGATCTCTACGCCGAAAAGCCCGTGTCGCTGACCATTCACGAGGGCCGGCTGATGGTGCAGGCGGCGCGCAAATATAAACGCATCTTCCAGGTGGGCAGCCAGCAGCGCTCGAACTGGATTGACCAGCAGGCGTGCGCGCTCGTGCGAGACGGCGGCCTTGGCAAGGTGCTCAAGGTCTATGCGCCGAATTATCCCAGCCCCTGGCATTGCGCGCTGCCGGAGCAGCCGGTGCCGGCGGACCTCGACTGGGAGATGTGGTGCGGCCCGAATCCGCGTGTGCCCTACAACAAGGATCTCTACCTTCCGCGCGCCAATCCCGGCTGGCTTTCCTTCCGGCCTTATTCCGGCGGCGAGATGACCGGCTGGGGCGCGCACGGTTTCGACATGATCCAGTTCGCACTGGGCATGGATGAATCCGGCCCGACGGAGGTCTGGGTCGAGGGCGCAAAAATGGAGCCCCCGACTTACACCGCCACCGAATCCAAGGCCCGCGGCGACAAACTGTGCAGCGCCAACAAGGTCTTCTTCCGCTACGGCAACGGCGTGGTGATGGAACTCGTCGATCAATGCCCGAAGCCCGCCTTCGAAAACAACAAGGTCCCCGGTTTCGGCGGCATCTTCGATTGCGAGAAAGGCACCTTCAAAATCGACCGCGGCCGCGTTGAATCCAATCCCGATGAGATTGGCATCGAACTCAGCCGCAAGCGCCCGCGCGGTTTGAACGACGGACACATCCGCAACTGGCTCGACTGCATCAAGTCGCGCAAGCTGCCGAACGCGGACATCGAGACCGGCCACCGCTCGGCGACCGTCTGCCATCTGGGCAACATTGCGCGCGAACTCCACCGCAAGCTGCGCTGGGATCCGAAAGCCGAGAAATTCATCGACGATGCCGAGGCCAACAAATTACTCGACCGCGAACGACGCGCGCCGTGGGTTCTGCCGAAGGAAGTCTGAAACGGCGCTTTGTTAAGCCCCGGTAAAAGTTCGGGTTTCAACCTCCGGTTCTGCTAGCCTCCGGGCGTGAGCATGAACCGCCAAGACGGATCAGGCACGGCCACCACGGCCGGCGGCGCGCCATCCAGCCGCCGGACCCGCCTGCTCGTGATCGACGACGACAAGAAACTTTGCCGACTGGTGGCGGATTATCTTTCGCCGCTCGGCTACGACGTGACGGCCGTCCACACCGGTCCCGACGGCGCGCAACGGGCGCTGGATGGCGACTGGGACGCCGTGCTGCTCGATGTGATGTTGCCGGGCATGGACGGATTCGAGGTTTTGAAGCAAATCCGCAAGACGTCGGACGTGCCCGTGTTGATGCTCACCGCCCGGGGAGAGGAGGCCGACCGGATCGTCGGACTCGAAATCGGCGCGGACGATTACCTGCCCAAGACCTTCTCGACGCGGGAACTGCTGGCCCGGCTGCGCGCCGTCACCCGACGGAGCAGGCTCACCGCCCGGCACGCCGGGGACCAGCCGGAGGAACCGCTGCTGGCCGGCCCGTTGCGGGTGGATCCGAATACCCGCACGGCCAGTTTCGACGGCGCGGAACTGGTGTTGACCCCGGTCGAGTTCGACCTGCTCGAATCGCTTGTGCGCGGCAAGGGCCGGGTGAAGACCCGCGAGCAGTTGTTAGAGGAAATCCGCGACCGCGATTACGAGGTGTTCGACCGCAGCATTGACGTTCACATCTCCGCGCTGCGGAAAAAACTCGGCGACGACGCGAAGGAGCCGCGCTTCATCAAGACCGTCCGCTCGGCGGGCTACATGTTCATCCACCCGGGAGCGGCCGGCTGATCCCGCATGAAAACGCGCTTCCCGCTCTACGCGAAGATCCTGCTCTGGTTCTTCCTGAACATGCTGTTGCTGGCGCTGGCGGGGGTCGCGTTCTTTGCCGCGCAGTTTCGCGTTGGGCCGGAATTCCTCCTCACCGGCCCCGGCGGCGACCGACTGCGCGCGATGGGCGAGGTCATTGGCGGGGAGTTGAGCGCCATGCCGCGCGAGAACTGGAATGCCGTACTCGGGCGGTTCGCCAAAGCCTACCAGATGAAGATGGCCGCCTACCGGATGGACGGGGCCTTCGAGGCGGGAGAGCAGGTGGACCTTCCCGAACCTGTACTCATGCGCCTGCGGGCCGCGGGACCGGTCTGGCGCGGCCCCGGTCCCGGCCCGCGCCGCCGTGAGCGCCTGCGCGAAGGCCGCGAGGATTTTGACCCAACGCAGGAACGTCCGCCCGCCAATGGCGGCGAACCAGCCGCGCAGCCCGGGCAACCGCTCCCTCCTGCCGCATTGGTGCGCGGTGAATTCAACAACCAGCCCGGCGGCGAGGAACGGCCTTTCCAGTCCATGCCTGCCGACAATGTCGAGCCGCGGCCGTTCTCGCCGTTGCGGCCGCCGTTTCTGGTCCGCACCGGCAACCCGACGCGTTACTGGATCGGCGTCACCGTGCCGATGCAAAACCACCTGATGGACCGCCCCGGCGCGCCGGTCACGGTGCTGATGGTTTCCGAGTCACTCGGGGCCGGCGGATTGTTGATCGATGTGAAAACATGGACATGGGTCGCCGCAATCGTGGTGGGATTCTCCCTGCTTTTCTGGCTGCCGCTTGTCCGCAGCATCACCCGCTCGGTGTCGCGAATGCAGCTCGCCACCGGCCAGATTGCCGAGGGGAAATTCGAGGTGCGTGTTCAGGACGGACGGCGCGATGAGCTGGGCTCGCTCGGCGCGGCAATCAACCGGATGGCACAGCGGCTCTCGGGATTCGTCTCCGGCCAGAGACGTTTCCTGGGCGACATTGCGCACGAGCTTTGCTCGCCCATCGCGCGGATGCAGATGGCCGTCGGCATTCTCGAGGAGCGCACCACCGAAAAGGAGAAACCCTACGTCGAGGATTTGCGCGAGGAGATCCAGGAAATGTCCGCATTGGTGAACGAGCTGCTCTCGTTCTCCAAGGCTTCGCTCGGCGCGAGCGCGGCGAAGATTGAGACTCTCGAATTGCGTCCGCTCGTTGACCGCGCCGTGAAGCGCGAGTCCCGGGACGGCGCACAAATGGAGAACTCCGTGCCCGAGGGCCTGGCCGCGCGGGTGGACGCGGAACTGCTCGTGCGCGCCGTCTCGAACCTCCTTCGCAATGCGGTCCGATACGCCGGCGATGCCGGACCAATCACCGTCTCCGCCCGCGCCGTGGACGGCGGTGTGGAGGTTTCCGTCAGCGACCGCGGTCCAGGCGTGCCAGAGGCGGAATTGCCGAAGCTCTTTGATCCGTTCTACCGCGTCGATGTGTCGCGAACCCGTGAAACAGGCGGGGCCGGACTGGGCCTTTCCATCGTCAAGACCTGCGTCGAGAGCTGCGGCGGAACGGTCTCCTGCCGAAACCGTGAAACCGGCGGCTTCGAGGTGGTGATGCGCCTGCCGGCCGCGGGCTGATTCCCCGGCCTTGCATCCCGAAGCTCAGAGAAGGGTTTGTCGCGCTGCGATAGAAAGAAGCCTCCCGCAATTTCATGGCGCTACTGAACGCGGCGCGACGAGTTCCACCACCCACTGCGGAACGAACCGGATTCCCCAACGGCCACAATCAATTCCTTGCCAGTCCACGCGGCATCCGCATCTTTGGCGTGAATGAGCGGCCCCGCCGGAACAACACCACGGCTGCCGCGCCCCGGCACGCGCAGCCCGGCCTTCACCGAGGCACCCGCGTGGCAGCCGGTCGGCGCGGGCTGGCGACCGCTTTTCGCGGCCTACCGCGAGCAGGGGTTCAGCTTCGAATGGCACGACTTCACCACGCCAAAGCCCATGGACTGGGGCCGGAGCTTTCATCCTGGCAGCGTGGAAATCTGCCTCAACCTCGCCGGCCGCGGCGTGGTCACGGATGGGACGCGGAAGCTCGATTTCGGGCCGATGACAGCGGGATTTTACCGCCAGGAAAGGGCCGCGCTCGCGGGCACGCGCGTCGCCGGCGAACGTCACCAGTTCCTGACCGTGGAACTCGCGCCGGAGTTTCTCCGGCAGAACCTCAATTGCGCGGACGAGCATCTCCACGCCATCGCGCACGGTGTACTGAATGGCGATGGCGCCTGCGCCCTTTCAGACGCCATTCGACTGACGGCTGAACACCAGCAGGCCATCCGCGCACTGCGTCATCCGCCGGTGTTCGCGGGCGCGCAAAAACTCTGGTATCGCGCCAAGGCCATCGAGGTCATGGCGGCGTTTCTTTTCTGCGCGCCGGTAGAGCGCGAGATGTTCTGCCACCGGCAGCAACGCGTGGCCCAGGAACGCGCCGACAAGGTTGTGGCAATCCTGCGTGAGAACTTGTGCGAGCCTCCGTCGCTCGATGAACTGGGTCGGCGCGTCGGATGCAGCCCGTTCTATTTGAGCCGAATCTTCTCGCAGCAGATGGGCCGGACGATTTCCCAGCATCTGCGCCAGTTGCGGATGGAACGCGCGGCCGAATTGCTGCGCGCGGGCGGGCACAACGTCACCGAAGTGGCGATGGAAGTGGGCTATTCGAGTTCGAGCCATTTCAGCGTGGCGTTCCACGAGACGTTTGGATGTTGTCCAGGTTTGTATCCGCTGGCCACGCCGGCGCAACGAAGCGGAGAAGCCCGATGAACCCGAGCCTCCCGTTGCTCCGGCGCGCGGTGGCGGTCTCGGTTTGCGCGCTGGCGTTGGCCGCGGCTTGCGCGCAGACGCCGGGCACCAACGAGTTCCTGCACGTCCGGCGCGGCGCCCTGCCGGTCCTCATCACCGCGCCGCACGGCGGCTGGCTGCCGGTCGCGGATGTCCCCAAACGCACCGGGCCGGCGGGTGAACGCACTAGCGGAAAATTCGTCGCCACGCAGGACACGCGCACTTTCGAGCTGGCCACCGCCACCGCCGACGCCATCGAGCAACTGACCGGCCACGAACCGTCCCTGGTCGCGCTGAAGGCGCACCGGCAGTACGTGGACGTGAACCGTCCCGTGGCGGAGGGCGCGGAACACGAGAAGACACGCGCGCTCCATGGCACCTTTCATGATCAAGTCCGGGCGTCGGTGGACGAACTTCGCGCGAAATTCCCGCGCGGCGCGCTGCTGCTCGACATCCACGGCCAGGCCGCCGAGGCGGACACTCTCTTTCGCGGCACGCAAAACGGCCGGACCGTCACGAACCTGCTGGCGCAACACGGCGTCACCGCGCTGACCGGACCGCACAGCGTTCTGGGCTCTCTCGCGGCGAACGGCGTCAGCGTCTCGCCGTCCAACACGCCGCCCGGCCATCCTCCCGAGCACCGCAGCTTCAACGGCGGCTTCATCGTCCGCACATACGGCAGCCACACGACCAACGGCATCGACGCCATCCAACTCGAGTTCGGCGCGGCGTTCCGCACCAATGCGGCGCGGCGCGCGGAGACGGCGCGATTGCTGGCGAAGGCAATTCAAGCGCAGCTCAAAGCGCATTTACTGCCGGACCGCTGATTCCCGCAGCGCAAGCCGCCGATAGAAATTCGCAAGCCACCGAATGCGCCGCCTTCGCCGGGCCGCTTAGGCTCGCGGCAATGAAATTGAACAACGTCATCGCACTCCTGAACCGGAATCAAATCCTCGGCCTGGCTTGCGCGGGCGCGCTTGTGCTGGGCACGGCCGGTGCGTCCGCCAACGAGCGCCTCTTCACCTATTCATACGAACCGGAAACCATGCCGCAGGGCGCGTGGGAAGCTGAACAGTGGGTCACCCTGCGCGCCGGACGCTCCGCCGCCGCCGGCAAGGACAACTTCAACCGCTGGGTCTTCCGCGAGGAGATTGAATATGGCGTGACGGACCATTACACGGTGGGCCTTTACCTGAACCACCAGTTGGAGAACTTCAACGACCCCGCCACCGGCCGGAAGACACGGCACTATCGCTGGACCGGCGTTTCGATCGAGAACCGCTACATGGTGTTGAACCCGGCCAACAAGCCCGTGGGCCTCACGCTTTACCTCGAGCCGACCTACGACGGCGTGGATTTCGAACTGGAGCAGAAGATCATCCTCGGCCAGCGCCACGGCGACTGGAAATGGGCGGTGAACCTCATCCACGCGACCGAATGGGAAGAGCACTTCGACGAGAAGGAAGGCGAGCTTGAATTCACTGCCGGCCTCGCGCGCCACCTCGGCAAGAACTGGGCGGTGGGCATCGAGGCCCGCAATCACAACGAACTGCCGGAATACAAGACGTGGGAAAACTCCGCGCTCTACATCGGCCCGGCGATCAGCTACCGCCGGGAGAATTGGTGGGCCACGCTCACCGTGTTGCCGCAGGTTTGGGGCACCACCTTCCACAACCAGAACCCGGACGGCAACCGCGCCCTCGAACTCGAAGGTCATGAGCGGTGGAACATCCGCTTGATTGCCGGCTTCTCTTTCTAATGCGCTGGTCAGCGCTTTCTGCAATCGCGGCCCTCGCCGGCTGGTTACCGGCGGGGGCCGCTGATCTTTCGCCCGCCCGCGACAAGGAGGCGCGCGCGCTCTACGACCTCAAGTGCGCCAAGTGCCACAAGTTCTACCACCCGGCGGATTACTCGCAGGCCGAGTGGGACACCTGGATGCGGAAGATGAGCCGCAAGTCCAAGCTCAAGCCCGCACAGGACAAACTGCTCACGGAGTGGTTGCAGAGTTTCAGGAACAACATCAGCGCGGGTCCGCGGATTCCGGGCAAGCAGCCGTAGGCCAGAGATCCCGCCGGGAAAGCGCAGCGATTAGTTCTGCCACGTCCTGCGCCGTGTGTTCCGACGTCAGGGCAACCCGCAGCCGCGCCGCGCCGCGCGCCACGGTCGGAAACCGGATCGCAGGCACAAACAAGCCGCGCTCACGCATCGCCCCGGCCAGCGCCACCGCCGCGTCCTCACCGCCCACGATCAGCGGAACGATGGCGCTTTGGGGCGCGGGCAGCGGACAGCCCGCGTTGTTCGCCGCGTCGCAAAACGTGCGGACGTTGGTCCAGGCCCGTTCGCAGCGCGCGCGGCCTTCGTCCGAACGGACAACCTCAAGACCGGCCAGGGCGGCCGCACTTTGGGCGGAGACCGGCGCGGTGGAAAAAATGAAACTGCGCGCGCGATTCACCAGCAAGTCCACCAGCGCGCGGCTGCCGCACACGTAACCGCCGGCTGCGCCCAGCGCCTTGCCGAGCGTGCCCATCTGGATTTCGATCCGGTCGGAGACGCCCTTCGCCTCGGCCACGCCACGGCGGTTCGCCCCAAACAGACC
>CAYQWK010000156.1:0-12838 GCA_964420805.1 uncultured Bifidobacteriaceae bacterium | reverse complement strand
GACATTGGGACGGTGAATGCGGTTTAGGGAGAAGCGGAAGGCGGAAAAGGGAAAAGCGAAAAGCGGGAAAGCGGAAAGGGAGGGGCGCTTGTGTTTTGGAGTGCGCAGACGTGTCTGCGCTTTGGGAGGGCGCGACAGGTCGCGCCGGGGAAAGCGGCGTCATGCCGCCGTCCAAAGGGCCATGCGCGGTCATTTTGTGATGCGGAATGGCGGCTTTACGCTGCGCGGCGGCTGGGGTTAGATCGCCGCCGTCAGCCGGGAGCAAAACGCATGTTCATCATCATTCCAGTCGGGGTGCAATACACCGCGCGGCGGTACCCGATGGTCACCTTCACCCTCATGGGGTTGAACACGGCCCTTTACCTCGTCTCGTTTTTCATGTGGCTCGGCCATCTCGGCAATGGCGCCGACAACGAAGCGGGCGACTGGCTCATCACGAACTTCGGACTCATCCCCGCCGAGAAGACCTCCTACACCTTCATCACCCACATGTTCGTGCATGGCGGGTTGTTCCACTGGCTCGGCAACATGGTCTATTTGTTCCTGTTCGGCTCGTGCGTGGAGGACACCATCGGGCGGTGGCAGTACGTGATCTTCTATCTCGTCGGCGGACTGGCGGCAGCGTTCACCTACATGGTGGCGATTCCCGACGCGGCTCCCGCCGTGGCGGCGCAGGCGGGGCAACTGGCCATGCTCTCGCCGCAGGAGATTCCGATGGTCGGCGCTTCCGGCGCAATCTCGGCGTGCATCGGCGGGTTTTTGCTCCTGCTGGCGAAGACGAAGATCAACTTCCGGTATTTCGCGTTCTTCTTTTTCCGTTTCTTCAACGGCGACTTCTGGCTGCCGACGTGGCTGGTGGTGTCGTTCTGGTTTCTCTCGGATTTGTTCTGGGCGGTGATGAGTTACAAGGATCCGGAGGCGAATGATGGCACGGCGTTCGCCGCGCACGTCGGCGGAATGCTGGGCGGGCTGGCGTTGATGGGGATCTGGAAGGCCTGCCGCCGTTACATCCCGCAACCGAAGGATCCCGACGAGGAGGCCGAACCAGAGCCACTGCGCGCGGCGCCGATCGTGAAGGTGGTCGAGACGCCGTGCATCTTTGTGTCCACGGATGGCAACCAGATCGGGCCGTTCACGCCATCGCAGGTGAAGGAGATGATCGTACTCGGCTCGGTAAGCGGCGACGCCTATTTCTGGAAGGAAGGAATGGCGGAGTGGCGGAGCGTGAACGAGTTCGGGCGGTGAACCAGATCGCCAAAGTTTAACCGCGAATGGACGCGAACACACGCGATTGAATCCGGTGCCGATCCGGGGGGGGGGACGGCCAACCTGGCCATTTCCGGTGGCAACCTGGCGTCGAACGGAACGCACCAGCCGCGCTCGAAATCCTGCCCCGCCACGCATGCTCCGCTGTCGGGCGCGTCGCCCGACAGAACGGGCCGGTGGCCCGTTCCACCCGGAATCCACCGCGCGCCTTGCCAGCTTCGCCCCGAGGGCTGCACAGAAATGTTCCTCAACCAAGGACGTTCAGCACCTGCGCCATTCGGGTCCATTGGCGTCCATTCGCGGTTCTCCTTTTCGGAAGCCGGGTTGAAAAAGGAAAAAGGCACCAGCGTTGCCGCAGGTGCCTTGGTGCAAAGGGGAGATGGTTCAGCTCTTCGTTTCCGGCGCGGGATCGACCTCGTCGATCTTCGCGTGGAGCTGGAGGAAATCGATGACCTTCTCGGCGAGAATCTGGCTGACGATTTCGTTGACGCCGCCGCCGCGCTTTTCGAGTTCCTTGGCAAACTTGTCCGGGGCCATCTGGTATTGCTGGGCCATGGTGTAGATGCGGGCGTTGACGTCCTCTTCCTTCACGCGGATGCCTTCCTTTTCCGCAATCTTCTGGAAGACGAAGTTCGCCTTCACGCGGTCCTTGGCGGACTTCTGCGAGGATTGGAAGATGGCGTCCTTCTGCGCGGTGATGGCCTCTTCGGGGATGCCGCGTTGTTTGTTCTCGTTGACGATCTGGTAAACGATGTTGCGGGTCTCGATGTTGACGAGCATCTCGGGCATCTCGGCATTGATCTGGCCGAGCAGGTGGTTGACGACCTGGCCCCGAATGGCGCGGGATTGCTTGGTGTTCAGCTCATTCTGAAGGTCACGACGGACGCCTTCGCGCAGGGCGGCGAGGTTCTCCGCGCCGTAGCTCTTGGCCAGAGCGTCGTCCAGGGCAGGCACGGATTTCTCGCGCACCTCGACGACTTCGACTTCGTACACGCCCTTCTTGCCCGCCAGTTGAGGGGTCACGAAGTCAGCGGGAAAATCCACGTTCACCGTGCGTTTGTCGGTCGCCCTGGAGCCGAGCAACTGGGTGGCGAAACCGGGGATGAAGCTGTCTGAGCGGCCTTCCACCCAGAAGTTCTTCGCCTCGGTAAGCCCGCGCGCGGTCGGGGCAAGGACGGTGAGGGGCTGTCCGTCGCAGGTGCCAGTGTAGTTCACGACAATGACGTCGTTTTCCCTGGCTTCGCGTTCCACGATCTTGAAGTCGGCATTGCGCTCGGCGAGCAGGCCGATGGCCTTTTCAATGTCCTGGTCGGTGACACTGCGGCGCTCGCGTTGGGCGGGCAGGCCACGGTATTCGGGAAGGCTGATTTCGGGCGCGGTTTCCAGCGTGGCGGCGAACTGCATGGGCTGGTTGCGGCCGAACTGGATTTCCTCGATGTCGGGATAACCGACCGGGTCGATCTTGTGGTCCTTGAGCGCCTGCCGGTAGCTGTCGTTCATCAGCTTGCGCTTGGTTTCCTCCTCGATGTCCTTCTCATGGCGCTTGAGGACCATGTCTTTGGGAGCCTTGCCGGGGCGGAAACCGGGCACCGACGCCTGCTTTTGGAAGTCCTTGGCAACGCCGTCAAAGGCGGCATTGACCGCGTCCGCCGCGATGTCGAAGCGCAGCAACTTTTTGCAGGGACCGAGATTTTCAACCGTTACATTCACAGGAGACCTTTCAAATACGTTCAGAGAATACCGCCGTGGCATGGCGGAAAACGCAGCCGCCGCCAAGGCGAGCGGTGGACACTAGGTAACGACACGGGGGCTTCCAAGAGGAATTTTCACGACACGGGTTCGTACTTTGCGGTTCGCACTTTGAGACTTCCCCGCACCGAGCGTGTCGGCTACGTTCCGGGCACTTTGACCCCCGCGCCGATGCGTCGTTGCCGTGTCTTCGGAATCGTTGGCAACGAAATTGTGACGACGCGCCGGCGGGGACATGAAATCCAGCAACATGCGCCCAATCATCGCCTCGACGATCCTCACCCTGCTCGTCCTCCTGCCCGACCTGTCGCGGGCGGCCAGTCCCAATGTCGCCCTCGGACGGCCCACCTCGCAGTCGTCCACGTTGAGCACCTACGCGTCGGACCTGGCGGTCAACGGCAACACCGGCGACTTCACGCATACGCAGGCCGGTCTGAACACGCCGTCCACCTGGGAGGTGAACCTGACGAACCTTTACGCCATCGAGCGGATCATCCTCTACAACCGTTCGAGTTGCTGCGGTTCGCGGCTGCGCGACATCACCGTGCGCATCACCGACGTAACCGGCACGGTGACCAACTGGACCTCCGCGTTGCTCAATCCGGAGAATACCGGAAACGCCTACCCGAACGGCCCGGCGACCATCACCGTGGATCTGGTCGCCCTGACCGGCGCGGCGGTGAATGGCGGCCGGGTGCGCGTCACGCGCACGCCCGACCCGGACCTCTCGGGCACCGGCGGACAAGGCAATGCGGACGAGGCGGACGTGCTTGCCATGGGCGAGGTCGAGGTGCAGGCGTTGCCGGCACAGTTACAGATCGTGCCGTTGAATTCCACCTGGCGTTACCTCGCCACCGGCGTGGACCCGGGAGCGACGTGGACCGCGACCAATTTCAACGACGCGGCCTGGAGCACCAACAACGCGGAACTCGGCTACGGCGACGGCGATGAAACCGCCGTGATTGGCTACGGCCCGGATCCGAACAACAAATACATCACCACCTGGTTCCGCCGTTCCTTCGTGGTCACCAACGCCACTTACTGGTCAAACCTCCTGCTGCGCACGGTTTATGACGACGGCGCAGTTGTGCATCTTAACGGCACCGAAGTGCGCCGCATTAACATGCCTGCCGGACCAATCACCGCCAGCACGCTGGCCCTGAGCGACGGCGAGTTCACCAACGAACTGGCAGTCATTTCGCCCGCGGCGCTGGTCAACGGCACGAACGTCATCGCCGTGGAGATTCATCAGGGTTCGACGAACAGCGCGGACCTGAGCTTCGCGCTTGAACTCACCGGGATCATTCCACCGCTGGTCGCGATCACCACGCCCTCAAACGGGCAGGTGCTTCAGGCGCCCGCGACCATTCCCGTCACCGCCACGGCCAGCGACGCGGACGGCTCGGTGGTGAGCGTACAATTGTTCCAGGGCACGAACAGCCTCGGTTCGGCGGGCGGTTCGTCATTCACCGCCACGGTCGGCCCGCTGCTCGAAGGAGCGTATTCGTTCTCGGCCGTCGCGCGGGACAGCGCGGGATATTCGTCCACCTCCGCGCCCGTCAACATCACGGTCACGGACACCAACCCACCGGCGCTGGTGTCGGTGTTCGCAACCACGAACAGCCTGGCCGTGACCTTCACCAAGCAGGTCGTCCCGCCCGGCGCGACCAACGGCGCAAACTACGCCATCAGCGGAGGAATCAGCGTGCTGGGCGCCGCCTACGGGGCAGGATCCAACACAGTCATCCTCACCACCACCCCCATGTCCACAGGCACGAATTACCTGCTCACGGTCAACAACGTGACGGACTCCGGCGCACGGGTCATCGCGACCAATTCCTCGATTCTCTTCAACCTGCTGAATTTCTCCGCGACGGACATCGGCTCGCCCGCGCTTCCGGGTTCGTCGAGCCTCGTCGGCGACGGCGCGTTCGACGTGACCGGCGGCGGCGCGGACATCGGGGGCGCATCCGACCAATTCCAGTTC
Organism: uncultured Bifidobacteriaceae bacterium; assembly: GCA_964420805.1. Classification (GTDB taxonomy): domain Bacteria; phylum Verrucomicrobiota; class Verrucomicrobiia; order Limisphaerales; family SIBH01; genus JANNGC01. Next base: position 7,836 of record CAYQWK010000156.1, on the reverse strand, counting down.
GAGTCGCGCAGCCATACCGGCGACTTCGACGTGAAGGTGCGTGTGAATTCGCTGACCTTCGCCGACTTGTGGAGCAAGGCCGGCCTGATGGCGCGTGAGACGCTGGCGGCCAATTCGCGCTTCGTCGCGTCATTGGCCACGCCGACCATGGCGGGCTGCTTCCTAAGCTACCGCGATTCGGGCAGCGCCACGCTTGGCTCCGGCAGTTTCCCGGCAAGTTACCCGGACACCTGGCTGCGCCTGAAACGCGCGGGCAATGTGTTCAGCGGATTCGCCGGACCGGACGGCGCGACCTGGGCTCCGCTCGGCAGCGTGACCATCGCCATGTCGTCCACCGTTTATCTCGGCTTCTCAGTCGGCGGGCATTCGACGAACGCCACCGCCACGGCGCAGTTCCGCGACTTCGCCGAACTGACGAACAACCCCGTCGCGACAACGATTTCCCTGCCGCGCGAACCGCTCGGGCCGTCGAGCCGCCGGACGGCGCTGGTCATCTCGGAAATTCATTACCACCCGCGCAACATCCCGGGCGTGACCAACAGCCTGGAGTTCGTCGAGTTGTTCAACTCGGGCTCGATCAATGAGAACCTTGGCGGCTGGCGGCTTTCCGGATCGATTGATTACACCTTTCCGACGAACACAATTCTCCGCGCCGGCGGCTTCCTCGTCGTCGCGCGCGAACCGGCCTCCCTCGCCGCCCACCATGGGATTTCCGGTGTGCTGGGTCCGTTCACGAACAGCCTGCCGAACGACAATGGCACCGTGCGCCTGCGCAACCGCCAGGACGCGGTGATGCTGGAGGTGAATTATCGCGGCGCGAATCCGTGGCCCATCGCGGCCGATGGTGCGGGCCACTCGCTCACCCTCGTACGGCCGTCGTATGGCGAAGGCAACGTCGCGGCCTGGAGCGCCAGCGACACGCTTGATGGCTCGCCGGGCCGCGCCGAGCCGTGGTCATGGGAACCGCTGCGAAACGTGGTGATCAACGAGTTCCTCGCCAACCCGGCCCCTCCGGCCACGGGTTTCATTGAGCTATACAACCACGCTAATTCGCCCGCCGACGTTTCAGGCGCGTGGTTGAGCGATGATCCCGACACGAACAAGTTCCGCATCCCGGACGGCACGGTGATTCCCGCGCGCGGCTTCGTCGCCTTCACGGAGGCGCAGCTTGGTTTTGGTCTCGCCGCGGGCGGCGAGCGGATCTTCCTTTGGAACTCGAACGCAACGCGAGTGGTTGACACGGTGGACTACGACGCGCAGGCGGCGGGACGATCCTCGGGCCGCGTGCCCGACGGTGGCGTGGACTGGTATCCGCTCTCCGCCACCACGAGTGGCACGAACAACGCCGCACCGTGGCGCGGTGAAATCGTCATTAACGAACTCATGTACAACCCGATCAGCGGGAATTCAGACGAGGAGTTCATCGAGCTTTTCAACCGCGGCACGAACACCGTGAGTCTCGCGGGCTGGAAGTTGAGCGATGGCGTCTCCTTCGAGTTCCCAACCAACACAACCCTCAACGCCGGTGCTTACCTCGTGGTGGCGAAGAACGCCACGAACCTGATGGCGCGTTATGGCGGCGCGCTCTCGATTGCGAACACGCTCGGGAATTACAGCGGCACCCTCGCCAACGGCGGCGAGCGCGTGGCGCTCACGATGCCGCAAACGCTGGTGACCACAAATACCAACACGCTGGTGGTCACGACCAACGTGATTCATCCCGTGGCTTGCGAGGTGACCTACGGCACCGCCGGTCGCTGGGGCAACTGGTCTGATGGCGGCGGCAGCAGCCTCGAACTGCTTGATCCGAACGCGGACCCACGCGCCGCCGCAAACTGGGCGGACAGCGACGAGACCGCCAAGGCACCGTGGACGAATGTGGAATACACCTGGGGCCTGGGTGAACCGCTTGGCTCCCCGACGAATGACAACCTCCACATCATGCTGCTCGGCATTGGCGAGTGCCTGGTGGACGAGGTCGAGGTGCGCAGCACGCCGACGACGACGGTAAATCTGATCGGCGCGAACAGCGGCTTTGAGTCCGGGACGAACGGCTGGACGTTCCAGGGTTCGCACGACCAGTCGGTGCTCGAGAACTCCGGTTATCTCGGCACCAAATCGCTCCGCCTTCGCGCCGCATCGCGCGGTGACAACGGAGCGAACAAGGTCCGCTCGCCCGCGTTCAGCGCGCTGGCGGCAAACACGACCACGCTGCGCTGCAAGGCGCGCTGGCTGCGCGGGTGGCCGGAGATTTTGCTGCGACTGCATGGCGGGACACTGGAGGCCCCGGGCCGCCTGGCGGTGCCTTCCAATCTAGGCACTCCTGGCGCGCGCAACAGCCGTTACGCGACGAACGCGGGACCGGTGATCACCGCGGTCCAGCACGCGCCGGTGCTGCCCGCTGCCGGCGATCCCGTGGTGGTGACGGCGCGCGTGTCGGATCCGGACGGAGTGTCGGCGGTCACGCTGCGTTACCGCATTGATCCCGCTCCGGGGTTCAATTCCGTGGCGATGGCGGACAACGGCACGGGCGGCGACGCGGTGGCGGGCGACGGTGTGTTCAGCGCGACCATGCCGGCGCAGGCCGTTGGCGTTATGGCGGCGTTTTACGTGCAGGCCACCGACGGCCTCGGCGCGACGACGCTCTTCCCGCGCGACGTTTTCCCGACGGAGGCACCGCGCTGCTTCCCGAACGACGCGCCGTCGCGCGAATGCCTGGTCCGGTGGGGCGAGACGCAAATGCCTGGCAGCTTCGGCACCTATCACCTGTGGCTTTCCTCGACCGCATCGAACCGCTGGCATGTGCGCGACAGTCTGAACAACGCGGCGGTGGACATGACGTTTGTGTACAATAGCCACCGTGTGGTGTACAACGCTGGCGGGCTGTACTCCGGCAGCGCGTTCCATCGCGGCTCGATGACGGCCGGGCCGGCGGGAGCGATCCGCTGCGATTACATCGTACAAATGCCCAAGGACGACAAGGTGCTCGGTTCGGCCGACTACAACATCGTGCTGCCCGGCAATATCAACGGCACAACCACGACCCATGACCTTTCTGCGCAGGCGGAACAGACAAGCTACCTTTTCTTCCAGGGGCTGGATCTGCCGCATTATTTCCGGCGCTACGTGCATGTGTTCGTGAACGGCAGCCAGCGCAACACCATCAGCACGTTCGCGGGAAACTTCATTTACGAGGACGCGCAGCAGCCCAATGGCGAGGTGGTGGATCAGTGGTTCCCGGACGACAACGAAGGCGAGTTGATCAAGGTCGAGGACTGGATGGAGTTCAACGACGCGGCCACGGCGTTCTCGAACAACGACGGCGACCTGACACGCCGCGAGGTGACGCTGGGCGGGACGAACATGCTGAACTGGGCGCCCTACCGTTTCATGTGGCGCAAGCGCGGCCTGGGGGCGGGAGACTCGGCGAACAACTACACGAACTTCCTCGCACTGCTCAACGCCATCAGCCCGACGGTCAACAGCGCGGCGGCCATCGACCTGGCGCGCTTTGGGGCCATCGCCGACTTCGAGCAATGGATGCGCGAGTTCGCCTGCCAGCACACGGTGGGTAATTTCGATTCCTACGGCTATTCGCGCGGCAAGAACACCTACACCTACAAGCCCAACCGCGACCGCGTGGTCATGCTGCCGTGGGACATCGACTGGACGATGGGCACCGGCAGCGGACACGGGCCGACGACGGACCTCTTCAGCGGCACGAGCGACGCGCGGATGGTCGTGGCCTACAACACGCCGGAGATTCGACGCGCCTATTTCCGCGCCTTCAAGGAACTGGTGGATGGCCCGCTCAACAACGCCTACACGGATCCAATCATGGACGCCAAGGCCGCTGCGTTCACCGCCAACAACGTGCAGTACGGCACCGGAACGGGCGGGGGAATCGTGACGGTAAAGGATTACGTGACCGCGCGGCGCAACTACATCCTCGGCCAGTTGGCCGGCATGACCAACGGCTTCAACGTCACGACACCGGCGAGTTCATCATCCGCCACCAATGTCGCGAGCATCACCGGCTGGGCGCCCGTGAACGTGAAGGATATCTCGATCAACGGCGTGGTCGCATCCGTCACCTGGACCAGCATCACCAACTGGACCGCCCGCGTGGTGCTCGGCTCCGGCACGAACACGCTCGTCATCCAGGGCCTCGACCGCCTCGGCCGCACGGTGGCGGGAACGGCCTTCACCAACGCTGTGAATTACACCGGCCCCGCGTCCGATCCGGCGACGTCGGTGGTCATTAATGAAATCATGTTCCGCCCGTCGATGGCGGGTGGCGAATACATCGAGTTGTTCAACACCTCGAGCAACACCACATTCGATCTCGCCGGCTGGAGCTTGAACGGGCTGGATTACACCTTCCCCGCCAGCACGCTCCTTGCCCCGCGCTCTTATCTGGTGCTGGCCAGCGATCGCGTCGCGTTTGCCACGCTTTACGGCGCGGCGGTTTCCGTGTTCGACCAGTTCAACGGAAGTTTCCAGAGCGACGGCGAGACGATCACGTTGACGCGGCCCGAAGGCACCAACGCCCGGGCCATTGTCTGCCGGGTGCGCTACGAACCCGGTTCGCCGTGGCCGCAGGGCGCAAATGGCACGGGCGCGTCCTACCAGCTTGTCGATTCGCGGCAGGCCATCGTGCGCGCGGGCAACTGGAGCGCGTATTCGGTGCCGGCACTCTATTCGCCGGAGGTCATCATCCCCGCCTCGACGAACATCGGCTGGCGGTTCGCCTCGATAACCACCAACGTGAGCGGGGTGGCCCGGCTACTCATCCAGTTGGATGGCAGTGGAACGAACTGGATCGATGACATTTCACTCGTCGGAGGAACCAACGCGGGCGTGGGCTACAACTACATTTTCAACGGTGGCTTCGAACAGGCATTCAGCGACACGAACGGCACGCCTTATGGCACGAATCCGTGGGTGCCGGGCACCAACATGCCTTACACGGCCATCGTGAACGACCTGGTCCATTCCGGCTCCGGTGCTTTGATGCTGGCGCAGACGAACACCGGCTCGGCCATTCCACGCATGTTCACCCAGTTCCTCTACACGAACACGCTGCCCACCGGTTCGACCGGCACGCTTTCGTTCTGGTATTGGTCCACCAACGTCTCCGGCTACACCAACATCAACGTGCGAATGCAAAGCGCCAACCTCAACATTACCCGCAATGTTTTCCCCGTGATCACGCCGTCGAATTACATCCCGCCGCAGCTCATCAGCCAGGCGACGAACTACATTTCGCCCGGTGCCGCCAGCCAGTCCGCAACCAACCTGCCCGTCTTCCAGAACCTATGGATCAACGAATTGCAGGCCGTGAACCTGACCGGGCCTGCCGATGCCTTCGGCGAGCGTGAATCGTGGATCGAACTGCACAACCCCGGCACCAACGCAGTCTCGCTCGACGGGCTTTACCTCACTACGACCTACACAAACCTGACCAACTGGGCGTTCCCGTCCGGCCACTCGATCCCGGCGGGCGGGTTCCGCGTCGTGTTCCTCGACAACGAGCCGGGGCAGACAACCAATTCCGAGATTCACGCCGCGCTCCAACTCGAAGCCGGCTCCGGCACCGTGGCTATCGCACGCGTCTTCAACGGCGCGCCGCAAACGCTCGATTACGTGACCTACACGGGACTGCACGCGGACCGCAGCTACGGTTCGTTCCCCGACGGCCAGCCGTTCGACCGGATGGAGTTCAGCTACGTGACGGCCGGTGGGACGAATGACAGCCGCTCTGCGCCGCTGGTGGTTTTCATCAACGAGTGGATGGCGGGCAACACGAACGCGCTGGCCGATCCGGCGGACGGCGCCTTCGACGACTGGTTCGAGATCTACAATCCCGGCACCAATGCGGTTGATTTGGAGGCGTATTATCTCACCGACACGCTCACGAATAAATTCAAATACCGCATCACCACCAATGGCCCGCACATCATTCCGCCCGGCGGGCATCTCCTCGTCTGGGCCGACAATGAGACCGGCCAAAACATGGCCGGCGGCCTACCGCGCCCGGACATGCACGTGAACTTCCAACTCGCCGCCACCGGCGAGGTCATCGCCCTGTTCGCCGCCGACGGCACGCAGATTGACGCGGTGTCCTTCGGGCAGCAGACGAACGACGTGAGCCAGGGGCGCTACCCGGATGGCAACGCGAACATCGCCTTCATGCCCGGCACCGCGACGCCACGCGCGGCCAACAGCATCGGCGCCGCGCCGAACACGCCGCCAGTGCTCGACCCGGTGGGCAACCGCACGGTTTATCTCGGCCACACCTTGTCATTCACCGCCTCCGCCTCCGACGCGGAGACACCTCCGTGGCTGCTCGGCTACACGCTCGAACCGGGCGCGCCCGTTGGCGCAGGCATCACGTTGGGTGGCGCGTTCACATGGACGCCGATCGCGGCGGGGAATTTTGCCGTGACCATCCGGGTGACGGACAACGGCGCGCCCGCGCAGAGCGACACCGAGAGCATCAACATCGAGGTGCTGGACCGTCCTGCCTTCACCGGCTTCACCCGCAACGGCGGCAATCTGGAACTGGCCTGGGACAGCCGGCCCGGCCGCAGCTATCGCGTGGAATACAAGGACGACCTGACCGCGCCCGCGTGGACGTTCTTGCAGGACGTGACCGCCGCCGGAAACACGCTGTCGTTCACGAACGGCACCGCCGCCCCGGCGCAACGGTTCTTCCGCGTGACGGTGCTGCCATGAGCCAGGCGGGAAACCGCGGATTTCACAAATGACACGTATGCGGATGCCCGGGAGCGCGAGCCGGACGTGATTTTTTGTTAACCCGCCTGGCGAAGCCGGGCAGGACGGCCACGCGCTGCTCATCCGTGAAATCCGCGAAAGCCGTGGTTCCAAGTGCTCATTCAGGAGCATGTGAACCGCCCAAATGCCACGCGGCGCGCCGGTTCATCGCAGCCCTTGGTTCAGGCCGTTGTGTGCTCACGACGCCGTCTCCGCCAAACGACACAACCGAAACCCGCCACCGCACCAAAACCCGCCAACAGCGCGAGCAGGCTCGGAAGCGGAATGGAAACCGAGTAGTAAGTGCGGCCACACCAGACCAGTGTCGCGGACTCAAAGCCAACCAAGCCATAGCTGCGTCTACCAACGTGACCCCGCCAATCGTAGTCGGGTGAATTGACCCAGCAGATTGTCCCAGACGCATCATGGGCTGTGCATCCGCAGAGTAGCGCCGCAACCAAGACCACATGCGCGAAACGGACCAACATACGGCCGAACCATCCGGCGGTTGCGCGGGCTACGCCGCCTTCCGGCCGCTCATCATGTAATCGAGGTAATTGGCCAGGCGTTCCTTCATCTCGCGGCGCGGAACGATGGCGTCGATGAGACCGTGGTCGAGCAGGAATTCTGCGGTCTGAAATCCGGGCGGAAGCTCGGCTTGGGTGGTGTCCTTGATCACGCGCGGCCCGGCGAAGCCGATCATCGCGTTCGGTTCGGCAATGATAAGGTCGCCGACGCTGGCGTAGCTGGCCATGACTCCGGCCGTGGTGGGGTGGGTGAGTACGGAAATGTAAGGGAGCCGCGCTTTCGCGTGATAGGCCAGCGCGCCGCAGGTCTTGGCCATCTGCATGAGACTGAACATGCCTTCGTACATGCGCGCGCCGCCGCTGGTGGAAATGATGACCACGGGTAGTCGTTTCTCCGTGCCCGCCTCGATCAGCCGGGTGAGTTTCTCGCCGACGACCGAGCCCATGGAGCCCCCGAGGAATCTGAAGTACAAAACCCCTAGGGCGAGCTTCTCATTCCCGATCAGGCCGATGCCGGTGATGACCGCGTCAC
>CAYQWK010000155.1:0-12869 GCA_964420805.1 uncultured Bifidobacteriaceae bacterium | reverse complement strand
AAGGAAGGTCAACCAGATTGGGGTCAGCCAGATTGGGGAGGGAGCGTGTTTTGGAACGGCGCGGCATGTCGCGCCGGGGAAAGCGGCGTCGTGCCGCCGCAGTCCATGACGCTGTCGCGTTCGTCGTGCGGTTGGTTGACGCGCCAGCGTCGAGGAGTGCGCCAGACGTTCCTTGTCATGAGCCACATTTCCTGGCCGCTGTCGGCGCGGTGTGGTGGGGTTTGTCGCGCTGAGACAAAACAAGCCCGCGCCCGGCGGGCGATCCGATCACGCGCCGCTGACGGCGAGTCCATTGCGCCGTTCGACACGGCGCGACGAGTTCCACCACTCGGAAGGGCGCATCTTCCAAGAAAGGGAGATGCGCCCCGCAAATCAACCATTGAGTCGGCGGGGGCGGGGTGTAGTTTCGCCGCCGTTCGATGAAAGACCGGAAGATTCGATTGTTTGTGAAGCCGTTTTGCGGCTGGTGCCACGAGGCCAAGGACTGGCTCGAGGAACGCGGCATCGCGTTCGAGGAGCTGGATGTGATTTCCAGTCGCGCAGCCTGGCAGGAAATGACGCGCTTGTCCGGGCAGACCCTGGCGCCGGTGATCGAGGTGGATGGCGAGGTGCTGGCGGATTTTGACACGGACCAGTTGGCCGAGTTCTGGCAGCAAATTGAAACGAGGGAGACCGCCGGATGATCACCGCCGAAGTTCCATTGAAGCCGCGTCCGCGCATCCCGGAGTGGCTGCGCCTGAAGTTGCCGACGAGCAGCACGTTTGCCCAGACGCGCGGTTTGATCGATGACCTGCGCCTGCACACGGTCTGTGAGAGCGCGCGTTGTCCGAACCATTGGGAGTGCTGGAGCAAGGGCACGGCCACGTTCATGATCGCCGGGGATCGTTGCACGCGCGCGTGCGGTTTCTGCGCGGTGAGCACCGCCAAACCGCTGGCGCTGGAGGCGGACGAGCCGCAACGTGTGGCCGAGGCCACGCGGCGGATGAACCTCAAGCACGTGGTCATCACCGCCGTGGCGCGGGATGACATCGCGGACGGCGGGGCGGAGCATTTCCGGCAGACCATCGAGGCGGTGCGGGCCTTGAATCCCGGCATCGTGATCGAGGTGCTGACACCGGACTTTCTCGACAAGGACGAGGCCATCAATGCCGTGCTGGCCGCGCGCCCGAATATTTTCAACCACAACCTCGAAACGGTGCGCCGGTTGACGCCGGAGGTCCGCTCGCGCGCGACGTACGACCGGTCGTTGTCGGTGTTGCGCAAGGTGAAGGAGCGCGGCGGCGCGCAGGTCTTCACGAAGTCAGGGATGATGCTCGGGTTGGGCGAGCGCGAGGACGAGGTGATCGGGGCGATGGAGGATTTGCGCGCGGCGGAATGCGACATCCTCACGCTGGGCCAGTATCTTCAGCCGAGCCTCAAGCATTTGCCGGTGGTGGAGTATGTGCATCCGGACCGGTTCGAGGCGTTGCGGATGCGCGCCGCGGCGATGGGCTTCACACACGTGGCCAGCGGTCCGATGGTGCGCAGTTCGTACCATGCGGATGAGTTCGGCGGCGCAACGCATTGTTGAGCGGGATCAGCCGGTGGCGCGTTTTGCCGCGACCACGCGCTCGATGATTTCCACCGCGCGCGTGTGGCAACTGTAAAGGTCCTCGCGCGCCGCGTAAGCCGGGCCGTTGGCGCGCCATTCAGCAAGCTGCGGTGAGGCAATCATCGTAGCCAGCGCGCGGTCGCATTCCTCCTGCGCGAACGGCGATTGCAAAACCATCCCCGCCCGCGCGGCCTCGATGTGAAACGCGTAGCCGCAAACATCGGTGGCCAGCACCGGCAGGCCCGCGGTGATCGCTTCGAGCAGAATCATCCCCGCCGCCTCGCTGTAGGCCGGATGCACGAGCAGGTCGCCGGCGAGCAGCCAGTCGAACACGTCGTTGCGGCCGCCGAGGAAATGCACGCGCGCCGCCACGCCGAGTCTCCGGGCCAGCAGCGCGAATTCGCCCGGCCGGTTCTGGCCGATGACCACCAGCCTCGTCCCGGCCCGCACCGGTTCCGGCAGCGCGGCGAACGAGCGGATGGCGCGGTCCAACCCTTTCACCCGGAAGCCCGAGCCGACGAGCAGCAACAGGCGTTCGCCATCGGGCCAGCCGTTCTCGCGCCGTAACCGCCCGCGCACGGCGTGCTGCTGCTCCGCGGACGAGACTCGTCGCTCGATGCCCGGCGGCAGGACGTGAAAGCGCTCACGCCCGGTGCCGTAGAACTGCTCGTAACGCGGAATCTCCTGCTCGGTCAGCACGAGCACATGCGTGTGGTTTCCGCGCGCGAACACGGCCTCCTCCAGCCCGCGAAAATGTTTGTAGCGCGGCAGCCAGCGATACCAGGCCGGCTTCAACCGGGCGACCTTCGCGGCGTAACACGGGTCCGAGCCGTAATACACATCGAGGCCGGGCAGTTTGTTGAATCCGATCACGCCGTCCAGTCCACGCCCGGGCAGGGTCGCGGCCAGTTGTTTCAACCACGCGCGGTTGCGCTGCACGTTGGTGAACCCATGGCGTCCGAAAAGTTCAACGCGGATTCCATCGGGTTTATCCCCCTGCCAGGTGCGGGTGAAGAACGTGACGTCATGGCCGCGCGCCGCGCAAAGCCGCGCGATCTTCAGGCAGTCGCGTTGCAGGCCGCCGAACGGAAAATAATCGAAGAGCAGGAATCCGAGCTTCATCGCCGTCCTCCCGCCGGCAGCGGCACGAAACCGAAGGACGGCACCAGCGAGCGCCACGCGCGGATGGCGCGAATCCGCCAGCGCAAAGCCGCAGGCCAGGCGGGTTTCGTCTCCGCCAGCAGCGCCTTCTCCTTCTGCCAGCGTTCGCTCTTGCGTACGTCCTGCGACAGCGAGGCGGGGTTGCGGGTGTAGAGGTAAAGGATCTGCGGCACCAACCCCACGCGCAGATTCGCCCTGGCGATGCGATGCCAGAATTCCTTGTCGGCCGCGGCGATGAACCGCTCGTCGAACCCGCCGAGCGATGCGCGCAACTCCCGCCGCCACGCCGCGAACGGCCCGAGCCGCGTGCTCAACGGCAGCTTCACGATGCGCGCCGCGTCCCAGTCGTTCCAACCGGCGTCCATCTCCTGCTTCGCGATGAGCGTCGAGCAGACATCGAGGCGGCGCGCCTCCATCGCGGCAACGACCGTCTCGAGCAACAGCGGGTGCATCGCGTCGTCCATGTTCGAGTAGCAAACCAGCGGCGCGCGCGCCTCCGCCCAGCCGAGGTTCCAGGCCTGGTACAAGGTGCGGCGGTCGTCGGTGGCGATGACGCGGCAATTGGAAAACTCACGGCAGAACGGGGCGAACAACTCGCGCTCGCGCTCCGGCGACGCCGTTTCGATGAACAGGAACTCCGCCTGCGAGAAAAGGGTCTGGGCGCGGATTTCCGCGAGCTTCTTGGCGACGAACCGCGCGTTGTTGTAGCAACTGAGGAGGACTGAAATGCGCGGTGTCTGGCTCACGACGCGGCACAGTCGATGGATTTGCGCCGGATGAGTCAATGCCGGATTCGGCCAGCGCCCCGCCGGGCGGTGGATCACGCCCTTCCCTCGATACGCCGCAGGCTCCTTTCCCCGGACCGGCCTAAACCAGCCCTTCCAGAATCATCGGCAGCCGCGCCAACGTCCGGTTTAGCGAGGCGCGGGCGATGGCCTTTTCCTCATCGCCGAGATTCGGGCAGAGGATGGACCAGGCCGGACAATCCGCGCAGGCCCCGGTCGTCACCTCGGCGGGGTTGCCGCTGCTGCCGATCTTTGCACCGCGGATCAGCAGGTCGGCGAGATGCACGGCCGCCACCACGTCTTCGGTGGAGTCCTCCGGCCGATGGTGAAACCGCGCCGTGGCGACCAGCGCCGCAGGCAGGTGGTGGTGTTCGAGATAAATCGCCCCGATCTCCGCGTGGTCCGCGCCCAGCACCTCGCGCTCGACGGCGAGCAGGTCTGTCTCCCCGGCATCAATGCGTGACCGGACGGCGCGGAAGTGTTTCGGGAAGGCGGACGCCATGAGGATTTTCCCCATGTCATGCAACAGCCCGGCTACATACGGCGTCTCGTCCGGGGCGGTTCGGGTCATGCCGTAAAGCTCGTTGGCGATCATCGCGGTGCCGATGCAATGCTGCCAGAGCAGCTTCCAGGTGAACGGCGTGCCGGCCGTGAGCAACTGGAACTCTTCAATCACCGGCGTGACCAGCGCGAGCTGCCGGACCTGCCGGATGCCAAGGTAAAATACCGCCTGCTCAATGCTCGTGATGCGCTTGGGCAGGCCGTAATAGACCGTGTTCACCAGCCGGAGCAGCCGCGAGGTCAGGGTCGGGTCGCGGCGGATGACATCGGAGATTTGCTGCGTGTAACTGTGCTCGCCGTCCAGGAGTTCGCGCAGCGCGCTGTTGGTGCTGCTCAACGCCGGCAGCCTCATGCACTGCCGCACGCGCGCCGTGATTTCATCCAGCGACAGGGCCGTCGGCGCCGCGATCTCGCTTTGTGTCAATGTCATCACCCGCGTTATCGGCGCTCCGGGCCGGGACTTCAGAAAAACTTTTGCATCGCGCGCCGCCTCGCGGAAAATGAGCCGTTGTGAGCTTTGTCCCGGAATTCAATGCCCTGCCGCTGGACCGCCTGCTGGCCCAGTCGCAAACCGCCACCGCCGCCGACGTGCAAGCCGCCCTGGCCCGCCCGGTTCCGGGCCTGGCGGACTTCGCCGCGCTCATTTCACCCGCGGCGGCGGGCCGCATCGAGGATCTCGCCCGGCGCAGCCGGCAGATCACTCTCCAGCGCTTCGGCAAGGTGATGCGCCTGTTCGCGCCGCTTTACCTCTCCAACGAGTGCATCAACAACTGCAAGTATTGCGGTTTCTCGCGCGACAATCCGATCCTGCGCGTCACCCTGACATTGGATGAGGTGGTGGCCGAGGCTCGGGCGCTGGTGGCCGAAGGCTTCCGCAACATCCTGCTTGTTTCCGGCGAACATCCGAAATTTGTCTCCAACGGTTATCTCGAACAATGCGTCGCGGCCGTGCGCGAAATCTCCCCGGGCGTCTCCCTCGAAATCGGCCCGATGGAATCCGCCGACTACCGGCCGCTCACCGCCGCCGGGGCGGACGGCCTGGTGGTGTATCAGGAAACTTACGACCGGGCCGTTTACGAGCAGATGCACACCGCCGGACCAAAGCGGAACTTCGACTGGCGGCTCGAAACCCCCGAGCGCGCCTACGCCGCCGGATTCCGCCGCATCGGCATCGGCGCGCTTTACGGCCTGGCCGACTGGCGGCGCGAGGCCCTGAGCGTGGCGGCGCACGCGAGTTACCTGCTGCGCCATTGCTGGATGTCCGCCGTCACCATCTCCATGCCGCGGCTGCGTCCCTGCGCCGGCGAATTCGAGCCTCTCACCCACCTAAGCGACCGCGAAATGGTGCAACTGGTCTGCGCCTTCCGCCTCTTCCTGCCCGACGTGGGCCTGGTTCTCTCGACGCGCGAACCGGCGAAATTGCGCGATGGGATGATCCCGCTGGGCATCACCATGATGAGTGCCGGCAGCCACACCGAACCGGGCGGTTACACTGGCGCGGGCCGCGACAAGCTTCACGTCACCCAACGCGGGCGCATCGTGGAACTGGCCGAGGGTTCCAGCGAATGGGCCGGCAACCGCGCCGCCACCGGACAATTCAACATCGCCGACGAACGCTCCGCCGGCGAAGTCGCCGCCGTCCTCAGCGGCCTGGGCTACGAACCGGTCTGGAAGGACTGGGACATGGCCTTGGGAACGCCCGGCGAGTAAGGGGCCGAAAAATAATCATGCTTCCACGAGCATGAGTTTCATCTGTGAGGTTAAATCGTCCCGAGTCGGCGTCCTTAGAGAATCTGGTGCCCGCTTCGGTGCCGTTTTGGTGCCCGCTGTGGCACCCTGCGTGAGGAAAAAACCATCACGCAAAGGCGTTTGGATTTGGAGGCGAGGGTCGGAATCGCACCGTTGAAGCAGCCTGAACCGACTCGACGACCCTCAATTACAGGCCCATTTTACGCGGTCGAAACCGCTGTGGCAAGGGGCGAAGTCAAACGCCCCGCCAACGCCCATTTATCGCCCTTCCGACGCCCCGCAGGTGAAGATTCAGGTGAAGGATTTCCGTCCGCATTCTGGGTTGCCGACCGGTCGAACGCTTGCCCAATGTTCCGGGCAAACGTGATGAGAATGGACAAGAGAAAATCCGGTCGCCGGTCGAAATCGACAACTCGAAAACAGGCTCGCCGCCGATGGATACCGCTACCTCGTGCGGAATACGCATTCGACAAGCTCGATGAGACTGAACTTGGTGCCTGTCTCCAATACGAACGCGACCGCGAGCGTGCTCGAAGACAACGTGCTGATATTCTGAAAGAAGCCGCCGAAATTGACCAACTTGACGAGAGCGAGCCTGAGAAGTTTCGGCAGAAGCTCGAACTGCAAAACCAGCTTGATGCTCTGCAACAGTCGGCCCGGCCTTGGCTTGACTTGGACGCGGCGCACAGGCAACGCCTTGCTCGCTGCTTTACCGAACCGCCTCCCCCAAAAACTGAGGCCGTCCGGCTCTGGTCTGACCTCAAGCGCATTGAGCAAGTCTTGTTTCGTTCCGCCAGCAGCACCCATGAGCGGCTAGAAATCGTTGTCAACTGGGCTGGTATGAACGAAGTGCTGTTCGACTCGTTCAAGAGGCTTATTGAGAGACAACGGAGCACTCCCGGAACAATAGCGCAACGGACGCAGCAGATTGAAACCAGAGGTCGAGATACGAACGCCGGGGAAGGTCTGGTGGAGCTAGTCGCGTGGCGATGTCGCAAGGCCAACCTTTCACTCAAGGAAACGATTAGAATTCTGCGGAGCCTTGATAAGAAACTTCCCGTTCCATCAAACACCACGCTTGAAAAGAACATGGCGGAAAAGGTGCGCTCTGCCGAAGAGGCCATGTTCGGATAGCCCAGTCGATTCAGTTCTTAATTAAGCTGGGTGACCCGGCGCGGTGCCCAAATAGACTACGCTCAGAACTCGGTGTCACAGCCTGAGCGTAGATGAAGACCTGCAAGAAATTCAATTTGGGCGCGGCCTCGGCGGTTAGTCCGCACGAGGCTTTCTTGCAGGTCACCCTCGGTTGTGAACGGGGCCGCGCCTTCGCGCCGCTCCGCGCTCCATTCTCACTGTGGCCCACCGCGCTGCTCTCTTTACCTGATTGTGTGATAGGTGGAGCCGGTTTTCTCCCCCTACCGGTTCACTTTTCAATCCCGACGACAGGAGCGCCGACATGAAACCAGAATCCAACATCGAGATGATTAAGCTGATGGCGCAGTTGAATCTGTCGGCACGCTTGGAAGTGAAAGACGCCGCCCAACGCTTGAAGTTCACGCAGAGCGACATCGCGACACTGGTGGGAGCCAAATTGCTCAAGCCGCTCGGAAAGCCCGCACCGAATGCCGCGAAATACTTTTCGACCGTCCAAGTTCTGACGCTCGCCTGTGATGAGGAATGGCTGAATCAGGCGACGCGCTGCTGCTCCGAGTATTGGAAGAGCAAACGCCGCCGAAGGAAGTCAGGGATGGCAGTCGCGGCAAAGACGGAATCCGCATGAACCCAAGAACCCTGAGCATCGCTACTCTGTCGGATGGTTTCGATGTTTCGACTTTCGCGCCATGAATTCGTCCTCCCTCGAACCAATAACACCCCCTGTGGAAGAGGCGCGGCATGACGGGGAAGAACTACTCGACTCCATCGAGGCAAAGTTGGTCTGTGTGTCGATGGATGCACATGGCCGCCGCGCTTGTGCGCTGTGGGCTGTCCTGACCCACGTATTCGATGCCTTCGATTGGACGCCACGCCTTGTGGCCTACGCGCCCGCCCCACAGAGCGGCAAGTCCACGCTACTCGAAAGATTAGCCGGGGTCGTTGCCCGGCCAGACATCTGCCACGACCTCACCCCTGCGGTCTTCTTCCGGGACGTGGATGAGTTCAGGCCCACGACCATTTTCGATGACTACGACAGTCTCATCCGCCCGAAAAAGGAGGCGTTGCTGAACGTGTTCAACAGCGGCTTCTCAAAGTCTGGAAGCGTAAAACGGGTCGAGCGTGGAATCACTCGACGCTTCCGCACTTTTGCCCCGCTGGCCATCGGCACCAATGAACGGCTGCCCGTCGCCGCGTCCACGCGCTCCATCTACGTATACATGCAACGGCCTCGGCGCGATGAGAACGTGCCCCCGCCTTTGCGTTTCGACGCCGAGGCAATCCGACAGGAGTGTGAACGCTGGGCCGAACGCAACAGACCGCTGATACCGAGCGTGCGCCTCACTCTGCCCGCCGACCACGGCATGGACATGCGTCAGGCTAACTGCTGGTTTCCCTTGCTCGTCGTCGCACATCTCTGCGGCCCCAAGTGGGCGAGGCACGCCATTGATGCCGCTCGTAAGCTCTGTGCAGAGGCGCGGGCGGATGCAGTCGTCACGGAGGGCGTGGCACTGCTGCACAACATCAACGAGGTCTTCACCGAGGAACGTATGTTCGGGCGGCAGTTGTCGCTCCGGCTTCGGCGTATCGAGGACGCACCGTGGAACGAGCACGGCCTCACCCCGAACAAGCTGGCAATCCTGCTGCGCCCATTCCGCATCGTCTCCAAACAGATTCGCGTCGGTGCGAAGACCGGGAAGGGTTACCTGCGCGCGGACTTCGATGACGCTTGGAGCCGCTACCTGCAAACTCGACGTGCTCCTGATGAAACCAACGGCGGTGTCTAGCGAGCGACCCAACAGAGAAAAGTGAAAGGCTAATCATGTTCAACGATGCACTCCAACCCAGCGGCCCTCGCGCCAAACAACCCTCGGTCATTTCACTCGCATATCGCGGGTCTGACCCAAGGTTGACGAGGCTGGTCACCAAGCAACTCGAACAAGAGGGCGACATCGGCCACATTGCAGCTACGCTCTTCCGGGCGCAAAAGGCGAGCAGCCGTGCCAAGACATACAGAGGCGAATACATAGACTATGCCTACGGGCGCAAGAACCGGGAGCTTGGCAAACTTTGCACGCTACTTGGCCAATCTGCATTTAACTGGGGATGGCGAGAAGACTCGTCGGCGGGGAGAAGAGGCTTCGGCCCGCGTTGGGTTCTATACATCGACCTACCCGACGGACAGGTGTCGTTCCACGCATTCGAGAGGCTATGCGACAAGGGTTACGATGCTAGTTGGGACGGGAAACACGAAAGCGAATCACGCATACTGTCGTTCTGCCACCGTCTGCTTATTGAGGGTAATGACGCGGAGCTTCAAAAACTGCTCCTGTTGCCAAAGTGTCCACGATGGGCGCGGCACTACATTACGCGAGGCTATTCGATTTCGGAGGCCACAGCTTTGGCAGCCGAAGAGATTTTCGAGCGCGAGTGGCTTGCAGAGTTGACCGTGGCCGACATCGACTGGGCACACGTTTGGGAGGACGAACTGCGGATACGGGCGCATCGTATACAGGAGCGCAGGGCAGAACTCCGAATAAAGCTAAGGCAATTGAGTGAGGAATTGGCTGATGTGGCGAGGCACTGCAAACTTGGACGACCTGAACTTGACTATCGAACAGAGTCAATTCGTTACCGCGTTTGGACTATGACAGCGGTCACTTCCTCCATGCTTTTTCGCAATGGAGGCGTCGTAAAGAAGGAGCATCAAGGCTGGTCTGTGTCCTTTACCCACAGGAAGAAAGAAGAACTTCCCAAAGAGTTGCGGGACAATACCTGTCCATGAGGCAGCCGGACGGTTTCGTCCTGACTCACATCATTGCCAAACACCCAACAAAGCCCGAACCAGCGAGGCACGACGCACGGTCGAATTCTGTAACATCATTCTGGCTACACTACCGGGTAGGCGCTCTCGCACGACCTTGAGAGCCTTGCGCCGCTGGCCTGTTGGAACTTCCACGTAGACAAACCAGACGGGCCGACCTGTCGCTCGATACCGGCGAACGCGCAGCACATTGGCTGGCGGCGACACCAACTTGCGACCACCGCCCTCGGCTGTGACCTGAATCACGATGTCGCCCTTCTTGATTACACAACTACCCGTCCATCGGAACCCATCAACCACCGATTGCCGGGGACGCTGACGCAACCGGGCTGCAAACTTCGTTTCACGCTCATCAAACGCAGTTTCGGCCTCAGACCAGTTCTCGTATAGGAGATGGACAACGTGGACGACCGGAGTGGCAGCCGGGGTGTGCTTCGGTGTGCCTGCTTTCGCAGCGCCGAACTTCGGCGGCTTGTAGAGCTTGAGCATCGTCCGGGCGTATTCAGGCAAAACGCGCTGCACGGCCTGCACGCGGATAAACCGCAACGCGCCGTTGACCACACTGCGGTCGGTCGATTCCAGCACTGCCTCCACCAAGACATTGGCGGAGTTGGTTGATGCGTTTGCTGACCCGACAAAAGTCCTGCGCCCAATCACGAACACCTTCGCGTGGAGGTTGGGCACGGTATACACGGCCACACCGCGCTCGATGAGCCTGAGCAGTTCACTCGGATTGGTTTGGCCAGACTTCACTGCGGACTCGCTCATGTCTACGACGAGTGTGCTTCCAGCCCGCAGCGGCAACAGCTTGCTTGCACCCGTGCCAAAATAGGCAACCGCGACATGCGCCTTGGTGGGAGCCTTCTTCGCGGCCCTCGTGATGGTGGCCCACACGTCGTTGGTAATGAGTCTGTTCATGTCCGCGCTGCGCGAGCTTCGACGATTCCGGCGAGCGTGGCGAGCCTCCGGTCACTTGGCCATTTCTGTTGACCGGCCGAGAACCGCGTATACCGGCGCGGCTTCTTCCAGCCTGACGCCGCGATACGTGAGTGAGCCGATGCCGATTACCTACAGGCAGCGGTGGGTTGAGCATCTGGCTTCGTGTATACAGAATCCTTCTTCCTGCCCTTGCTGAACCTCCGCGTGCCATTCCACCAGACTGCGTTCTTAGGATGTGTAGTTACAGCACGAACATTGAAAGGTTCCTATGAGCAGCAGTCAGCGAGACGACAATTTTGCCGCGCAGCCGTGTCCGCCTTCGGGTGGAGCCGGTGCTGCTGCTCTCGGTCTTTCAACCGGCTGCGCGGCGAACTCTCTACCACAGTCGTTGGCCGGTGAAGTTGCTCTACCAGTCCCCTCAACCCCTCAAACTGGCACGGAAGGAGCTAGTCTATGTTTAACAAAGGAATCTCCCTCCACGACCACCCCCGCACACGCACCAGTTGGGGACGAGGACGCGATGCTCGCCACTCTCGCAGACTGCGACGCCGAGGAAGCGTTCCTGCACAGCGATGCGTATGCGCTGCTCGCGGAGGCAGACGAGTCTGCGTCGAAGGCTGACTGCACCATCCCGCTGGAACGGGTGAACCGGGCCAGCCCGCCTGACATTCTTCGCAACGTGAACTTGGAGTATGACCTGCGGTCGCGATACCTCTGCTTCCTTGGTCGGCTCAAGCGGTCGGCGTGGATGCGGGGTCAGAAGCTCTACCGCGAGCGCATCGGCATCGGCCTGTTGTCGCAGACATGGGGCTACGGCAAGCGCATGGCGATGTGCGGGGTCAACGGCCACTTCTGCCAGATGCCTGACCACTGCATCCAGTGCGCGGACATGCTGCGCTACCAGCCCGCCGCATACGAATACGAACACGTCTACAAAATGGCTCCCTACTGGTATGCGTTCACTGCCAGCTTCCGGCGCAACCCTGACCACGCAGGCTTGCGTCTGGTCATCGAGAAAGCTGACCGCAAGACCGGCAAGAAGGCCAAAGTGCTCCGATTCAATCCCTACAAGGGAATGGAACACGCCGGAAATCTAACCGTCCAGCAAGGAGAGGCCAACGGCGTGGAGAACCCCGTGGTCGCCTGCCATAATGCCGCGTTCGAGTTTGGCGACCGGTTTGTGAAGGCGTTGAGGCGTGTGGGTATACACGCGGGCGCACTGGGCAACCGCGAAATCGCGTGGCACTTCCTGCCCCACCACATGACTCCCAACACGCACTATCTGCTCAACACGTCCTACCCCATCGAGTTCGAGATTGCGAAGGAGATGCTCCACCTGCTCCACCGTGTATACATGTCGGAGTCGTGTGGTCGCTGCCTCTACCCAGACCTGCACATCGAGCCATTGGAAAACCAAGCCGCCGTCAACCGCTGGCTCTACTACATGTTCAAACCGATGGACTACGTGACTGGCTACGTCAGGCTTGCCAACGGCGGTGCGGACATCGCCAAGTTGAACGCTGACCTCGACGACCATCTCTTCCAGAACGCCGAGGTCATCCTGTCCGTCCGCAGCCCACGGCGCTTCGGAAACCTCTTCTGCAAGTCGCCGGGCTACATCGGCGCTGGCTCCATCACCGAATGGCGCAAGGCCCAGAAGGAGAAGAAGGCCGCGCAGAAGCAGAGGCGCGAGCAGAGGAAAGAATCCGGTGTCGAGAAGGTGCTGCGCGATGAGGCACTGCGGCGAAACGAGGAAGTTCGAGGCGACGACGCCGGTTCAGGTGCAAACGGATAACCCACGCCATTTATTTCACCCCGCTCGCCAACCACCCAGTTCTTAAAGATGCCATGAAATCGAAAACCACAACCGCAGGTAATCCGGCACATGATGTTGCGCCGGTCGTCCAGAAATCCAAACCAGCCGCATCGAATGCCACGCCACCCGAACCCACGGCCCTTACACCATCCGTTTTGGATGCGGCTCAAGCAGAGTGGGCCGACAAAATAAACCAGCGACTTTGTGACGGGCTGAAAGCATGGATTGAAGCTGGCAAAGACCTCATCGCCGCCAAAAAGATGGAAGCCTCCTTCGCCGGCATCATCGGCC
>CAYQWK010000154.1:0-13007 GCA_964420805.1 uncultured Bifidobacteriaceae bacterium | reverse complement strand
GTCCCGACACGATGGATACCGGCGTCGAGATGACGAGAGCACATGGACACGCGATGACGAGCAATACCAGCGCCCGATACGTCCACACCGGCCATGCGCCCGCGAACAACAGCGGCGGCACCAGCCAAACCAGCAGCGCGACCACGAAGACCGCCGGGGTGTAGTAGCGGGCGAACGTGTCCACGAACCGTTGCGACGGCGCTTTCTGCGATTGCGCTTCGCTGACGAGATGAATGATTCGGGCCAGTGTGGAATCGGTCGCGGGCTTGGTCACGCGCACGTCGAGCGAGCCTTCGCCGTTGATGCTGCCCGCGAACACGCCGTCGCCGGGCTTTTTCTCCACGGGCATGGATTCGCCGGTGATGGGCGCTTGATTCACGGACGACGCGCCGCCGACTACTTCACCGTCGAGCGGCACCCGTGCGCCGGACTTCACCGCGATGACGCTGCCCACGGTGACTTCGGCGACCGGCACTTCACGCAACGACTCACCCGCTTTCACCAGCGCCGTCTCCGGCGTCAGTTCCATCAACGACTGGATGGCCCGCCGCGCCCGCGCCACGCTGAACGCTTCGAGCAATTCGGAGAGCGCAAACAAAAACACGACCGCCGCGCCTTCGCTCCATTCGCCAATGGCCATCGCGCCCGCCACGGCCACGGTCATCAGCACGTTCATGTCGAGCGAGCGGCGGCGCAGCGCACCAAGCGCCTTGGGCGCGATGAACCAGCCGCCCGCGATGATGGCGATGCCGAACAACACGCGCTTCAAAACCTCGTGCGGCGTGTGGAACCATCCCTGCATCAGCCCCAGCCCGGTGAAGAGGCCGGAAATCACGACGGAGGCGATGCGACCAAGGTGCGCGTCGGTCGCAGTCGCGGGCCTCTCGCTGGCGTTCGCGACTGCGGCGCGAAGTCCGTTGCGTCCGAGCGCCGCGACCAAATTCTCCGGCGACACTTCGGCGGCGTGCGCCACGGTCACGGTGCCCGCCATCAAATTGACCTGCACTCCGCGCACGCCGGGCAAAGGCTTCAAAGCACGGTTCACCACTTCGACTTCATCCGCGCAATCCATCCCGGCCACGCGCAGCAACGTCTGCGGCCCGTCGAGCGGCGCAGTCGGCGGCGCGACCGGAGCCGGAGCGGCACAGCAGTCGGTCGCGCAGGCGGCGGATGATTTGGCGGCTTGGCTCATGGCGTTGCCCCCGGAGTGGCCGCACATTCGCGCAGGCTGACGGGATGAGGTTCAACGACGACGCGGACACCGGGCGGAAATTCGCCGCGCACCTTCTGCGCGTAACAGGCGTGTCCGGGAATGCGCGAACTGTGAGGAATGGGATTCGGAATAAACTTCGCGGGCACGAGCGCGAGTCGCTGCCCCTCGCTGGACAAAACTTCCACGTCCAAGTGCATCCGGGACGAGCCGTTGTAGAAAGCCCCGCGCCCCACGGAACCAGAGACGAACAAACCTTCCGCCGTGCGCTCCACGCTTGGCCTCCGTGTCATCAATCCGTAGCCCGACCGCGCTTGCGTCCGCACGTCGGTCGCAATCGGCGCGGTGTGACAACCCGCGATGACCAGCATCGTGAGCGACAGGAGGATGGTGACACTCGTTCTCATGTCGTGCTCAGTGCGAGTGACCGCCGCCCTTCACGGCGCGGAGTTCGATGAGCCAGAGGGTTTGCACCGGCTTGGTCACAACGGCATCGCCTGCCAGCAGGCCGTCCGTGATTTCCACCCAGCCATCGGCTTCGGTGCCGACCTTGACCGCCGTGCGGAAGTAGGCGTCGCCGTTGACGGCATAGACGAACGTGCCTTCGGGGGTGCGTAACAGCGCCGACTGCGGCACGGCGGTCACGGCTTCTTCACGCGGCAGATTGATGCGGGCGGGAACAAACTCGCCGGGCTTGAGCGCCGCCGTCCCGTTCGACACGCCGATGACGACTTCCGTTTCGCCCAAGGCCAGCGCCTTTTGCACCGCGACTACGATTCCGCCCAGCGGCCTGTTGGTGTCCTTGAACACCAGCACCGGCTGTCCGGGTTTGACGAGCGGGGCGGTGCTCGCAGAAAGGAACGCCGAGCCATGCACGTCGCAGCCGGTGTGGTCATCGGGATTGAGCAGGTGATGATGCTTCTCGCCGAAGACCTGCACGGTGAAGCGGATTTGGTTCGGCAGCTTCCGCTCCGTCACGTCGGCCGCTTCCACGCCGAGAAGTTTCTTGGTTTCCTCCGTCACGCTGACGCCCTTGCCCGCCTTGAAGCTCGCGCCGCTGGGCGCTTCGGCCTCGTGGTCGTGACCGTCCTTGCCCTCGGCCTTTTCCTTGCCGTGTTCGTGGCCGTCGCCTTCCTTGTGGCCGCAGCCCGCGCCGATGAGAACGGTGAGCGCCGCGAGCGCAAGGAGCGGAGTCCAGCGGTTGGTCTTCATTTGGTTTCTTCCTTGACCGTCACCGCGTTGAATTCGAGTCCGGTGAGCCGCTGAATTTCCTGACCGGCTTCGAGCGCCTCGCGCTTGGTGTCGAGCAACGCTTCGACGGCTTCGAGGTATTGCTTCTGCAACTCCACGTAAGTCGCGATGGGCACCGCGCCGAGGCGGTAGTGGCGGTCGGCCAGTTCCGCCGCCTTGCGAAATTCCTCGATGGACTCAGGACGCCACTTCGCCATCTCGCCGAGCTTGGTCTGGTAAGCGAGCGCCTTCTCGACGACGCGCCGCTCGATGTCGCGCTGCGTGACCAGCAGTGAAGTCTCGGCCTGCTTCTGCCGCGCCGCAGCCGTTTCGACGCCGCCTTTGTTTTTATTCCAAAGCGGAATCGGGATGGAAACGCCGAGGCCAACCTGCTGCTCGCGGTCGCCCGCCCGCTCCTGCGAGAAGTAAGGCCCGACCGTGAAGGCCGGATATTTGTCCTTCTGCGCGAGCGACACCTTGAAGCCCTGTTGCTCCAACTCCACGCGCCGCATCTGGATGTCAAAGTTGTTCGTGTGCGCCGCCATGAGCAGCGCATCCGACTCCGGCGCGGCATTGAACGCGAGCCGGGCCGACTGCATCTTGACCGGCTGGCTCCACGGCCCACCGCGCAGTTGATTGAGTTCGAGAGTCGCGGCCTGTGTCTCCAACGCGGCTTCGCTCGACTTGCGTTTGAGGATGAGTTCAGTCGCCTCGATGATGCGCGTCTCAAGCAATGGCGTGAGTCCCGCCGGGTCGCGCTGCACGAGCACTTCGCGCAACTGCTGGAACCGGTCGGCTACTTCCTGCGCCGCCGCCGCCTTCTCCTGTGCGGCCAACAGATTGTAGGCCAGCGTGCGCGTGCGGGCCGCGAGCGCCGTCTTGAATTGCGCGAGGCCGAGTTCGGCCAGTTGAATCTGATGGTTGGCGATGGCCTTCCGCAGCGGGATGCGCCCCGGCCACTCAATCGTTTGTTGCACGCTGACCGACCACGCCACGCCTTCG
This sequence comes from uncultured Bifidobacteriaceae bacterium, assembly GCA_964420805.1. GTDB lineage: Bacteria > Verrucomicrobiota > Verrucomicrobiia > Limisphaerales > SIBH01 > JANNGC01. The sequence goes on along the minus strand of CAYQWK010000154.1, from coordinate 9,565 downwards.
GCGGACAGCCCGCTGCCGCGCACGCTCTTCTGGCCGAGCGTCGTGGCGACTTCGGGATTGGCCCATGTTCCGGCGGTGCGCCGCTCGCCCTTCGCGGCGGCAATTTCGGCGCGGAAGAAGTTGAGTTCAGGATTATGCTCCACGACATCCGCGACCAACGCTTCGAGCGCGACCGGGACGGCGTTGGTGGAGGGCGAAGGCGGCGAATCCTTCTCCGCCGCGACCACGCTGCGCGTGACCACGGCCAGCAGACACAGACCAAACTGAAAACGATTCCAATTTTTCATAAGCAAATGAGCAAACGGACAGACCGACCAACAGGGTTCAAACCAACGATGGATGACTAACGCGATGTGCGACGGGCACACTGCGTCTGTGATGAGGCGTCCCGAACGGGACTACTTACGAGAGAAGGGACGGAGCACGAGGCGGGAGCGCCGTGCGATAGGAGAATTGCCAGACGCGGGTCAGCACCACCGGAGCGGCGTCAGGCAGAATGTGACTCGTGGTTGCGGGAGCAGCCAGTTCGTCAAAGAGTGGCGTGAGGAAAAACGTGAAGAGCAGAACCGGAGCAGGCATGGACGCCTGTGCATTCTCCGTCTTGTAGAGTTGAACCTCGAACGCGCAACCGTCCGTGTCACAGCCTTGGTCTTGCGAGGGTGCGTCCTCTGCGTGGTCGGTGCAGGCGAGGAACGACAGGCCGGGAACTTGTTCCAGCTTGCAGTGATTGCTCGCCGCCGCCCACACGAGCGTCAGCAAGAGAATCAAAACTGTTTTCACGAACCGCACACGCAATAGATGCTGCTAAAGCAAAAAATGTTCAATCAATGATTTCGCCATCGCGCCAAAGCGCGTCGGCTTCCCTCTTAATCGGCGCATTGGGCCAAGGCTTGAGCGCAGGTCGAATGAGCGAGGAGGCGGGCGTCAAAATCCAAGGAGACTTTGAAGACTGACTCGCGTTGTCGCGGCTTTTGTTGGAAACTGAAAACGGAAAACGATTCGCGGACGTATGCCGAAAACGAAGAAGAGGCCCATCGAAATGCCCATCATGCAGGAGATGTGCGAGACGTGTCCCTTCCGCGAGGGCCGCGAAGGCGTGGATGAAGTCCGCAACGGTGTCATGCAGCGCGTGCTTACCGAGGGAAGTCAGACCTGTCACTCGACCGGCATCGCCAATGGAGAACCACACGACTCGCACCTGTGTCGCGGAGCCAGAAATTTCCAGTTGGAGGTCTTTGCCCGCATGGGCGTGATTGACGAACCGACCGACGAGGCGTGGAACGAGCGTTGCCGCAAGATGGGGTTGCTCAAGGAAACGCACCCCGGCGTGAATCAGTAGTCGCCTCCGGTTTATCGCCCTCCTACTCAACTGCTGTCGCGTGCTCGCCGATGTTCTGCTGAACATTGAGATGAGTTACCGCAGACGCTCCAAAGACATCACCACGCCCGTCGCCCAACTCGCGGCGCTGGCTGTGTTGGGCCTCGTGTTCATTCCTCAATTCAGAGTCGCCGCCTTGGTCGTCGTCATCGTCGGCGCAGGTGCTCTCTCTGGCCTGCTGGTCTACCGGTTCAATTCCCGCCGGAACTTCGGGCGCAACGTGTTCGGTCATCATCTTAATACCAACGCCAGTCCGATGCAGGCCGCGTCGGCGTCTACAGATTCTTGTCCCGCACAGGCTGACGACATGATTGCCCGGCTGCGAACCATTGACTGGTTCCAGTTCGAGAAGGTCATCGGGGCTGTATACAAGAATCTGGGCTTCACGGTGACAAGGCGAGGCGGTGCGAAGCCGGATGGCGGCATCGACCTCGTGCTGGAAAATGGAAGCGGTCGCGTGGCCGTCCAGTGCAAACAGTGGCGCACATGGAAGGTGCGCGAACGCACGGTGCGCGAGTTCCTTGGTGCGCTCACGCACGCCAAGATTCCGAAGGGCATCATCGTGACCCTGTGCGGATGCACCAGCGACGCGCAGCGGTTGGCCAGCAGCCACGCCATTGAGATTGTGACCGAATCAGGTCTGGCCAAGCTGCTGACGGATTCCAACGCCGCGAGCAACCCGGCGATTCTGGTCGCGCTGCACGACGACCGGAAAGTCTGCCCGAAATGTGAATCCGAGATGGTCTTGCGGACGGCCCGCAAGGGTGACAGCACCGGGTCGCAGTTCTGGGGCTGTTCCGGCTATCCACGCTGCCGCTACACGATGCAGTTCGAGGCCAGCACGGCTTGAGTCGTTGAGAGCCACAGGGAGATTGACACGCCAGAAGCCGGGGATACCGTATGCCCGTTCGGTATGGCAGAACTGACCAAACGGCAGCAGCAAATCGTTGATTTCATCGACCGGCACCGGCACAGCACCGGTGTCTCGCCGACGTTCAAGGAGATTGCCGAGCACTTCGACTTTAGCAGCCACGCCACGGTCGCCGACCATCTGCGGCTCATCCGGCAGAAGGGCTTCCTGACCGGCGGCGAACCCAAACAGGCCCGTTCCTTGCGCGTCGTCTCCCCGTTGCACGCCTTCCGCAAGCGCGTTGTAGACATCCCGATTTACGGAGCCATCCCTGCCGGGTTCGCTGACGACCGGAAACAGGAGGCCAAGGGCTGCGTGTCCATTGACATCGAGACGCTCGGCATCAAGCCGACGCCGCGCACGTTTGCGCTCGAAGTCCGGGGCGACTCGATGATTGGCAAGTGCATCATGGACGGCGACCTCGTGGTGCTGGAACACGGCATGACGCCGCGCAACGGCGACGTGGTTGCCGCGCTCATAGACAACGAGAGCACGCTCAAGACCTTCGTGACCGAGCGCAGCAAGCCGTTCCTGCGGGCGGAGAACCCGCGCTATCCGAAAATGTTTCCCGCCAGCGAACTGGTGATTCAGGGCGTGATGGTCGCGCTCATCCGAAAACGTAAATGAGTCCAAAGAGTGCCCCGCGTCATCGTTCATCTCGATGCCGACGCCTTCTTCGCGTCGGTCGAACAAGCTGCCGACTGCCGCTTGCGCGGGAAGCCCATCGCGGTCGGCGGTGAGAAGCGCGGCGTCGTTACATCCGCTTCTTACGAGGCGCGGAAGTTCGGCGTCTACACCCCCATGCCGACCGTCAGAGCGAGGAAGCTCTGTCCCAAGCTCATCGTGCTGCCCGGTGACTTCGACAAGTATGAGCACTTCTCCCGCTGGATGTTCAGCTACGCTCAGGACTTCACGCCAGATGTGGAGATTGCCAGCATCGACGAGGGCTACTTCGACCTAAGCGCCGTTCGGAAGCCGCCGATGGCCGTGGCAGAAACCATCCGCACGGCCATCCGACAGTCGCTCAAGATTTCGGTCAGCGAGGGCGTCGGCAGCAACAAGCTCGTCAGCCAGATTGCCTCGAAGCTGACCAAGCCTGCGGCGTTCAACGAAGTGCCCGCCGGACACGAAATTCCCTTCCTTCATCCCTTGCCCAACAAGTGGCTGCCCGGCGTCGGCCCGGTGACAGAGCAACGTCTCAACGCCGCCGGTCTGGCCTTCATCCGCCATATCTCGGCGACGCCCACGGACATGTTGCACATGCTCGTGGGCAACATGGCCCCGTCGCTCAAGGCACACGCGGACGGCATCGACGAACGTCCGGTGATGCCGATGAGCGCACCGGCCAAGTCTTACAGCCAGCAGGAGACGTTCGGCGCGGACATCACGGATGAAGAGTTTGCCGAAGCGGTGCTCCGGCGCATGGCCGACGACCTGATGGCCAAGGTGCGGGCGGACGGCAAGAGCATCCGCACGCTGACCTTGAAGGTGCGCTACAACGACATGGGCGAAGACCAGTGCGGCGAGAGCCTGCTGGAACCGACCGACCTCGAAACGGATGTGTATGGTCGTCTACACGTTCTCTTCCGGCAGGCGTGGAAGAGGCGCGTCAGTCTGCGCCTCGTGTCGCTCAAGCTCTCGAATGTCTACGACGGCATCTTCCGAACTGAGCTTGCCCTCGAACAGTCGGCGAAGCAGCACGACGCCCGGCGGCGGTTGGCCGGAGTCACGGATGAACTGCGCCGCACACATGGACGAGATGTGCTCCTGCGCGGGCACGACTTTCTCCTGCGTGGCGCTCCCACGGACACGGCCAAGCTCTTGGCACAGGAGAGCGCGGCCAGACCTCGTGCCGTGGTGCGTCCGCCGGTGCGCCGGGCTGTGGCGACGAGCTACGTGCCGCTCTGCGTCTACAGCGCCTACTCTTTTCTCAACTCAACCCTGACGCCAACTACCCTCGTCGCTCAGGCCAAGCAACGCGGCTTCACCGCCGTCGCGCTCACGGACACCGGGAACTTGCATGGTGCGGTCGAGTTCACACAGGCCGCGAAACAGGCAGGCATCAAGCCCGTCCTCGGCGCAACGGTCTTGGTAGACGGGCAGATGGCGTGGCTCTACGTCCAGAACACGACCGGCTATCACAACCTTTGCCGTCTGCTCTCCACAACCACGCCCCACGCTGAGTCAGACGATGAACCTACCGAGCCGCGCCATGTGCGTCTGCGTCTACAAGAACTGCAAGGCCGGAACAATGGGCTGCTCGCCGTCAGCGCCGACACGCGGCTGGCTACAATCTTCGGCGACCGCTTCTACCGCGCAGTGGTGGACGTAGACGAAGCTAAAGCTACGGATGGTTCACGGTGCGTGGCTGTCTTGCCAGTCCACTACGCTGATGCGGGCGACCGCTGGAAGTGGAACATCGTTCAATCCATCCGCACGCGCACGCTGCTGCGGCAGACTCATCCGGGGAAGATGCTCGATGGTGAGTTTCATCTGCGAACACCGGCGGAGATGGCGAACCTGTTCCGTGATTTCCCGGACGCGCTGACGAACTCCATCGCGTTGGCCGACCGCTGCATGTTCGAGATGCCGTTCGGTGCTCCGCAGTTTCCTGCGTTCAAACCGGAAGATGGTTCCACGTCGCGTGCCTTTCTGCGGAAGCTCGTGCTCGATGGACTGCACCGCCGTTACCGCGACCGGGCCGACCGGATGCACGCGCAGGTGGACGAGGAACTCGGCATCATCGCCGAGGTCGGCTACGAGGACTACTTCCTCGTCGTCTGGAACATCCTGCAAGAATGTCGGCGGCGCGGCATCGAGTGGATTACCCGTGGCAGCGCAGCGGATTCGCTCGTTTGCTACTGCCTCGGCATTTCGGACGTGTGCCCCATCCGGTTCGACCTCTACTTCCGAAGATTTTTGAACAAGGAGCGCATGGCGATGAACAAGCTCCCGGACATCGACATCGACTTCGCGCATGACCGGCGGGACGACGTGGTGGACATCATCTTTGAAATTTACGGCCGTAAATTCGCTGCGGTAGTCGGAGGCTTCTCGACCTTTCAAGCGCGGTCAGCGTTCGCCGAAGTCGCCAAGGTGCTCGGTGTGGCCGAGCGTGAAGTGCGAAAGTTCACCGACCACTTTCCGTGGAGCTTTGGCGGCGGCTGGGTGCCGAACGAACCCACGCCCAGCGGCGGCACGGGCCTGATGGAGATGCTCAAGGCCAGCCCGGAGAACCGTGACCTGCCGTTCGACGAAGAACCGTATCGCACGGCGTTGCTCATGGCCGAGTTCCTCGACGGGATGCCACGCTACCCAAAGATGCACCCGTGCGGGGTCGTGCTCTCCTGCCAGCCGATGCTGGAACTGACGCCGACGTTCACGTCGAACAAGGGCTACGCCACGACGCACTTCGACATGGATGCGGTCGAGGCCATCGGGCTGGTGAAAATCGACGTGCTCGCGCAGGGCGGGCTGGCGGCGATGCGCGATGCGAAACAGTCACTCGCCCGGCGCGGCATCGAGGTTGACCTCGCGGCTCTTGAACCGTGGCAGGACAGGAACGTCTGGGAGATGCTGGCCAGCGGCGGCTCTCGCGCTGTGCATCACATCGAGTCACCGGCGATGATTGGCCTGTGCCGTCAGTGCAACGTGCGCGACATCGACGGACTCGTGGCCATCGTCAGCGTCATCAGGCCGGGCGCAGCGAACGAGGGAAAGAAGCAGTCTTTCGCTCGGCGCTACCAAGGACTCGAACCCATCACGTATCCGCACCCGTCGTTGGAGGCGTGCCTCAAGAGCACGTTCGGGCTGGTTGTCTACGAAGAGCACATTTTGCAGATGTCCGAGGCGTTCGCCGGACTTCCACCGGGCCGGGCCGACGTGCTCCGCCGGGCGCTGGCCAAATACAAAGAGCCGCTCATCGAGGAAATCCGCCGCGAGTTCTTCGCCTGTGCCAAGGCACGCGGGCATGACCTTGAGAAGACGGTCGAAGTCTGGAATCTGGTGCGCGGCTTTTCGGGCTATGCCTTCTGCAAGGCCCACAGCACGGCGTATGGCGTCGAGGCGTATCAAAGCGCGTGGCTCAAGCGTTACTATCCAGTCGAGTTCATGGCGGCAGTGCTGACCAACGGCAAGGGCTTCTACCATCCGCTCGTCTACGTGCTCGAATGTCACCGGCTCGGCATCAAGTTGCTGCCGCCGAGCGTGACCAGTCCCGGCCCGCAGTTCTCGGTTGAAGGACAATCCATCCGGGTGCCGCTGACTCGCGTGAAGGGACTGACCGAGCGCATGACGAAGCGCATCGTGGATGAGCACGGGCGCGGCGCGTTCACATCCATGTCTGATTTTCACCGGCGCGTGACTCCGACGCCGGATGAGATGGAGGCGATGATTCGGGTTGGGGCGTTCGACACGTTCGGCAAGACGCGCACCGCGCAGTTTTGGGAGTCACGTCATCTGCACCAAGCCTACGGCGACACGTCCGCGCCGGGTCAGGGCTGGCTATTGCCGCCGCCCGCAACCGACCGGCTGCCTGCGGTGCCGTTGCAGGAGCCGACGCGTCGCCAGCGTCTTGAGTGGGAAACCGAACTGCTCGACTTCACCGCCAGCGGTCATCCGCTCGAACTTCACGACCACATCGCATGGAACACCTACTGCCCGGTGAACCGGCTGGGCGAGCACATCGGCCAGCAGGTCGTTACTTGCGGCCTCATCATCGAGCAGCGCGTCCATCATCAAATCACCGGCGAGGCCATGAAATTTCTCACGCTGGCTGACTGGACGGGCATGGTGGAGACGGAACTCTTCGCGCCCACGTATCGCAGTTACGGACTGGCGACCGTGCGCTACCCAGTGCTCGAAGTCACCGCGACGGTGGAGCCGTATGAAAGCGGTCGCGGATTCTCACTGCGCGTGCTGCACGCCGGAAGGCCACGCGAGTTGTCGGCAACCGCACTCAAGTTGCGAGGTGATTTATCCCAAACAGAGGCCAGAATTTGGGGGATTTCAACGGTCAACTAGCTCGGCGGCGTCGTGATTTCGCTCATTAACTTCATCAGATAAGCGTTGAAATCGGGGGCTTTCAAATACGTGCTGTTGAGGCATGTGTTCACGGCGAAATAGAACAATGGAAGAGTGTCGCCGCCGCTGTTTAACAAACCGTAATGGTGAAACTCATCACCAAACGCAGACAGAGAATTGTCTGCCTTTACCTTGAGCAACGCGGCACCTTGACGATGGCAAAAGATGAAATCGGGGCATAAGTCTCGATGCAGTTCACCGGACAGAAGCAGTTCGTTCGCCTTTTGAAAAAGCTGCTGTGGTGATAGGCCGTCAAAGCCGAACACGACACCCAAATACGGGTTCCGTTTTTGCGAATCTGCCTTGAGGCCCATGCCTAACTTAAACTCACGAGTTGGAAGGATGTCCAACATGGTGGAAGCGGCTCGCGGAAGGGCTTTGACAGACGCAACATTTTGAAAAGCCCTCTCCATCTCATTCCCGTCCAGTTGAGACTTCACTTCAATCGTTCCGTAAACGGATTCACACGGAAAGAGGCTCGATGTCTTATCGCGGAAGAGGACGTTCGAGAAGACTGCATCGAAGACAACGATGTCAATTTGGTCACTGACGCTGCCATCGGCGGCAAATACCTGTCCTGCGCCCAAGCCGTAGCACGATGGTAGAAATGGGCGGAGAAACTCTTCAACTACGGACTCTCGAAATGTGCCGATTTCAACCGGGCGCGTGAACAGCTTACTGTCTTCTACTTGCGAAGCGATGCGTTGAGCGGCGTTTCGGAGTGCCTGTAAGAACTTCATTCGTCGAATGGGCTTAGTTCAAAGATTTTCTGACATCACAACACGCGATGCAATGAGTTTGCTTCACGCAACGAACTTCCCACTCAATGCCAGCGTGAACATCTTCGCGCCGATGCGACAGAGCGCCTCGTGATACTCGCTGCTGAGATGGTCGAGGCTCTCGTTGTGTCCGAACTCGTGAATGATGAGTTCAACAACGTCCTCAGTGATGCCGCGCTCGAACCAGTCCGCGCCGAGCCGGAACTTGTTGAAGACCAGTTCGCCGCCGGGGCCGTAAGAAGCGCCGCCAAGATGATGCGGCGTGGAGCAGAACTTCACGACAATCGAGCGGGACAAAACCTTCTCCGCCACGAGTCGGGCAAAGGCGGCGACTTCGCGCATCCCGTCCGTCCACTTCGATTCAGGAATCCATTCGCGGAACACGGCAGCGTTCGGGTCGTCCTCGCCTGTCCAGACCTTCGGGCCGGGCGTGACCTGACCGGCGGGCTTGATGGCGTCGGCGCTCTTCACGTTCTTCCACGCGCTCGCTGACATCATGCCGCCGTGGACGACGGTGTAGCCCTGACTGACGGCCAGCTTGTTCGCCTCCGGGTCTGACGGGTCGAAGGCCACGCGCTTGTCGCCAAAGCGTTGGCCCACGTAACTCTGGACGGCCTCGGCGGTGCAGTCCGGTGAAGCCATCGCCGACTCGGCCCATTCGCTGTTCACGTCTTCCGGGCCAAGTCGTCCGTGCATCTGGTTGAAGACGGCCACGCGCACCTGCCGGAGAAATCCCGGCGGCACGTTCTCGCGGTCTATGGTGAGCGGCACCTTCTGGCCGATGTCGTAATGCCACTTGTCGCCCGTCTCCACAACCGGGATGCCCATTTCGTAGAGCATCGCCGTTTCACCGGGCAGCACCGTGAAGAGCCGCACGCTCGTCTCACGGTTCACCCGACGCAGGAATCCATCTGCGCTGGCGACCTCGGTGGGCAGTGTGGTCGTGAACTGCTCTGTCGCGTTGCGCGGTTCAAGCGTCGTGCCGTTGAACAGCGTCACGATGCTCGCCGGGCCAATCAGCTTTCGCACCTGATGCTCGACAGCGCGGCACTCATCCTCGGTCATCCGCAGCAGGCACTCGATGCGGCTGCCGACCGGTTGGCGCGTTCGCAGCGTGTGCCGACCATCGGCGTCGAAACGGATGCCGCCCTTGGTCGTGCGGATGGTGACTTCATCGCTGATGGCCAGCACGAGCTTCTCACCGAAGTTGAAGCGCCCGCGCTGCTGTGGATTCGACTTCTTCGCCGACTCCGCGAACAACGTGAAGGCGTGACTCAAGTCGTGGAAACCTTCCGGCGCATCGTCCTCGACGACCAGCAGCGCCCGGTTGCGGCCCCGGTATTCGAGAGTGGCACTGACTCTGGTGACGCCGGGTTCATCCCACGCATTCTGGACAAGCTCGAACAGGACGAACTC
>CAYQWK010000153.1:0-13101 GCA_964420805.1 uncultured Bifidobacteriaceae bacterium | reverse complement strand
GGAGGAAAGAACTCCTCCGGCCCGCGTGAGCCGCACCCAGGTTGGCTTGGCCGCGACTTGCGTGACCTTGGCTTCGGAGGCGGCGGTGTTGGTCCGGGTGTGGAATTCAAAACCAATCGAGGGCGTCGCGGCCATGTAACCGCGCCGGACATTGTTCGCCGTGCCTTCGCGGATCATCACTCCCGCCGTCGCCCCGGCGGCGGTGTTCTGCTGCGACACGACGCGCGCGATGATGGTGCAGTTGGTCGTGTTGCTGACAGGCCAGTAGGTGAAATAGCCCTGGTCGGTGGTGCCGTCCACATTGTCGCCCGCACCAGCCACCGTGTACACGGAACCGGCCACAGAGGCGCTGCCACCCAGCGCAGTGGTGCCGACATTCAGGCCAGTCCGCGCGCCGACGGTGGCGCCGGGCTGGAGGTTGGTGATGATCACGTTGTCGAACACCCCGGTGCTCAACACGCTGACGTTGTACGAACAAACGTGCAGCCCCACGAGAAACGTGCCGGCAGGGAGCGCCACGTTTTGCGTGCTCACGGCGGTCCAGTTGGTTCCATCGAAAGAAATCGCGCCGCTCATGATGCTTCCCACTCGGTCGCACCGCACCCAATACGGGAGCGGCGATGGCGCAGTTCCATTGGCCGTGCTCGACGCGCGGCTGCCGGTGTCCACGAGGTATTCCACCGTGATGGGCGACGCGGACGTGGTGCTCAACACCACGGGAATGTTCACCGTGCCCGCGCTCTCCAGCGCAGCGGCGCTGGTGCCAGGAAAGCCGACCGTCACGGTTGGTGTCTCGTCGTCGGAAATGTACCACGTCGCGGACGGCCCGTGCCCGTAGGCGCCGGGGGCGAGCGTGAGCGTCACGGATTCGGTGCCCTCGGCCAACGCGTCATTGATGGGCGTGACTTGAATGTCCACACCGAGCGCGCCCGGAGGAATGTTGGTGACGCCGGAAAGCAACGCGTAGTCCGTCCCGTTCACCGCGCTGCCGGAGAGCGTGTAGTTCACCGTCACCGCAGAGTTCGTGCTTCCATAGCGCGAGATGTAGAACGTGCCGCCCGCGCTCGTCTCGGCGAACGTCGGCGGATAGGAACTGGTGTTGGCATCGACGAACAGCGTGACCTGCTCGTTGTCGAGGAACCACATCGTCGCGCTGCTGCTCGGAGGGAAAAGCGTGTAACTAGGGGACGGCGTGATGGAGACGGTGAGCGTCTTCAAGTCCTCGGCCACGGCGTCGTCGATGTTGGTGATGCTGATCTCGACCGTGTTCACGCCATTGCCGGGAATCGTCACCGAGCCGGACGGCGCGATGAAGTCCACCCCCGCCACCGCTGTTCCGCTCAAGGCATAGTTCACCACGACGTTGCTCGACGCGGAGCCTTTCAGCGAGAAACGGAAGCGCCCCACCGTGCCGCCCTCCACGGCGTTGTCCGCCGTGATGACCTCGACGTAGGGCGGGTCGCCCGCGTCGTTGATGGTGATGCTCGCGGCGTTTGGATTGCCGAGCCGGTAGTTGGTCGGTCCCGCGCCCAGTTGCAACGTCACGCTCTCCGGGCCTTCACCCAGGCCGTCCAAGCGCGGGATGATCGTGACGGCGGCATTCGATTGTCCGGCGGGAATGGTCAGCACTCCGGGCAACAATTCATAATCCACTCCGTGCAACGCGGTCGCCACAGTGCCGGTGGGCTGTCCGGACATCGCGTAATAAACCGTGAGCGGCGCGGTCAAATCGCCGGCCCGCGTGATGAGGAACGTGGCCGTGTCCGCCACTGCGCCCGGCACGCTCAAATCGCGCTCCGTCGCCACGGCATCCGTCGCCACCACGGTCACGGTCTGGAAGTCGTCGTCCACGATGGACACCGTGGCCGTGTTCGCCAGCGGATCGGCGAGGAAGCCCGCCGCGCTGTTGATCCGGATGGTAACGGTCTCGATGGGTTCGGAAACCAAGTCGTCGATGTTCGTGATGTTCAACACCGCCGAGGTTTGTCCTGCCGGAATGCCAAGAGTGCCGGACAGCGGGATAAAATCCACGCCGCTCGTGGCCGTGCCCGCGACCGAGTAAGCCACGGCAAGCGCGCCTGTGGTCACGCCGATGCGCGTGAAAAGAACGCTGGCAGGCGTGACCGAGCCTTCGACCGTTTTCGCCTCGATCAGGCCGAGGCTGACTTTGGGCAGCGTGGTGTCGTCGTCGTCGATGATGACGGTGGCCGAAGCGAGACCGCTGATGAGATAGCCGGTTCCAGGGCCAAGCTCGAAGATGACCGTTTCCGGCCCTTCGACGGTCGAGTCGTTGACCGGCGTGATGGAGACGACGAGTTCGTTCGACCCCGCCGGAAAGGTGAAGGTGCTGAACCCTTGCGAGCCGGCTCCAGTTGCCGGTGAGACGGTGAAATCCGTCGTGACCGTGGCGGTCCCGCGCGGGCCATTGACATTCACAGTGAGCGCCTGCGAGGCGTCGCCGCTGCGGGCGAGGGTGAACTGCGCGCTCGACGTGTTGTTGCTTTCGCGCACGACGGGCACGGTGGCGGCGATGGAGACGCGCGGAGTTTCGGCGGCCTCGAAGTTCGCTCCATCGAAGCTGGGACCAATCACCACGCTGTTGTTGAACAACTCAGCAAACGTGTAGCCGTACAACAGCGGCGTCATCACATAGGTGCCGGCGGCCAGGTTCGGAATGGTGTAGCGACCGTCGCTGTCGGTGAGGACGCCGTTGGCGGAGTTCGCGTTGACGATCACACCGGGCAGGCCCTGGCCGTTGAGCGTGACGCGACCGCTGATGGCGAAGCGCGAGTTGCCGTTGCCGACCGTGACAAGAACGCTGCGGATGGCCGTGCCGCCCCGCATGTCTGAAGCGGTGCAGGTGACAACGTACGTTCCCGCCGTGGTGAAACTGCGTGTGATGACCGGCGCGTTCGGCGAGATGGTGCGGTAGTTCGAGTCGCCGAAATGCTGCCACGCGTAGGCGAGCGCATCGCCATCAGGGTCACTGGCGGTGGCGGTGAAGGTGACAGGCACGTTCAACGGCACGACCACGGCAGACGCCGCGAGCGTGAGCGCGGGCGGGCGATTCGACGGGAAGTCGCCGAGGTTCACGACCAGATCGATGCTCTTGGGCTGCGCGGCTGTGGCAGGGTTGACCGCGACGGTGGTGATGTGGATGCCCGCCTCGGTATCCGAGAAGGTTCTCCCCAGGCTGACCGGCGAGTCGTCCTTGGCGAATGGAGAACCGGGCGTGGTGTCGATGAGCTGCCAGTTGCCGCCGCCGCCGCCGGGGAATTTCCAGCCAAGGACAAGGCCGTAGTCGGCCCAGGTGCGCGTGGCGTCGCCCGTCCACAGCCCGCGCAGTTCGCCCCAGTAGGTGCGCGACGAGTCCTTGCGCACCTTCAGAGCAAACCGCTGCGAGGGATCGAGCACCGGCTGGTCCTGGGCGAAGATGCGGTAGTTGCCGCTGGCCGTGACCTCGGTGACGTAATCATTGGGCAGCCAGCGAATCTGGTTCTTGGCGGCGGCGTTGTAATGCCCCTTGGGCAGGCCGATGCCACCCATCACGTCGAAATGCCCGCCGTATTCGCCGTTTGCCCCCGAGCCAATGGCGCTGGTGCCGGCGGTGTCCCAGAAGTTCGCGTGAGCCAGCCCGAACGAGTGGCCGATTTCGTGCGCGGTCACGTCCACGCCGTCCCCATAAATCCATACGCTGTCGCCACCGCCGTAGCCGCCCGCCGTGCGCGGACCGCCGCGCAAACGCACCACCACGCAATCGTAGAGCGCATCATCGAAGCCGAGCTTCCGAGCCTCTGCTCGCGCATGGGAATGTTCCTGGCCCAGACCGTCGAGCGTGCCACCGTTCGACGTGTCCTTCTGGATGTACCATCCCTCGTTGTGCGGCAGCTTGATCGGTGGCGTGACGGTGGTGAGCAAGGTGAGCTTGCCGTAACTCGCCAGCGCGTAATGGTCGCCCACGTCGCGCATTAGTTGGTGCAGGACAGACTCCGTCGAAGGCGTGTCATTCTGGTCGGCGAAGGTCATGGGAATGACCAGCACGCGCACGTTGCCGATGCTGGGCGTGGGCGCGGCGGGGAGAATTCCCGTGAAGGGCTGCGGCGCTCCTGTGCCGCCTTCCGCGTAGATCAACTGCTCCTTGTAGACAATGGCGTGCGAGCCGTTGCAGAGGTAGATGATCTCACCGAAGGCCTCGATGACCGGCGTGTCGGCATCGACGGGCTTGCCCTTGTCTTCTTCCGCCAGCGACGACTTGCCAGACACCGGACAAATGGCCACCGCCGGTTGCTCGGGATTCGGAACTTCGCCCACTTCGAGGGCGCGGAACGGATCTTCGCTGACGGCAAAGTCGCGGTCGATGGCGACGCCGTGCAATGATGTGTTCGCCACCCAGCGCACGGACTCCAACCGCCTCCCGTAGGCGTGAGTTTCGTACGTGCGCCCATCCGCCAGCTCAGTCATCCGCAACGTGGGCACGGGCGAGCGGTTGTCCGCCCCGACGCCCTGGTAAACGCGCAACATGCCGCGACCGTTCACACGTTCCTCCAACAGGTCCACCACCTCGCGCGGCAGGCTCTGGCGCACGACCATCGGCACCGCGTTATCCAGCGCGCGGCGTGGGTCATCACGGATGAGTTGCTTCATGACCGGGCGCCGTGCCTCCGCCAAGGCAACGCCTTCAGCAAGAAGCGAAGCCTTTTCAGCAGAATCTGCGGCGCGGTATCGCCCGGCCCAGTCGTTGAAGGCAGAGAAGGTGTTGGTCACTCGCTGCTCTGTCGCCGTGAGGCGCGGCGACGATGGTACGGCCGCGGAAGTCGCGAAGTCCAAAGCGCCGTCAGGAAGAATTCTTGGGACGGCCCGGGCGGCGGCATTCGTCAAGGCATGAACTTCCACGCTCACCGGCGGAGCCGGGTCGCGGCGTTGAAGAATCCCTATTCCGCCGCAGGCAACAAGGAGGGCCAGCGAAAGCAATGCTCGTTTGTTCATGGTGTTGTCCGGGCAGAATAACGGCTGGCAAAAGAAAAGCGATTACGGCTTTCGAGGTGATGCTTGCGTGACTGACGCGGCCTGCTTCAGTCCCAGTTCAAGACCACTTTGCCCGCCAGTCCGGACAACATCGCCTCGAAACCCTTCTCGAATTCCTCGAAGTGGAACCGGTGAGTGATCACGGGCCGGATGTCGAGGCCGCTCTCCAGCATCACGGTCATCTTGTACCACGTCTCATACATCTCGCGCCCGTAGATGCCCTTGATGGTCAGCATGTTGAACACGACCTTGTTCCAGTCGATGGCGATCTGCTCGGAGGGGATGCCGAGCATGGCGATTTTCCCGCCATGGCACATGTTGTCGATCATATCGCGGAAAGCCTGAGGATTGCCTGACATTTCAAGGCCCACGTCGAATCCCTCCTTCAGGCCGAGTTCCTTCTGCACTTCGGCAAGGCTCCGTTTCGTCACATTCAACGCCACGGTTGCGCCCATCTTCTCCGCCAGCGCAAGGCGATAGTCGTTCACATCCGTCACGACCACGAAACGCGCGCCAGCGTGCTTCACGATGCCCGCGGCCATGATGCCAATGGGACCTGCTCCTGTGATCAACACATCCTCGCCGAGCACATCAAATGAGAGCGCCGTGTGAACCGCGTTGCCAAACGGGTCAAAGATCGATGCGACTTCGCGATCAATGCTCGGCTTGTGATGCCAGACGTTGGTCATCGGCACGGAAATGTATTCCGCGAACGCACCGGGCCGGTTCACCCCAATGCCGCTGGTGTCCTTGCAAAGATGACGCCGCCCCGCCAGGCAGTTGCGGCAGCGACCGCAGACCACGTGCCCCTCCGCGCTCACGACATCTCCCGGGTGGAAGTCATTCACGTTGGCCCCGACCTCCACGATTTCGCCCACGAACTCGTGGCCCACCACCATCGGCACCGGGATGGTCTTCTGCGCCCAGGCGTCCCACTTGTAGATGTGCAGGTCCGTGCCGCAGATGCCGGTCTTCTGGACGCGGATGAGCACGTCATTGATCCCGATCGCCGGAACCGGAACCTCGCGCAGCCACAGGCCGCGTTTCGCCTCAGCCTTCACAAGGGCCTTCATGATCTTCTTCATGTTAAAGTCAGTTGAATGTCTTGCCTCAATAAGCTCCTGATTCCATTATCCGGGAGCGATGTCTTGTATAGTGGAGGCTTGATTCCAATATGCAAGACACATTTTCCAATATACAAAACACATGAGCAACCGCCCAAGCCACAAGGCCAAACCCGCCGGCGCCGACCCCGCCGACGCGATCAACCGGCATTTCGGAACCCGCGTGAAAGAGCTTCGGGCCGCCCGCAACTGGTCGCTGGAGGCGCTGGCCGCGGCCAGCGGCGTCAGTCGCTCCATGTTGAGCCAGATCGAGCGCGACCAGGCCAATCCCACACTTGCCGTGACCATGCGCATCGCCAACGCCTTTGGAATGCCGCTGGGCGAATTGCTGCAAGTCCCGGCGGCAAGCTCCTCCGTGTCCGTGGTGCGCGCTGATGACCGCGCCTTCCACTACCGTTCGGACAAGCACGTGCGCATCCGCACACTCTCGCCGCTGAATCTGGAAAAGGACGTCGAGCTGTACGAAGTCCAACTCCAGCCCGGTGGTGCGCTGCGCAGTTCCGCGCATTTCGAGGGCACCCGCGAATTCCTCACCGTGCAGAAGGGCCAGGTCGCGGTGGAATCAGGACCGGACAACGACCTTCTCAACCCTGGCGATTCGGCCAGCTACCGCGCCGATGTGCCCCACGCCATCATCAACCGGGGCAACGGCGAGGCCAGCGTCTTCCTCGTGGTGATCTACCGATGAAAGGCGTCATCGCCGGCCATCTTGGTCCAACCGTCCCGGACTGCATTTCTTGCCGTGCGCGCAGAATGAGGGCGCGGTGGGTAACCCGTAGCCGCGCCCGGCAAGGCGCAGCCATTCAGGGCGGAAACGTGATTTGCTATTGCTTCACAGCGGTGGCGGGGACACCGGTGAATATTACAGGCCATCTGAACGCAACCGCCTTTGCCTACGGCACGCGGGCACGATAGAAGCGGGCCGGAGTTGCCTCGGCGTCACGGACTTCTGCGCCGCCCGGAACGCCCGACTCGATGCGCAGGGGCCGCCAGTTCGTGTTCGAGAGCGAGTCGATGTATTCGATGACAAATGGCCGCCCGCCCGATTGCACACGCAGCACCGTGGCCTCGCCATCCCGCGATACTGTGAGGGCCACGGGCAGAAGATCCGTGCGGCCCGTTCCCGATTTCGCGACAGCGCCAAGACCCGCGTTATTGGTCACCTCCAGCACAGCCAGAACGCTCGTCACCGAGCCAAAGTTGTTCGTGGCGATGACGGAATAAAAGCCGGCATCGGCAATCTGCGCGTTCGTGATGGTGAGCGTGTTGTTCGTTGCCCCGAAAATGTCCGTGGTGTTGAAACGCCACCGCAGGACAATCGGCGCCGCGCCGGTCACGGTCACCGAGAAGCTCGCGGTTCCGCCCACGGACACGGCGAGATTCGTTGGCTGCTGGCTGATCCCCGGCGGGTTGTTCGTGAACGGCAGCACCGTGAGCGTGGCGGGGGCACTGGTGATAGAGCCGTAGAGGTTCGAGATCACGACGCTGTAGCTGCCGACGTTGGTGGACTGGGAATTGGTGAACACCAAGGTCGTGTTCGTTTCCGCCGCCAGGTAATTCGTGACGTTGAACCGCCATTGGAAGGTCATGGGCGAAGCGCCAACGGCCTCCACGGAAAATGCCGCGTTGCTGGTCACGGTGACGGTCAGGTTCGTGGGCTGGTGGAGAATCACCGGCGCAAGATTCGTGAAGATGACC
This sequence comes from uncultured Bifidobacteriaceae bacterium, assembly GCA_964420805.1. Taxonomy (GTDB): domain Bacteria; phylum Verrucomicrobiota; class Verrucomicrobiia; order Limisphaerales; family SIBH01; genus JANNGC01. The sequence continues at coordinate 5,254 of CAYQWK010000153.1, read as the reverse complement.
AGTACGGGAACCTTGTGGTTGGTGAAGCTGGCGTGGTCCCCGCCCTGCCCTTGCACGTTCAGACCCCACGACCAAAGCGTTCCATCCGTCGCACGGGCCAGCGAATGTTTCGCCCCGGCCGAAATCGCGTTCCACGAGAGATTCGTCGCCATGCGCCCGGGCACGGCGAGGTTCGCGTTGTTGGTCGCCCCAGGGGAACCGGCCAATCCGTTGCCAAGCTGACCGAGGTCGTTCGCGCCCCAGGTGAACATCTGCGCAAGGTTGTTCAACGCGATGCTGTGGTCCGTGCCCGCGTCGATGACCGTCCAATTGCTCTCCGATCCCACACGAACCGGGACCTTGATCACGTTTGTCGAGTCATCCAGATGGCTCGATGAAATCAGCCCGAAATTACGGCCCCAGTTCCACAACGTGCCTTCGCCGCGCAAACCAACCGCGTGGCGCTCGCCGGCGCTGATGGCCGTCCAGTCCGTGTTCGTGCCGATCTGGACCGGCGCGAGCGCGTTCGACGTGGTGTTATTGCCCAACTGCGCGGACTCGTTACGGCCCCAGCCCCAAATCGTGCCGTCCACGCGGCGGGCCAGCGTGAAATGTCCTCCGGCCCGCACCTCGGCCCACGCGCTGTCCGCGCCAACTTGCGCCGGATTGGTCCGAGCGAGGGTGGTGCCGTGGCCAAGTTGGCCGTAGTCGTTTGCGCCCCAGGTCCAGATCGTGCCGTCGCGCCGCAACGCGACGCTGTGGGCCGCGCCAGCCTCGACATGCACCCAATTCGTGTCGCTGCCCACGCGCACCGGAGCGCGCTGCAGCGTCGTCGTGCCGTCACCGAGTTGGCCGGAGCCGTTTGTTCCCCAAGCCCAAAGGCTGCCGTCGGTGCGCAGCGCCAGCGCATGCCCACCGCCGATGTTGGTGCCGGATCTGTTGCCCCGCCCACCACCAGAGACCAACAGCCAGTTGAAATTCGTCGTCACCCGCGTGGCGGAATTCCGGCTTACCGCCCCGCTGTCCGCGAGCTGGCCGGACTCGTCGGCACCCCAGGTGAACAACGCGTTGGTAAGTACCGCCGCCGAGAACCGAGCCCCCGCCGTGATGCTGTCGCCAGCCGGCAGCGCCAGGATGTTTGTTACCACGGTGACGATACAGGTCCGGCTCTGCGTCGAGCCGCGCAAGTTCGAGACCGTCACATCGTAGGCGCCAGCGGCGACGTCCTGGATGTTCGAGATGACCAGGGTCGCGGCGCCCTCACCGGCGATTGGCGCGCCGTTGAAACGCCAGACATAGGTCAGCGGAAGTTCACCGAGCGCACCAATGTTCAGGCGCAGGGTGTTGCCTGCGTTAATGAAGATGTTCGAGAGGTTGGCGGTGATTTGCGGAGGCACCTGCACGCTCAATTCCGCCCCTTCACTGGTCACGGTGCCGAAGTCGTTGAAGACCTCGACGCTGTAGACACCCTCGTCCGAAACCTGCGCGCGGGAAAGGCGCAGCGTCGCGTTGGTCGCGGTGCGGTTGACAGCGGAATCGATCTCCTCGCCGTTGAAGAACCAGCGAAATTGCATCGCCGCGCCCGCGCCGGCCACGACCGAGAACTGTATGTTCGTCGAGTTGGTGATGGTGACATCGACCGGCTGCACCTGGATGAACGGCGACCCGATGAACGAGCGCGCACCGTGCAACTGGTCGCGTCGGAATCCAGGCCACGGGCTTTCTCCATCCTCGGTGGCGGGATTGTCATAAACCGCATAAAGCCGCCGATCCGCTGAGGTGAAATACACCGTCCCGACTCCGTCGATCACCGGCTGCGACCGCACCGCGCCGCCCGTGATCACCGGCGTCCATTTTTGCTGTCCATCCGAAGTGATGGCGTAAAGCCGGCGGTCGTCGGATCCCGCGTAGATCGTCCCGTCCGCGCCGATGGCCAGCGGCCCACTGACCGCGCCACGGGTGTTGAAAATCCATTGGAGCGCGCCGTTCGAGTTCACACAGGTCACGCGCCGGTTGTCGCTGCCGAAGAAGATGTTCCCCGTGACGCCGATGACGGGCGACGAATGCGGCACCGCGCCCACGTTCCGCCGCCAGATCCAGTTGTTCGCGTTGGTTCCGCTGCCAGCCAGCACGGCGTAGAAACGCTTGTCCGCGCCGCCAAGATAAACCGTTCCGTCATCGGCACCGACCGGGTTGCCCACAATGCCGTGCCCGGAAAACACCGCGCCGCCGTCACCCGAAGTCGAAACAGCGAACAGCGAGCGGCCGGCGGCAAAAGCGATGTTCCCGTCCGCGTCCATGAAAGGCGAACTCGTGATGTCCGCGCCGGCGTTGAAAATCCATTCGCGCGTGCCGTCGCCCGGTCGGATGGCGCGCAACCGATGATCATGCGAGCCGATATAAACCATGCCGTCGGCGTCGATCATCGGCGATCCCACCATCGGCCGTTCGGAGCGGACGCGCCATTTGATCGCGTAGGTCACAGAATCATCGTCCGCCACGGAATTCGTCACGGCGACCATCGAGCCATCTGTCAGTGCAACATAGACCGTCCCGTCCGGCGCGACTGCCGGGGTGAAACATTTGCCGCTCCCGAGTCTGAGATTCTCCGTGCCGACCCGTTCGCCACTTTCGGCATCGAAGGCATAGAGCCGACCGTCACCGCCGCCGACGTAAATGACCGTTTGGTCCGGGCTGAGGGCCGGCGACGAAAGCGCGGCGGGCATCCGGTCCGTGGTCCATTTCTCAGTGCCCGGATCGCCTTCTTCCGCCGCAAAGGCAGGGCAGCAGGAAAGCAGCAGGCAGGCGGCAAGGAGTCTCCGTCGGAGGTTCATGTCGGTTAATTCAAATGCGGGTCATCAACGATGGCGGCGACTTTCCTGAACGACTAGAAAGCCTGCAAGCCTTATCAAGCAACACCGCCCCTGGCGAAACGATGCGCGGAAAATTGCGCACGCTCAGCGTGCCGTGCGCGGCGCACCGGAGGTGGTCTTCGCGCGGAGGGCGTCGAGTTCACGACGCAAGTCCCGCGTTTGTTTCTGCAAGTCGAGCACCTCTTGCCGGAGGTCACCCATTTCATTCACGGGCCGCCTTCCCGCGCGGACGGACTCGATGGCCCGCTCCGCCGCGGCGCGCTCGGGCACAGCCTTCTGCGCCAGCGCGAAGCGTTCGAGCACCGGCAGAGCGCGTTCATCGCGCAACGTGCCGAGGGCGTTGATGGCCGCCACCCGCACGGCTTCCCGCCGGTCGTCGAGGAAGCCTGTGATCAGTTCCCGCACCGAATCCTTGTTCGCCTCGTCGCGGGCCAGCGACGCGATTGTATCCAGCGCCGCGCCCGCCACGTTGCGCGGAAACTCGCCCGCCCGCTGCGTGATGGCGGCGTGCAGTAGTTCGATGAACAGCGGATCGCGCCTCGCGCGGATGACCCCGAGCGCCGTTTCAGCCAAATGATCCCGCCAGGACTTGGAATGCAGGAATTCGATCAGCGTGGCCCGCACATTGGTCGTCGAGGCGCTGTCGAGTGCGCGCAGTCCCGCTGCCACGATGTCCGGATTCTTCTCCGTGCGCACCACATTCAACGCGGTGTCAAACGCCTCGGGCCGGTAAAAGGAAACCACGTCCGTCACCACCTGCCGGCGCACGCGCGCATCCGGTTGCTTCATCCCGGCACGCAGCGCGGCGAACGCCTCGTCATGGTTCATCGTCCGCAGCGCCTTCGACGCCGCCGCGCGCACAGCCCAGCAGCCGTCCTTGTTCAAAGCCTCCTTGAGCCGCGCGACGGACTCGGCATCGCGGCGCTCGGCAAGCTGTTCGCAGGCGATGAATCGCCCAATGACATCCGATGAATCCTCCAGCATGGCGCGCAACATGGCGGCCGGGGGCCGGAAGTTGATCTTCGCCAGGACGCTGGCGGCGGGATCGACGCGCACCACCAGCGGTTGCTCCGGCAGTGACACGGAGAACTCCTGCACGCGGTCACGCACCGGGAAGGTCCGCTCCACCACGCCGGATTTGGTTTTGAACCGTACTGGCAGCGGCACGTTGAACAAGGGCGCCGTCTCGGTCACCGGCTGTGACTGCCGGACCGACAATTTGGCCAGCTTTGCCTTCTCGTCCCAGGACCAATCGATGTCCAATTGCGGAAACCCGGTGTGATAGACCCATTGCTCGAAGAACTGGTCGTAACTCCGGCCTGCAACATCTTCGACCACCGCGCGAAAATCTTCCGTAACCACCGAACCGAACTTGTGCCGCTCGACCAAGGTGTTCACGCAACGACGGAAAAGCTCCGGCCCCAACTGCTCGCGCAACATGTGCAGCACGAAGGAACCCTTGCCGTAAGCGAACATATCGAACTGCTCCTCCGCCGTGTTGTATTTGCGCCAGACGATGGATTTGTTCGTGCCCGGACCGGCCGTCAGCGGCTTCAGCCCCTCCCAGATGCGGTAAAGGTATTCATCGCGACCATCGCGGTGCTCCGTGTAGAGCATGTCGTAGAACGTGGCGAAACCCTCGTTGAGCCAGAGATGGCTCCAGTCCTTGCAGGTGAGCAGGTCGCCGAACCACTGGTGCGCCAGTTCGTGCGCGATCAGGCCCTGGCTGTTGCGGAGATTCTCGTAGCCGTTGGGAAACAGCGTGTGGATCGTCAGCGTCGTCAACGTAGTGTTCTCCATCCCGCCCCAATGATAATCCTGGATGCAGACCTGGTCGTACTTGTCCCACGGATACGGCACGCCGATCTCCTTCTCAAAGAACTCCATCGCCGGCTTGGTGTGAAAAAACGAATTCGACGCGAACGCAATCTCGCTGGCCGGCGTCCAGAATCGCATCGGAATGTTGCGATGCCGGTCCTCAATGAACTTGAGCCGCCCCGCGACCAAGGCCACGAGGTAGTTCGCCATCGGCTTGTCCTGCAACCAACGCACCGCCACCAACCCTCGCGGATCCTTTTGCTCTGAAACCTTCCGACCGTTTGACAACGCCACCATTCCTTCCGGCACATGGCAGGTCACTTCGCAGGTGAACTTCTCATTTGGATAGTCGTAGCTCGGATACCAATGCCGCGCCTCCTCCGGCTCGCCCTGCGTCCAGATATGCTCATCCTCCGGCCTGAACCCCAGCTCCGGCGTGCGGAAATAGAGGCCCTTCTTCGGCTCGGCACGATAACGCACCGTCACGCTCGCCTCACGTCCGGTCGGCACGGGTTCGGCGAAGGTAACGATCACCTCCTCGTCGTTGGCCTGGTATCCCGCGATCTTCTCCGACGACGCCACTC
>CAYQWK010000152.1:7961-13195 GCA_964420805.1 uncultured Bifidobacteriaceae bacterium | reverse complement strand
CTCCGACCCCCTTACCCGGTCGCATAAGTTTTATCACTTGTCCTGCTTCCTCGGATTCCCAAACCCGCCATCATTCTTTGCGGTCTTGCGATTGTGATGCGTCGCGCATTTTGTTTGTAAGTTGCTTGGATCGAGTAGCAACGATCTATTTCCTTTGTGCGGCCTGATATGATCAACATGATTAGACTTGTGAATCTTTCCGCAATCCACACACGCAGGGAATAGCTTGATGTGTTGTGCGCGCAGCTCCCTCCACTCGGGGCCATAAAACTCTGCGGTATCCTGGGCGTGCTTTATTTCCCATGCCACTCCCTGTATTGTTTGGCGCGCGGGCCTTTTTTGTCTCAACCGTGCTTGTATAGATTTACCCATAGCAAACCTCTACCCCGTGGCCCCGGAAGGACCCGCGGTATCCACCAGCGCGCGTGCTTCTGGCGAGCGGTCAGCTAACGCATGCGCTGCCATTGAAACAAACCTACGCGCTTGATTTGCTTGGTACATATTGGCCTCATCTTCCGTGCTACCGATTGGCGCGCTTAATCCAGCCAGGGCAATGGTCTGCATCAACTCCCAACACCGCCGCACTTCCCCGCGCAGCAGTTCGACGTTGCGCTCGGCGGTGGCGAGGGCTATGTTGTCTTGTTTGTTATCCCCTCGCTCTAAACTAGAAACCAACCATTCCAACTCCTTCACGCGCTCGTTCGCCGCGTCGAGCTTCGCCTGCATCGCGGCTTGCGCGGCGTGCCATGCGGCCTTTACCCACTCGATAACGTCGCCCTCGCTTTCTTGGATAGCATGCGACCTCCCCCAAGACAAAACCCACTCATCAAACCCATGCGTCGCGCTTTCCATCTGCGCGGCACGGTTTCTCTCGCACAACGCGAGTGCAGCCTGCCACACGGCCTTGCCGTAGTCGTAGATGTTTTGTGGCGTAGGGTTGTCGATTGTCTTTTTCGATATTGCCGCACCTTCGCATTCGTCAAATCCCTCGAAGTCTACGCTTGCGTCGGTCAGCATATCAGCGAGCGTAGTGCAGGCGTCGGCGGCGAGTTTTATTGCAGATTCTAATTCCTTTGGAAAAGCACGCACAGAGTTTTGCGCTAATAACTCCGCAGCCTCGCGCAGTTTTTCCGGCGTCATGGCTTGGCCTCGGCCCATTTTAACGACGCTCGTTCTAAATCTTTATGCGTCCAAAACTCCCACGGTACAAGGGCAAACCCAATTGCTGACTGCTCATCAACCCAAAACAAGTTGTTTTTGCGGGCCTCGGTAATTTGCAGTTCGGTTAAAGCACTTGAGCACACAAGGCGATGCGTGTCGCAATGCTGAACAATTAAGTGAACTAAAAGCTGCTCGTTATTTTTAATCTCACTCATTCTTCCATCCTTTCCTCGCCGCTCGAGGGGTTGCATCTTGTTACGCTCAATGGCAGCGTCGATAAAGTTTCGTTCCGCCAACTCCGCCCGCAGTGTTGCGTTCTCGGCGCGGAGGGTGTCGCGCTCGGCAATCAATTTTTTGTACATTGCAGCGGCATCGTCGGCGGCATTCTGAATCCAATCCACCGGCGACTTTCCGCGTACATTTTCGACTTGGTAATCAATTTCACTTGTCCACTGGTCTGTATGGTGAAATAGCTTCCCAGCCGCAGCAACAGCGCACAACACAAGGTCTATCGCTTCAATAGTGGTTGTCGAAAATCCATAATAGTACGCTCGCATTCTCAGCATATCGGTATCCTTTTTGAACCGCTTACCAACTAATATACTTTGGTCTACACCACCGCGACATAGGCCATTCGGTATCGTCGTCCATAAACACGTTGTATACGTCATTTGGCATCATGTTCGGCCTTTCTTAAATCCACATCAGTTTTTAGGTATTCATACAAATCTTTCAGAACGGTTGCGGCTGAATCCCGTACAAACTCTTTCATGTCATTTGGCACTACCTTATCTGGCACAACCACACACATGAGCCGCTTTAGGAGCAGATTGGCCACGTCTCGCTCTTTGGCTATAGTATCGCGCTCTTTCGCTATACATTGAATCTGATAACGGTTGCGGTGAAACTCTTCACTAACGTCCTTCGCTACTTCAACGATAGGTGTTTCGTCAAAAGCGTGGTTCATGCATCCGCGTAGATACGTGCGGCATTGCTGAATGGCTTCATCTGCCTTTCTACACCTAGACTCAAGCTCTGAAACGAGTAGTCGAAGTGATGCGGGGTTTTTAACGTCCGCCTTCGCGTCTGCGAGCGCCTGCACGAGGGCGTCGTAGTCGGCGGCGCGTATGAGCACGGCGGGCACCACAGAGTCATTAGTTTCCATCGTGCATCCACGCCAACCCGGCGGCAATATCTCACCATTGCGAACAGGCACGTTTATATGCCAAGCCTTAACCATTTTTCGCTCCTTCGTTGAGGGCGGCTTCACACTCGCTAAGCGCGTAATCGAGGGATTCTTCGCCTCGCCAGTCATGTCCGCGTGGGTTAATCTCTGTGCTGACCGGATATGCACAACCACGAAAGATGCGTAATGCTTTCCGCAGCCTCTCGTTTTCCGCCACCGCCTCGCCCTCGCGCTTGCGTGCGGCGCGGAGTGCGGCGATGTACTCACTGAAGGCATTCTCGAAAACATACTCGGCAACTTCAGTGATACAATCTGGACGCTCTTTCAAGGCAAGCAAATGGCAGATTTTGTTGTACTCGTTCACGCCAAACCAAGACGTAAACTTTTTGTACCAACCATCCGCATCGCTCACGTCCGGCGCGGTGTCGGCTTCGGCTTCGCGCAGGAGGGCGGCTGGTGTCTTTACACGCCAGCCAAGATAGTTAAGTACTTGCTCTACATCGTCTGGATACAAACGCGCTCGACTTTCTATTTCGTAGCAGCGATCGCACAGTTTTGTTCCCTGCATCAACGTCGGTGTTGTGCAGATTTTGCATGGAACCGCCTGCTCGCGATTGTCGTCGTTAGTGGTCATGGCTCCGTTACCCCTTTGTAAGTTAATTGAAACTCTGGAAGTTCTTTCCACTGCTCATTGAGCACGCTGTTTATCCAATCGAGCACACGCTTGATTTGCTCCTTTGAAAGCGGCTTTAAGAGTTCCAATACTTCGGCGGCGACTACCATGTCTTGCGTGAATACTGGCGTGTTCACACCTCGCCTCCTTCTTGCGCTGCGGCTGGCGGGGGCAACGCTTTCCGCGCATCCTCGGCGCATTGCTTGATGCGCGCAAGGTCGCCAGCGAGATCGTGCTTCTCGCGGAAGTACTCGCCAGCGTATGCAGCCCAGCCTTCTACGTCCTCGCGCGCTTCGTCTAAATCAGCAGCGGCCTTCGTGAGTGCGATGAGCCACTTCTCCGCGTCCTCGGCGGCGACTCGTGCGCGGGCGAGCCATGCAAGCCATGCTTCGTGACATTTAGGCGTGCGTGCGGCGTCGTATAGTTCTCTCTCTTTCGCTTCGTTAATCATTTGGTTCCTTTCGGGGCAGTCAATTTTGCAGCTATCGGAAACCTTCTATTCTTACCGTCCTTGAACTCGATGTATTCCATTACGCCGCGCGCGACCAACGCCTCCACTGTACTCGTGCCAAAACTTGATCCTGTGCCGCGCCAATCCTCGTGTGCCCAAAAACCGCCAGCATATCTAATTATTTCGTCGTCGTGCTGTTTTGCGTACTCAATCAGTCGGCACATGGTTGGCGATAGCGCTTTCATTGACCTACATCCATCTTCTTGAATCGCGCGTCGAGACTGTCGAGCTTGGATATGCGCGCGTTACTACCCATGTTTCCGTCGAGCACTTCAGCCCATCGCCTCGCGTTATCCATCGCCTCGCGGTACAGGGCCATGACTTCGGCGCGGTTGGCGAGCAGGGCGCGGACGCCAGGCGCATCTCTATGGTCTATCGGGTACTCTGTTATCCAACTGTGTTTGCCACTTTTCGGGTGGACATACACTCGCTCGCGCTTAACGCGACCATCTTCGTCTATGAATCGCATATGATGCCCATTGAAATCCCACTCAAAGCTACCCATTCCCGCCTCCTTGCGCGGCGCCCGCCGCGTGTAGTTGCATCGCAATATCGGCGCACTTCTGGAATCCGCGGTTGAGCGCCAGGAAGTCCGAATCGTGCCCGTTGAGTAGCTTGACGGTTTGGTGCGCGCACACAAACAACGCGCTAAACGATTCCTCGGCGTCTCGGTCCCGCACGCTGCGCACGCCTTCCTGCGGGGTGTCGGCCGGGCGGCTGATACCTGGGCCGCAACCACTAGTCGGCGGTGTTATTGCGCTCACCTCTTCCCTCCTTCGAGTTTTCCGCTCACGCAGTCGCGGCGGAATTCGTTACGCGTCGAGCGGCAACTCTTCTTGCACGGACTTAATCTCGATCGGCTGTCCTGCGCCTATACCGGCGAGCTTCAAGAGATTCTCGCCGTTGTGGTCGCACTTGATAATCACCGCGAGTTCTTTGCCGTCCTGCACGGTGTACTTGTCGAGTATCGCGCGTAGTTCGATCATGCTGCATCCCTTTATTTTCTGTTTTAGATTAAATCAATAATCTTTTTCATTCTGTCGTAGGTCTTTGGTGCGCGTTTGCTTTTCGACCAGTCGTAGCCAACTTCATCAATAAACATTTGCTCAAGATCGCTCCAGTGATCGATTATTGCATTCCATACCGGAGAAACCTTACGAATCATGTTTAACTTTCGACGCGCACCTGGTACTTCGTGTAGAAATTTTATGCAACGATTTAAGTCATCTGGATCGCTCGGATGATATTCATCAATCCGGCGGCGCTTGATACCGAGCATGCGAAACGCCATCGTTTCAGATGACACCCCGGTATCGCCGTTTGCAAGCCATTTCAAAACGAACTTCTGAAATCGCTCACTCATTTGCATTTGCCTCCAATATGGTCCCGATAATCCGTCACGATGTACACCTGCCTGTCGTACACTGTCGCAAATTGTTTCATCTTGCGGATCGCGTCGTCAGTCACCTGTCCCTTAACGTCTTCCGTAACGATTTGGCCGTTGTGCTCGTATTCAAAATCGCCAACGTAGTGCGTTGCGCGCTGCTTGATGCCGCCGAATTCGCCGGCCGGAGTAAGTTCGTATTTCGGATGCACGCGCAGATTTTTAATATGGCCGCTGAATTCGAGTGCCTTTAGAATCTTGTACCTGTTCGCTTCAAGTGTGCTGTCAAACCAAATGCCGTCGATGCGCATTCCTACTG
>CAYQWK010000152.1:0-7951 GCA_964420805.1 uncultured Bifidobacteriaceae bacterium | reverse complement strand
CCTACTGCGCCGTGCTTGTTTTTCGACTCTGGCGCTTGCATCAACGCGCGGTATTCGTCGGCAGTAATGCGCTCTGTTTTGTCGCGGCTCATTCTGCGTGCTCCGATTCGGGTTCATCCGGCGATTCTGTTTCCGCCTGCGCTTTGCGTTTCGCCGCGTTCTTGTCGCGGATCGACTTCGACAGCGCAGCGAGGTTGTCGGCCATTTCCTCGCAGTGGCGATCCAACGCCTCTTGGTTGCGGATTACTGGTTTCATGCGGTGCCCCTTTCCTGCATCGCTTTTTCAAGTCGGTCTGTGATGTCGTGAACATTCGCGCCAACTTGCTCTGGGGTTGCCTTTTGCCGCTTGGATGCAGCGGCCATGCCTCGCTTTTTCAGATCGTCCATCGCCATAGCCGAGATTTTCTTCTCAGACGCGAACGGCATTTTTTCGCGCAACCGAATAGCCTCCTTTGTGAACGCAGCGTGATAAGCCGGGTCTAGGATGTCCGGCGGGTTCGGAACGGGTAGCGGTACGCGCGCGGTATCTGCCTCTACTCTTGCTCTAGCTCTACTCTTGCTCTGCCTCTTGCTCTTGCTCTTCTCTTGCTCTGGCATAGCATCGCGCTTGCGTTGCGCTAGCATCGCGCTAGCGTCAAATAAAAAACCCCCGTCAATTAAGGGTTTTAACGCCTTTTCGATCCGCGCTTTTGTGGTACGGAGTCGAAACGCGATACTTTGTGTGTCATGCTTCAAAATACCCTCTTCTGTCTCGCTTGCAATAAGCCACAACATCGGTGCTAGCGCCCTGCTATCGACTGGTAGTGCCTGAAATTCATCGTCATCAATCAGCCTCTTATGGAGTTTGATCCATGGCGGATTTCGGTTGCCGTAGTGCTGGTGCTCGTGCCAGTTTTTGACGGCCAAATACTTCATTCCACCTCCGCCACCATCTCGCGCACTTCCTTCACGACTTCCAGTATCATGTCGCGTATCCACCGCGCCCGTTCGCTCATAGCCTGCGTTTCTTTTGCGTTCTCGCAGTAGTGCTCTATCTCGGTCAACTTATCCAGCAGCGTCATACCCGCTCCCCATTCTTAACGCCATCTCGCCAGATCACAGCGCGATCTCCGAAAACAAATCAGCATCCGCGTTATTCGCTTCACGGACGGCCATCTCAAGGTTCTGCGTCCCAACGCGCCAGTACGAGTCCTTCAGCTCAAATCCGATAAACTTGCGCCCGAGTTTGACTGATACATACCCCTCAGATGCAATGCCGCCGAATGGTGATAACACAACTTCGCCCGGCGCGGACCATAACTTTACGCAACGCTCAATGACACCGATTTGCAACGGGCATAGATGCTTTTCATCATCATCCTCACGAGCAACGCGCACGTTTAGAACGTCTGTTTCACGAATGCCGCCGGGGTAGTGCGCCGTTTGGCGATACCACACGGGCGCAGCCCATTCGATCCATTCTTCATTACTTATCCATCCGCGCATGTTGTCATATTTTTTTGAGATACCGGCGCGGATAGGAATGGTGTTGTCGCCAGGCTTCTTAAATTGCAGGATGTAATCCGCGAGCGCCATCCGCATACGTGAAGAGTCATTCGCGAGGCTCTTGAATTGAAGGCTGGCATCCTTTGTGCGCTGTGCCTTAACTTGCGGGTCCTTATCGATAGTTACCTCGCCGTAGTAAATCCAACCACAAGATTCCATCAAACGAATCACCTCACCGCGGTAGTCTTTTAGTCCAATGTAACCATCCGCACCCTTGAATGCCGGTACTTGCGTGAGATGGATACAGCACGAGCGACCGGGCATTATTACGCGCAATAGCTTGTGTGAATCCACGAGAAACCGGAAGTTTCGGATCATTTCCTCCATAGACTTCACATTGCCCATATCCCTCGGCGAATCCGTATACGCATACATACCAGGAAACGGCGGAGAAAAGACAGACAGCCCGACGCTGTTATCTGGCACGCCATCAATTAACTCAACACAATCACCTTGATACCAAGCGTAGTGCTCAGTAATTCGACTATCCGCACATACGGCCATTGGAATTTCCTCCCATCCATGACGGAGCAATCATCGGTTTATTGCCGATGTATAGCGCGTCGTCTTTGCGTTCCACCCTGTAAAATTCGCGCATGTGCGCAACTAACTCAGCCATCATTTCGGTTGCTTGCCGCTCTTTTCGTTCGATGTTTGCGACGACGGCGCCTTCGGTTTCCGCCACAATCACATGCGCCTCGACCGCGTTGCGCTGCCCGAACCGCCAGCAACGGCGTATCGCTTGGTAGTACTGTTCCCACGAATCAGATAACCCGACGAACGCCATGCGCGCGCAGTGCTGCCAGTTCATGCCGAATCCGCATATGGACGGTTTTGAAATAATAACGCGATACCGACCTTCCGAAAATCCCATCATCCCATCTTCTTTATGGTGATTAGTGTCAGACCCCTTTACCTCAACGGCGTCCGGTATCGCTTTCGCCAGCGCCTCCGATTCTGAATTGAGATTGCACCAAACTACCCACGGTTGCGTGCTGTTATTCACGAGGTCTGCGGCGATCCTTACGCGGTCTTCAATCGTGTCCTTGCGCGCCTTGCGCCGTTCGTCCAGTGTTTGCGCTTCCATCGGGATCAGCATGCCGTCGAGCGGCTTTCCGTCTACGGTGTGCTGGATGACGCTCAAATCTGGAAGGATAAAATCACCGTCCATGTATCCAATGTCAGACGGGCATCGAATCGCCATAGCCCAATTCGCGAGCCACGCCCAAAAGTCCCGCCGCGCGTGCCCCTTTAACCGCCAGTTGTGCGTCGTGTTTCCGTCTTGCCGGAAAAATAGCGCGATGACTTCCTTTCCGTTCATTACGCCTAGGAAATCTGAATGATTGATGATTTCGATCAAGTCATTCGGCGCGGGAGTCGCCGTGCAAGCAAGTCGATAGTGTTGATGTGAAGCAAACCGCGTGATTAACTTGCGATATGTGCCGTCAAAGTTTTTCAGGATGCTGGATTCATCGAGCACGAGCGAACCAAACACGGACGCATCGAAATGGTGAAGCATTTCGTAGTTAGCAATATTCACTCCGTCGCGCACGTCTGATTGATCACGGCACAGATGCACTTCAATCCCAAACTTTTCGCCCTCGCGCTTTGTCTGCTGCGACACAGCAAGCGGCGCGAGAATTAGTGTCGGCTTGCGCGAGTGCTCCGTGATATGCTTCGCCCATGTCAATTGCATCGGCGTCTTGCCGAGCCCGCAATCTGCGAACACAGCCGCGCGGCCCTTGCGCAGCGCCCACGATGTAACGTGTTGCTGCCAGTCGTATAGGTAGTCCGCTGGATTAGGTATGACAATACCGTCATCCATTACCCGCTGCCGTTTCGTCTGTAAAAACTCTTGATAATTCACGCAGCCACCTCCGCCATCTCCATCTGCCCGGCGCTCGGGACCGGCTTACGTTCCGCCACAATCATCTTGTAGTAGTGCAATTTCCCGCGCTGCGTGCGAATCACCTGATAGCCGATAAGTTCCGCTTGATCGCGCATGCCGTCTATGTAGGTGTGCGCACACGCCGTCACGATCTGATTTGCGATCTGGATCGTGGTGAACTCGACGCCCATATTCGCGCGCATGAAGGCGAATAGCTGGCCTTCTTTGGTGCGCGGGTTGTGGATGCTGCCGGAGTTCATCATAAGTCCTCTTCAAAAAAATCTTCGTCATCCCAATCGCACGAACAAAAACCTGCACCACTAATGCCGTCCACCATTGGACAATTACACGCGCTGCAAACTTCTATTGTTTACTCGCCAGTGAGCACACACCCACCATTGCAGCAATCGTCTATACATGGCTTTAGATCGCGCGGACAAAGCATCTCTCAAAACCCCCAATATTCCAGCGGCTTCTGTTCCACTTCATTGATCTGCATGGGCGGCGTGTCGTCGGGGTGCGTGGTTACACCGCCAGTTCTAGTTGTTTACTGAGCGCGTCGTGCAGAAATTGAATCGATTCGGTGTCCCACGTTGACCATTGCTTCGATTTCATGCCGCACGCCTTGCAGACTTTCGCAATTGTTTCGCTGCGAATTTCGTTCGACGGTGCCTTATTGAGAAGGATCGCTGTCTGCGTAATCAGATCGGCCCGCTCCTGCTCTTCGGTGCGTGGCGGTGGAATGACTTCCGTTGGTACAACGTGCTCGGGTTCCGGCTCATATTCGTCGGCGTGCAATAGATCGTCTTTAACTTCATCAACAGACACTGAACCGATGTCTGCGACCGGCGCGCCTGTGTTAGCCCCGTCAACAAAACTCAGCAACTTCGCGCCGCAGTCGATAGTGACGTTCGGGGGCAGGTCAATTTCGAGCACATAGATCGTGACTTTGCCGCCCTTGTCTTTGCTCGTAGTTTCGCGCGGCACGAGTTTTAGTCTTACCCACACGCCCGCTATGCTTTGCCCGCGCCGGAGCCATTGCAGCATTTTGATCGCGCTATTGACGTTCATCATGGAATTCCAGCTTGTGGTATTGATCTGGAAGACCTTCATGGTGGGCAGTCCCTTGATAAAGAACTGCAACATTCCTTGCTGCTTGCATCCGCTCTTGCCGCCCGAGCCGTTCTGCTTTGCGAATTCGCAGTGCTCAGGGGTAAGACATTCAACTTCCTCAAGGTTGCCCGGTGAGTTAAGGCGCATCGCGACTTCCCCGTCACCCTTGCATTTCAACCCGCTACTTGACCCGTAGCACACATACCACTGCGGGAAAATCACCTCTGGATCGTTGCTGTGAAAACAAATCTCTACTTCGCGCGGCTGCTCGCCGTAGAGTTTATGGAACAATTCTGAGTGCTTTGGATCATCGAAGTCCGCTATAAAGAAGTCCGATTTTGTGGGGTAGATTTTGCCCTGCGCGTTTTCTTTTTTCGTCCCAAGGCGTAGATGCCCACCGCGACTAAGCCGCGCCCTATCTGTGAATCCCTTTATTGGCATGATTGCCTCCGTTTTTCGCGTTCCCGCTGTATTGCCTCTTCTATGCTCATTAAATCCGTGACGCGCTCGTTGTTGCAGCGCACATTTGCCAACTCGCACTTACCGCGCTCGATCATCGCGTTTTCGTCCGCCGCACACCTCGCGCAGAACCGCTCGTAGTACCCGCATCCGTAAGCGTCTTCTACCCGAATCCGTACCGTTTCCGCGTACTGCCTGCACATCGCGCACCGATGCCGAAAAACCTGCTTGTAGCACACATCACAAAGCGCGTAGGACTCGGTTACGCCTATCACCACAGTGAAGCGATGAACCTTTTCAAACGACCCGCACGCATCACACGTCACCTCTGGAATCGTTACCGGCTGGTGAAACGGGTAGTAATCAGACGGCGGCATATTCAATTTTTGGAGGCGCGGTATGATTAAAGGATCAGGCACTTACCGCACGAACCTGAAAGTTTTTGCAATCCTTAGTTTTCCAAACGGGATCGAAATTTATTGGATAAAAAAACCAACCATTTTTTACCCCATGAGGATCGCCGGCCATTGTTGGGTCAGGTTTACTACACCCACTATGGCAACTTCCGGGCACACCGCGACGATGTATACACGAATAACATTCGTTCATATGATTGCGCTGATCATCCATATTTATGACCACTTCCTTTTAAGGCGGGGCTGGCTTTGTCAGACCAGCCCCGCGCTGGGGATTTCACCGCATCGCGTAGGCCTTTTAGTACCGGCCCATAAGCAAACCCTCCATGTTGAGGCTGCGGCGATCTCCTTCCGATTAAACTGTTACCGTCGCGGCGGGTAAGCTGCTTGCGCAGACGGGGCATGTAGCCCCTTGTCCCCGCCGACGACAGCATGATCTACGAAGGCCAAGCATTTCCGCGATCACTGCCCGATGCTGCCCGTCTTTTATGATGAGGCGCTTATCTTTGTCGCGGAAGCAGATGATCGGGTATGCCCGTATAAATCCGTATTCCTTCATCGACTCCACAAGCCTCTTGTGCCATTTCAAATTGAGCGGCCTGTTTTCATCGCTATGCCGGTGAAAAATTCGGTAATCTTTTGTGCAACGAATCTGATTCGACGCCATCTTTTTGCCCTCTATTTGTTTTTACGCATCCAGTCTGAAACTATCTGAAACCCGCGCGCACGGAGCTTGTCGTTTTTTGGAATTCTTTGCAGGCAGTTGATAGCCTCGTGCGCATGAACCACGCCAACGCCTTGCACTTTTATTTCCACCTCGTCATCATCACGAACAGGCTCGCGTGTTGCCCGCTTCGCGTTGTATGGCCGCTTGATTATTTCCTCGCGTTGTTGCTCTGCGGGAAGCTCAACTAATTGGACAGCGGTGTGAACGGAGATTTGACCCTTATCGACTGCCTCAACAAGTTCCGGCGTGCCTTGTTGTAGAACGCGCGTTGCTCGCTCGACTGAGCTACCTCCAACACCGAATGCTTTGCCTGCTGCATCGCGGGACTTTAGGGAATTGGTTGGTGGTACTTTTACCACCAACCCCTTTTGAGACTGGCGTCCGCGCTCTTGGCCTTCAACTTGCCGCTCCTTCGCTTCCGCGTCAAATATCTCACGCGAACGCGCGGCACACATGGCTCGCTGGCTTGGTGTTAAACTGCGCCGATGCAGATTCAGCGACACCACAAACGCGACAATATCAACGTCTGCGCAAACGCGCGTCGCGTACTGAACACCTAATTCATCGCACGCCCTTACGCGGTGGCGTCCGTCTACAATCGCGCCGTCGGCGTCAATCCACACCGCTTCGCGCAAACCGTTCTTGCGAATATCTTCAACTAGATCGCGATACTCGTCGTCCGACATTGCGGGAAAAATCTCAGCGGCTGGATGGATCGGTCTCATACATTCCAATTCCCGCATTCGCCGCCGTGTGCGCGCTGATATTCGCTGGCACGTTCCGCCATGCGCGCCGCCTTCGCATCGTCGTCGCCGTAGCCGAGCACGATTTCATCCTTGCCCGGTATCATGGCCCGGCAGAAGTACCACAAACTCACCGCCGCCATGATGATCAGCGGCCACGCATCGGTTATCAGTTGCAAGAGATACATCTAACGATCCTCCGTTGAGTACGTGTAGAATTGCCGCGCGCTGTCCGTGTTCGAGCCGTCACTACAGGTGAAAGGCAGGAGGTTTACCGCTGCGCTTGGCGAGGGAAAATCCCCGAGGGCCGCACAAGCAGCCCCCGGTTGCCGCCGGATAGAATTGCAATCGATGACGGCGGCGAAAATTATCGAAGCGCGCACAACTGGCACGCGCCCCGTCTGTGTAGCAATCAACCCCCCTCTGTAGTAAAAAGGGCTGACGCACAAAAGACTGGAAAAAGCGGGACGGCGGTATTGGGCTTTTGGCTGCAAGGAGTCCTGGACTGAAGAGGGCCGCCGTCCCGCGGTGGGCTGGTTAATGGGGCGCATTAGTACTGCACCGCCTCTGCGCGCGTGATAAAGCAATGAATACCTGGCGCGCATTCGATAGTCACGTCGTCATTGAATGGCTCGCGGGGTTCTACTAGATCGCCGACGCGATAAACAAAACTCGGATCGTGTGTGCTGCGAAATTCCTTAACATCCACCGATTCACCGTCTAGCGCTTTAACATCTATGACGCGGGCGGCAGACACGCGGCACTTGCGCCCGATGAGTGAGCTAGTGCGTTTCGCATCCGAAGGCACTAGTAGTTCCGCGATGTAGAAGATATCGTTTGCGATTACCTTCTTGAACGCAGTAAACATCCCAACTTCCGGCACAATCTGGAACGCGCCGATATCTTCGAGTGGGATATTTTTTGCGCCCTTAAGGTCTGCGCCCCGAAGGTCTGCGCCCTGAAGGTTTGCGCCCTGAAGGTCTGCGCCCTGAAGGTATGCGCCCCGAAGGTCTGCGCCCTGAAGGTATGCGCCCCGAAGGTCTGCGCCCTGAAGGTATGC
>CAYQWK010000151.1:0-13223 GCA_964420805.1 uncultured Bifidobacteriaceae bacterium | reverse complement strand
GCGCGAGCAGGTGTATTCTCGCGTCACGCGCGCGGGCTACGATGTGGAAGTCGTGTATCGCACGAACGATTTTGCGAGCGATCTCGGAAAACTCGAACGCCTGACGCAGGGGCTCGAACCGATTGACCGCATCGTGCTGATTTCTCCGAATGAAAAAACCATCGCGGACATCTCCAAACTTTTTACGCACGTGATCGTGTGGATCTTCAACGCGCCCATGGCCGATTACCACTCGGTAAGATTGGATTTCTCAGAGGCGGCGCGCGTGGTCGCGGATTTGAAGGAGTACCAGCGGTGGCTTGAAAAAGATCTGCTTCCGCACGCGGATGGCGAATGGCGGTTGGGCGGCAGCCGGTTTGAGAAGAAGCTCGGTTACACTCTTGCCGCCGGGCGCAGCGCACGGCAGGTCTTGCGCGATGCGGAGGAGGAGTTCATCCGGGTTCACGGCGAGTTGTACGTCGTCGCACGGCAATTATGGCACCGCTATTTCCCGGCGACTCCGTTGCCTCCGGCGGACGCGGACGGGCGGCGCAAAACGGTTGCGAACGTCATTGCCGCCGTCTCAAAAGAGCACGGCAAGCCGGAGGAGATTGTGGCCGATGCGCGCGCCACCGTGGATCGAATCAAGGCGTTCATCCGCGAGAAGAACATACTGCGCCTTCCGGAACCGGACCGCTGCCAGATCATCGAGATGCCCGAGTTCCAGCGTGGCAATTCGCTGGCCTACATGAACGGAGCGCCGCCGCTTGATCCGGACGCTCCGAGCATGTACGCGATCTCCCCGCCAGCGAAGGACTGGTCCCCCAGTCGCGCCGCGAGCATGTTGGAGGAATACAACCGGCACATGTTGCAGGTGCTTACCATTCACGAGGCGTATCCGGGGCATTACGTGCAGCTCGAATACTCCGCCCGCGTGCCGTCGCTCATCCGCCGTGTGCTGGGTTCCGGGCCGTACATCGAAGGCTGGGCCGTTTATACCGAGCAGATGATGCTCGACCAGGGCTATGGCAAAGGCGACCTCCAGCTCCGGCTCAACCAGTTGAAGTTCTATTTGCGCGCGGTTTGCAACGCCATCCTCGACCACAAGCTGCACTGCGCGAACATGTCGGATGATGATGCGATTCGCCTGATGGTTGAAGGTGCCTTCCAGTCCGAAGAGGAGGCCCGGCTGAAGCTCATCCGCGCCAAGCAGACTTCGACACAACTCAGCACTTACTTCGTTGGGCGAATGGGCCACGTCCGGTTGCGCGAGCAGATGCAGCGCGAACTGGCCGACCGCTTCAACCTCGCCCGTTACCACGAGGCCGTGCTGAACGAAGGTTCGGTGCCGATGAAATTTCTGCCGGACTTGGTGAGGGCGAAGCTGAGGCCGTAAGACGCCGGTGAAACTGGAGATGATGGGGCGCGACGGCGTTTTCCAGATAATTGAGGTTGATGACGGTGTGCCCAATCCCTTCGGCCAGAATCCGCTGGAGTGCGTCGACTTCGTTGTTCATCCCAAGGCGCTGAAGCTCATCCCCAACCCCAAGCATGGCGACAAGCGATTGAGCGAAGAGTATCGAGAACATCGTGTTCTCTGCATTTCTTGATTCCTTCCCCGGCCGGCGCACGGGTAAAAATGGCGGTGCTTCAGCCATGAAAAAGTTTTTGCCGCTTCTTGTCCTTTTGCTCCTGGCCTTTGTCGCGCGAGCCGCGAAGCCGAACGTCGTCCTCCTCTTCTCCGACGACCAGCGCGCGGACACCATCCACGCGCTTGGGAATCCGCACATCGAAACACCGGCGCTGGACCGGTTGGTGGGCGCGGGCACCGCGTTCACGAGGGCGTATTGCATGGGCGGAAACCAGGGCGCGGTGTGCGTGCCGTCGCGCGCCATGCTCATGACAGGGCGGCCCGTGTTTCGCGCGCATGAGCAGATGCGCGGGCAGCAGACGTGGCCGCAGAAATTCGGCGAGGCAGGTTACGACACCTTCGTTTGTGGCAAGTGGCACAACGGCCCCGAGTCGCTGCTCCGCTCGTTCCAGAACGGCCGCACGCTTTATCTCGGTGGAATGGGGCATCCGTACACGCTCAAGTTCCAGGACATCGCCGACGGGAAGTTGGTAAGACGCGCGCATCCAAACAACCTCCACGCCATCAACATGATCGCTGACAGCGCGGTTGAGTTCCTCAAAAGGCCGCGCACGGATAAGCCGTTTCTGCTCTACGTCGCGCTCGAAGCGCCGCACGACCCGCGGGTGGCCCCGCCGGAATTTCATGCCCGCTACAACACGAACAAGCCGCCTGTGCCGGCGAATTTTCGGCCACTCCATCCGTTCGACAATGGCGAGATGGCGGTGCGTGATGAGAAGCTCGAGGCTTGGCCGCGCACGCCGGAGAAGATCCGCCAGCACCTGGCTGACTATTACGCGAGCATCACTCACATGGATTCCCAGATCGCCCGCATCCTGGATGCGCTCAAGGAAACGGGCGCGGATCGAAACACGTTCGTTGTTTTCGCCAGCGACCAGGGCCTGGCCATCGGCAGCCACGGGTTGATGGGCAAGCAAAACCTTTACGAGGACGGTATGAGGGTTCCTTTGGTGATCGCGGGACCGGGCCTGCCTGCGGGCAAACGCAGCGACGCGTTCTGCTATTTGCTCGATGTCTATCCCACTCTAGGTGCGCTTTGCGGTGTGACTGGTCCGGATGGAAGCGAGGGCCTGAATCTTGGCCCGGTCCTGCGCGGTGAGACGAACCATTTGCGCGACACGCTCCACACCGCGTACCGCAGCCTGCAACGCGCCATTCGCGACGACCGCTGGAAGCTGATCCGCTATCCGCAAGTCGATGTGACACAGTTGTTCGATCTGCAAGCGGACCCGCATGAAACAAACAATCTGGCCGCCGACCCGGTGCACACGGCGCGGGTCGATGCGATGCTTGCCCGGCTTGAAAAGGAGATGCGCTCCGCCAACGACAAGGCACCGCTGAAGGTGGCAAATCCCAAACCCGCCGCGTGGACACCGCCCCCGCGCGGTAAACGCAGTACCAACACGCTAGCCGGCGAGGCGCCAATCCAGCAACGCGCCTCGACCTGGCGTGGTTTTGTGCGGCTCGATTTCACCGTCGCGGACAAGAACTGCTTCATCACCGTGCCCAAGAGCCCCGCGCCCGGCAACCCGTGGGTGTGGCGCACGTCGTTTCCGGATTTCCACGCCGAGGTAGACCTGGCCCTGCTTGGCAACGGCTGGCACATCGCCCACATCGACTGCGTGAACATGCTCGGCTGCGACGACGCCTTGGACATTTACGACCGCTTCTATTTTCTCGCGACCAACGAGTTCGCTCTCGGCGCGAAGCCGGCACTGGAGGCGGTGAGCCGGGGCGGGTTGCATGCTTACCGTTACGCCGCCCGCCGGCCAGATCGGGTGGCCTGCATCTACGCGGACACGCCAGTGTTGGATCTGAAGAGTTGGCCATTCAGCTGGAAGGAGTCTAAACGCGAACAGAAGGAGGCGATTCAGTTCTACGGTTTCAAGGACGAAGCCGAGGCGGACGCGTTTCGCGGCAACCCCGTGGATCTCGCCGACACCATCGCGCAGGCGCGCATCCCGCTGCGGCATGTCATCAGCCTGAACGATGTCGTGGTCCCGCCGGAGAGAAACACCTTCGAGTTGCAGCGCCGTCTGCGCGCCATCGGTCATGACATTGAGTTGGTGGTTGTGGAGAAGGGGACCGATGCGAGCCACGGTCATCATTTTCCGCTGCCGGCCATCGCGGAGACAGCGGCCTTCGTCATGAAGCACTCGCGCCCCGCCGTGGAGTGAGACATCGTCGCCCAATGGTGGCGGTGTCGCTGGGCCTTTGGTTCCGGCCGACCCGGATTCGCCCGGATATGTCGTTGGGAAATTCCCCGGAGCGAGCATTTGCCAAAAATAGGTGATCGCATCACGACCACCTTGCGGCATCGTTAAGAGACAGACGAAGTCCGTTGGCGGCATTGTGTGACCAACGAACGATCCGGCTGCAACTTTGAGGTGATATGATCTCGTCGCCTGCCCTGTTCGCGCAGCGCTCACGCTGTGGTTTCACCCTGCTGTTCCTTGTCATTGCCGCGGTCTTGCCGCCTTCCGACGTGCGAGGGGCGGCGGCGCTGGTATTCCGCACTCCGCCATCGTGTCCGGTGGGGGACAATCCAGCGCAGATCGTGTCTGCGGATTTCAATGGTGACGGCCTTGCTGACATCGCGACCGCGAACTTCGACGACAGCACGGTGAGCATTTTGCTTGGCGCAGTGGCCGGCTGCATGCCGTTCGGTTCCATTGTGCTGCCGCCAGGTGCCCATCCGGATGCCCTTGCAGTAGGCGACGTGAACGGCGATGGACGGCTCGATTTGATCACGGCAAATGCGAACGGATGGAACCAGCCCGGCACGTTGTCCGTCCTGCTCGGAGACGGCGACGGCTCGTTCGCCCTGCGCACGAATGTATCCGTGGACCGCGGCCCGCGCGGAGTGGTCATCGGGGATTTCAACGGGGACGGACGCGCAGATCTCGCCACCGCGATATCCGGCGGTTGGTTCGAGACGAATCTGGTCAACGTGGCCTTCGGCAACGGGGACGGCACGTTTGGATTGCCGGCGCGTTTCATCGTGGGAACGGCGCCGGCGTGGATCGCCACAGCGGATTTCAATGGCGACGGGCGTCCAGATGTGGTGGTGGTCAATGCCGGGCCTGGGCCTGCGGGAACAACCGTGAGTATTCTGCTGAACACCGCTGAAGGTCCGTTTGCGTCCGCAATGACGTTTACGGTTGGCACTTACCCGGGCTTCGTTGCCACGGCGGATTTCAACCACGACAACCATCCGGACGTTGTGGTGGCAAATCGCGCCAGCCTGAATGTCAGCCTGTTGCTTGGGATTGGAGATGGCACCTTTCATCCCGCCGCGCATTTCGGCGTCGGAACAGGCCCGTCCCAACTCGCGGTGGGCGACTTCAACGGTGACGGCCACCCGGATGTTGCCGCCGTGGGTGATGGGGTGAAGGTGCTGATTGGTACAGGCGGCGGCGGATTCCTGGCGCCGGTAAGCTACAGCATCGGCGCGGGTTTGCAGTCCATTCTGGCGGCGAATCTTCTCGGCGGCTCCAATCTCGATCTCGTGGTGGCGGGCGGCTACGAGAACAATCTGTCGCTCATGCAGGGACGCGGCGACGGCACGTTCATTGGCGGAAGCGACACCTACGCCACCGGCGGAGACATTCGCGGCATGTCCTCCGGCGATTTCAACAAGGACGGCCGGCTCGATATCGTGACTGCCAGCCAGGGGTCGAACGTCGTGACCGTGCTGGTGCAGTGGACCAACGGGATATTCCAGCCCGGAACACTTTATCCGTGCGGAGCGCAACCGCACGCGGTGAAGGCCGGTGATTTTAACAACGATGGTTGGCTGGACCTGGTGGTTGCGAACTTCAGCGGGACTCTGACCATGCTGCGCGGGCGCACGACCGCGCCGGGTGTATTCACGAACCGCTGGAGCAGTTCCTTTCTCGGCACGGTCAATCTTCCCGGCGCCCACACCGACGTGGCGACCGGCTTCTTCAACTCCGGCACCCACCTCGATATTGCCACGCCAAATTATTACGACGCCACCGTCACCATCGCGCTCGGGGACGGCACCGGGCGGTTCCACACGCCGTTGCCGCCGACCGTGCCGGTCAACGGCGGGCCGGTTTCGGTCATTGTCGATGATTTCAATGGGGACGGCCTGGCTGACATCGCGGTGGGCCACGAAGGTGGGACCAAGATCAGTCTCGCCACTGGTCGCGGTGACGGCACGTTCAATGCGAAGGTGGACGTCGAGACTTGGGAGATTCCCTGGTTCATCCGTTCTGCTGACGTGAATTTCGACGGCCGTCCCGACCTCGTGGCGGCGCACGGCGATTGGCGCCTCGTCAGCGTGATGCTCAACACCACAACCAACGGCGTCGTTCAGTTCGCGCCGCCCATCACGCATTCCGTGGCTATTGAGCCGCTGTCCGTGGCTGTGGGTGATTTCAACGGCGACAATTTGCCGGACATCGCCTCGGGGAATTTCGCCTCGACCAGCGTGTTGCTCGGCCACGGCGACGGATCGTTCTCCTCGGCGGCGGATTATTTTGTCGGCGGACAACAAATCACGGCGGGGGACTTCAATAACGATTCCATGCCGGACCTGGCCATCGACCTGGGAGGCAAGGTCGGCCTTTTCTGGAACGACACGTTGCCGGCCCTCCAGATCAAGCGAGTGACCGGCGGTGTTCGGCTGGCTTGGCCTGCGTGGACGCCCTACACGCTGGAGGTCAGCGCTGGCGTGGGAAACGTCGGTGGCTGGACCGCGGTCACAGATGTACCCGCGCGGATCGCCAATCAGTTCGTGCTCACGAATGCGGTGCCCGCTGCGTTGAAGACCTACCGGCTGAAGCGTCCGGCACCGTGAATCACGGTTTCCGGCCGGTTCCCTCTGGAGGTTTTCGCGCCTGGGCGCTCGGTGTGAAGTTCGGCGCGCGTGGTTTTCAGTGATTGCCAATTCGCGCCCTGCTCCGATACTCATCCCGTCCATGCCCACTGTGGCCGAACAGCTCCGCGAAGCGCGCGAATCATTGCAGCTCGACATCCAGCAGGTTGCCGAGGCTACGAAGCTCAAGTCCGACCATGTGCGCGCGCTGGAGGCTGGCGACTACTCGGTTTTCACCGCGCCGGTTTATTTGCGCGGCTCTCTCCGCACCTACGCCCGGCTGCTCAAACTCGATTCCGCGCAACTGGTGGAGCAACTGGACGCGGAGTTGAGCGGCTCAGGGCAGGGGAGCGAACCGGTTTTCGCGCCACCCAAATCGAAAGGTTCGGTGGACTCGGTCATGTTGCTGCTTTCCCAGGTCAACTGGGTTGTGACCGGCGGCACGCTCGTCGTGATTCTTGCCGCAGGCCTGGCCTACACCAGCTACCGCGCCTGGCAGAAGCACAGGACGGCCGATCCGTTGCGCAGACTTGGCCCCGGACTCTACCAGCCGCCTGCTGGCGGAGAGACGTTGCCGTTGCCGACCAACACCGGCCGGCGGTCTGGAAATCCCTGAGGCTCCGGCGTTCGTCGCCACATTCGCCGTTTGCGCGCGGCGGTTTTTCTCGTAGGCTCCCCGCTCTTGAAAATGAGCAAGGCTACGGAACAACGCCCCATTCGTGTCGGCATCATCTCGCTTGGCTGCGCCAAGAATCTCGTCGATGCCGAGATCATGCTCGGCTCGCTGATGAAGAGCGGTGTCGAGATCACCAACGACGCCGCCGCGGCGGATGCCCTGATCGTCAATACCTGCTCGTTCATCGACTCGGCGCAGGAAGAGAGCGTGGATGCCATTCTCGAATCCGGCGACGTGCGCGAGGCGGGGAATCGCGGTCAGGCTCTGATTGTTTCGGGTTGTCTTCCGCAACGGTTCCGCGAGGAACTGCCCAGGCTGCTCCCGGAGGTGGATGCTTTCATGGGCATTGACCAAGTTGCCAGGGTCGGCGATGTGGTGCGGCAGGCCATGACCTTGCGCGCGGAGAAGGTCAGGACGGCCGGGAAACCCGCGACTCGAAATGTGGAACGCGGAACGGCGAAGGCTCGTGTCGCGGCGATGGACAAGTCGGCGCCGCATCACCATGACGACGAACACGGGCACGCCTTGCGTGGTACCGAGAAGTTTGGGAAGACGAAGGTGGTCTTGCAGAACGAGCCTGCGGCATCCGGTCCCTTCGTGGACGTCACCTTGCGGCCGAATTTCATTCCGGACTTCCACACGCCGCGTTTCCGGCTCACACCAAATCATTTCGCCTACGTGAAGATCGCCGAGGGCTGCAATCATCCGTGCAGCTTTTGCATCATACCTAGGATGCGCGGTTCGCACCGCTCGCGTCAGCAGGCGGACATCGTTGCCGAGGTCCGGCAACTCGTGGCCGACGGCGTTAAGGAGATTAATTTGATCTCGCAGGACTCGACTTACTACGGACTCGACCTGCGGGCCGGCCACAGCCGCGCCATCTCGTCGCCGGAGAGATTTTCCGCCGCCGCGAAGGCGCTGCCCCGCGACGCCACGACGCTTTGCACGTTGTTGCGCGAGTTGGATGCCATCGAGGGTGAGTTCTGGATCCGTCTGCTCTACACACATCCGGCGCACTGGACGGATGAATTGATCGCCGCCATCGCCTCGTGCCGGAAGGTGGCGCGCTACGTGGACATGCCGTTGCAGCACATCCACGGCAACATGCTCGAACGGATGCGCCGTGAGACCTCGCAGGAGTACATCGTGGATTTGATCCGTCGCATCCGTGCTGGCGTGCCGGGCATCGCGCTGCGGACAACGTTCATCGTTGGCTTTCCTGGCGAGACGGAGGCTTGCTTCAACGCGCTGCTCGATTTCATCCGGGAGACGAAGTTCGAACGACTCGGTGTTTTCACCTACTCGAAGGAGGACGGCACCCGCGCCGCGGCCATGGAGAAGCAAGTCACGGATCGCGTGAAGCAACGCCGCCGCGAGTTGGCCATGGCCGAGCAACACAAGGTCGCCCGCGCGGTTGCGGAGTCATCTGTGGGCCGGGAATTGCGCGTGCTCGTCGAGGGCGAAGCCAGTGCCAGGGAGTTGCAAAAGGCGAACATCAGCTCTTGGGAACACGGCTTGATCCGCGCGGACGACGCTGCGCTGGCGCGGCTCAAGGGTCGTTATCTTGTCGCGCGCGGCGAAGCGGACGCGCCGGACATCGACGGTCGCGTCTATGTGCGGGGGAAGCTGCCGGTCGGCCGGTTCGCGACCGTCCGGGTGGTGGGGCACACGGATTACGATTTGATCGCGGAGGCGTAGAGGACCTCGGGGGTTTCGCGCCTGCTCCGTTTCACGGCGTCATCGTGGTCAGCTTGATGTCCTTGAGCGCGCCGGCAGTGTTCCAAGTGGCCACGCCGAGCGGGGTGCAGGACTCAACTTCCAGCCGGATCGAGAGCCGGCGTTCCTCCCATTCGAAGTCCACGACTTTCTCGTCGTCGAGCCATGCCTGCACCTTCTTGGGCGTCACGCGGACGCGGATGTGATACCAGCGGCCGGTGGTGAAATTCATGAACTTGGTGGTCTCGTTCGACGAGGCGTCTTCGCTGTCAATGCTCGACATGCCCACGGTGCCGCCGCCCCAGCCGCCGACGATGAAGCTCAGGTAATTGGTGTCCACCGGGAAGGTCAGCCCGCAAAAGAAGTCGCTGCCCTCGACGCGCATGGCGTCGAGCGAGATTTCGTAGTTCATGCGCGGCAGGTCATTGGTCCAGGTCACGCCGGTCATGTAGCCGTTGCGCAGTTGAATGGCCCCGTTCTCGACTTCGACCTTGCCGCGATTCGAGAAGTCAGTCGCCTTCCAGCCCGTCAGCGTCTTGCCGTCGAACATCGGGCCGCCGGTGAACCGGGCCGCGCTGACCTTCGTGGCCGGGGGCGCGCAGACGCAGCCTTGGAGCAACAACGCTGCGGTGCCCGCGATTATTGTGATAAACGTGGCGGTTTTCATGTCCGCGGATTGAAACGCCGACCCAGTTGGAAAAGCAACCGGGCAATCTGGTTTGGGTGCGATTGGAAATGAGGTGTGGTGGAAGTTGTCGCGCTACGACAACTCACCCGCGTTCAGCGGGCGATCTGGCTGGGGGCGTGCGAGAAGAAGAAGCCCTCCGCAAGTTCATTGCGCCGCTGGACGCGGTGCTACCAGTCCTACCACGCGTCCCGACTCGCCATCGCTTCTAATCGCTCCCATCAGGTTCTCCACTGTTTGAATTCCCGGCACCAATCCCAGCCGCTGAGGAGTGGCGAGGAACCAGCATGTTCTCCGTCCGGTTGAATGGTGCGCAGACTTTGGCCTCGGATTTCCTTTCGCGGAATTGCTCGCGGGCTTCTACGCTCACACCGTGAACGAGACCAACTGGGAGCAACTTTATCAGGCAGGCGAAACGCGCTGGGAGAAGGGTGAGGCATCGCCGGGCCTGGTGGACTTTCTGGCTGCGCATCCCGACCTGCCGCGCGGGCGTGTGCTCGTGCCCGGCTGCGGCTTCGGGCATGATGTGCGTATGTGGGCGCGAGCGGGGTTTCGCGCTGTGGGCATGGATATCGCGCCATCCGCGGTGCGTGGCGCGACCGGGCGAACGACGGCGGCGGGTTTAGATGCAGAGTTCCGGCTGGCCGATTTTTTGGGCGCCGAGCCGGATGATCAGTTCGACTGGCTGTTTGAGCACACGCTGTTTTGCGCCATCCCGCCGTCTCGTCGCGACGATTACGTGCGTGCCGCGTTGCGTTGGTTAAAGCCGGATGGCCAGCTTATGGCCGTGCATTACATGCTGCGCGAGGGCGCGACCGAGCCACCCTTCGGCGTGTCGCAGGAGGAATTAATGGAGCGGTTTGCGCCGCATTTCGATCTCGTGCAAGGGTTAGTGCCGCGTTCGTACGCCAACCGCACCGGGCTTGAATTGCTGCTGTGGTGGAGGCGCAAGTGAGCGCGGCAAGTCTTGTTGGCGCGGCGCGAAAGCTGTCGGCGGAGGTCGATGGGCTGGAGTTCGGTCCGGCGGTTTCGCATGTCTATAACCCGCTCCAATACGCCTGGCCGTTGCACGAGCTTTACCTGCGCCGCTTCGGAGCGGGTGCAAAGCGGGTCGTGTTCGTGGGTATGAATCCCGGCCCGTTTGGCATGGCGCAAACCGGCGTGCCCTTCGGCGAGGTGGCGGCGGTCCGCGACTGGATGGGGCTGCGCGCGCTGGTGGCAAAGCCGCGTTCCGAACACCCGAAGCGCCGTGTGCTTGGGCTGGATTGCCCGCGCTCCGAGGTCAGCGGTCGGCGCCTGTGGGGTTTGTTCGCGCAACGATTTGGCGCGCCGGGTAAATTCTTTCGCGAACATTTTGTGGTGAACTACTGCCCGCTGGCGTTTCTTGACGAGGGCGGGCGCAATCTCACGCCGGACAAATTCCCGGCACACGAGTCCGAGGCGTTGTTCGCGGCCTGTGACCGGCATCTGCTTCGCGTGTTCGAGATTCTTCAGCCTGCCTGGATTGTTGGCGTAGGCGGCTTTGCCTTTGCGCGCGTCGGAACGGTCGCGGCGGAAGGTTCTGCGAAGCTGGCGCAGATTCTCCATCCCAGCCCGGCCAGCCCCGCCGCGAATCGCGACTGGGCGGGCGTGGCGACCCGGCAACTGCGCGCCGCCGGCGTTTGGTGAAAGGCGGGCGTCGAGTTCGAGATTCTCACCGGCCGGTTTCACCGGCATTGCCCGGATCGCGGCCGTGATACGCGATGAGGAAATAGGCGAGTTCGGCCGCCACTACCGCCGCCAGCACGCCCCAGAAAAGCGGCCATTTCGTTCCGCCGGCATTCGTGCAGGCGTTGAACCACCAGCCGGTGCCGAGATAGCCGATCAGGTTTCCCACCCCGCCGGTCATTAATTGCATCAACGCCTGCGCCCTGGCCCGCCATGCCGGCGCCACGCGCTCATCGAGGTAAATCTGCGCGGTGATGAACACGAGGGTGAACGAGCAGCCGTGCAACGTGACGCCGGCCAGCACCGCCCACTTCGTATCCAGCGCGCACAACGCGAACCGTGTCACGCCAAACACCAGGCCGCCGGCGAATATCCACTTCAATCGCCATGTCGCCAGTAATCCGGCCAGCGCTACCATCGAGATCACCTCCGTGATCTGTCCAAGCGTCATCCACGCGCTTGTGCGTGTCAGTCCAAGACCGGTTAGGTGCGTGGGCGTGAATGGATAAAACGCCGCCAGCGGAATGCTTAACAGCGCCGCAGTGACGAACACGACGCGGTGATCCGGCAGCTTCAACAGCGAAAGTGCGTCTAATCCGAGCCGCTGGCGCAGGGTGAGGTTCTCCGCGGACTTCGGCGGCGCCACGTCCGGCAGAAAGAACGTGAATGCGACGACGATTAGCCACGTAACCGCGCCGGAATAGCCCGCCAGCGCCGTGGTGTCCGCGGCCATTGCGCTAATGATCCAGCAGCCGACCATCCAGCCAAACGTGGCCACGGCTCGGATGGGTCCGAACTCGCGCTTCGAGTCCTGGAGCCGCGAGAAGACGATCGTTGATGAGATGCTCCAGGTCGGTGAGCCGCACAACGAATGCAACTGGATCAGCCCCAGGACGACCAACGGACTCCAGTGTAGTTTGATCGCGGTGGTGGCCAGGACCATCGTCGCCGAGGTGGCAATGCCCAGCCCGCGCAGTACTTTCACCGGCGAGAAATGGCGGTCTGCCATGGCCCCGAAAACCAACGGCGAAATGAAGGCGGAAATTCCCGAGCAGGCGAAGGCGTAGGGCTTGATGGCGTGCAGGCCGTTTGCGTCGAGGACTGTTCCCAGCGGAACGAACCACATGCCCATGGCCGCGGCCTGGATGAAGAACAGGGCGGCCAGCTCGGTGTATTCGGCCCAGCGGGTCTTCTGCACGAGGGTCCGGTGGAATCAGCGGCGGCGCTTGGCCGGGCCGAAATAGTAGCCCTTGCCTAGACGGACGCCGACCACCCGCCGGTCGCGCAGCGAACGGTTGTCCTTCGCCTCGTCGAACAGTGAGGTGTAGCGGTAGTCAAAGTTCTCCAGCTTCACGCGGGAAATCTTTTGGGCGATGAAATGTTCGATGGCCGCCATGTGCCGCACGTCTTCGGCCACCATGAGCGTGAAGGCGTCGCCGCTGGCCTGCGCCCGGCCGGTCCGGCCGATGCGATGCACGTAATCCTCGGGATGCTGCGGCACGTCGTAATTGATTACATGGCTCACATCCGCAATGTCGAGTCCGCGCGCGGCGATGTCCGTGGCTACCAGCACCTCGAAGCGGCCTTCGCGAAAGCCGCGCAAGGCATGTTCGCGCTCGCTCTGTGTCCGGTTGGAATGCAGCACGGCCACGGAATGGTTGCTTCGCTTGAGCATCATGCCGATGCGGTCGGCGCGGTCCTTGGTGCGGCAGAAGACAATCACCGAGTCATAATGCACCTGGTCGAGCAGCGCCAGCAGCAGGTCGGTCTTTTGCGAGTCCGCCACGGGATAAACGACGTGCTTCACCGTCTCCGCCGGTGATCGGCGCGCGCCAATCTCCACCGTCTCGGGTGATTGCATCGCCCATTTGATCAGGCCGTCGATCTCCGGCGGGATGGTCGCGGAAAACAGGGAGGTGTGCCGTTTGGCGGGGCAGCGCTGGATGATGCGCTTCACGTCCGGCAG
>CAYQWK010000150.1:0-13225 GCA_964420805.1 uncultured Bifidobacteriaceae bacterium | reverse complement strand
ATGTACAACCCGGTGCCGCTGGCAGGGAACACCAACAGCGCGCAGGACTTCGAGTATCTCGAACTGCGGAACATCTCAACAAACGTGGCGCTGGACCTCGCGGGCGTGCGCCTGACCAATGGCGTGCTCTTCAACTTTACCGGCAGCGCCGTGACCGCGCTCGCGCCCGGCGCGCGCGTCCTCGTGGTCGCGAACTCGAACGCCTTCACGGCCCGTTACGGAGGTGGCCTGCCGGTGGCCGGGCAGTTCACCGGCGCGTTGGACAGCAACGGCGAGGAACTGCGGCTCGAGGATGCGCTGGGCGAGAAGGTCCTTCAGTTCAGCTACGACAACACCTGGTACCCGATCACGGACGGCCACGGCTTCTCGCTCGTGATTGTGAACGACACGGCGCATTGGTCCACCTGGGGCGACAATGCCTCGTGGCGCCCGAGCGGGGTCGTGGGCGGCTCGCCCGGCGCGGTTGATTCATTGCCTCGGGCCATCGCGCCCGTCCTGGTCAATGAGGCGCTGACGCAAACGGATTTGCCGCAGGTGGATTACATCGAGCTGTTCAACCCCGCCGCGACCAACGTGGACGTGGGCGGCTGGTTCCTCAGCGATGATTTCGGCACGCCGAAAAAGTTCCGCATCCCGTCCCCGTCCGTCATCGCGCCCGGCGGGTTCATGGTGTTCTCGGAAACGAACTTCAATCCCATGCCCGGTGTGCCGCCGAGTTTCTCCCTCAGTTCGAGTGGCGACGAAGTCTGGCTATTCAGCGGAGACGCGACAACGAACCTGACCGGCTATTTCCACGGCTGGAACTTCGGCGCGGCGCAGAACGGGGTCAGCTTCGGACGCCATGTGAACAGCGAGGGTGTGCTGGATTTCGTCGCGCAGAGTACGAACTCGCCCGCCGCGACCAACGCCCCGCCGCGCACCGGCCCGGTGATTTTGTCCGAGGTGATGTATCATCCGCCCGACGCCGGCACGAACGACAACAGCCGCGACGAGTTCATCGAACTGCACAACATCACCGCCGCGCCCGTGCCGTTATTCGACCCGGCGAATCCCGCCAACACCTGGCGGATTCGCGATGCGGTGAGCCTGGATTTTCCGACCAACGTCACGCTGCCCGCCGGCGGGCGGTTGCTCATCGTCGGCTTCGCCACCAATGACGCCGCCACGCTCGCCGCCTTCCGCGCGGCCTACGGACTGGATGCGACCGTGCCCATCGTAGGACCGTGGAACGGCAAGCTCGACAACTCCTCAGACACAATCGAACTGCGACGGCCGGATGTTCCGGTGGGAACGAACGTGCCGTACATCCTCGTTGAAAAGGTGGCTTATCGGGACGCCGCGCCGTGGCCTGCCACCGCCGACGGCGGCGGCGCGTCCCTTCAGCGCGGGAACCTCACGGGATACGGCAACGAGGTGACGAACTGGTTCGCCTCCGCGCCCACGCCGGGCGTGACCAACGGCTTCAACGCGCCGCCCGTCGTGGTGCTGACCAATCCGCCCGATGGCGCGCTCTTCCAGGCTCCGGTGCAGATCACGCTCGCCGCGACCGCCACGGACACCGACGGCACGATTGCGCGCGTCGAGTTTTTTGCCGACGGCGTGCTGGTCGGCGAGGACACGAGCAGTCCGTTCTCGATTGTCTGGAGCAACGCGCCGCCCGGTCCGCACGCGCTGGTCGCGCGGGCCCGCGACAACGCGCTTGGCTCGGCGGTCTCAGCGACCAACACCATTCAGATCATTTCGCAACCGCCCGTGGTCACCATCAACAGTCCGGCGAATCTCGCGCAGGTTCCCGCCGGCTCGAACCTCATCATCAACGTCACCGCGTCGGACACGGACGGCACTGTCACGCTTGTCGAGTTCTTCGCGGGCGCTGGCAAGCTCTACGAGACCGCCGCGCAGCCGTACACGTTCACATGGCCGGCGGTCCCGGCGGGTGTCCAGGTATTGTCTGCCGTGGCCACGGACAACACTGGCCGCCGCGCGACTTCCGCCTTGGTGACCGTGGCGGCTTCCGCGGCCATCAGCACCAACGCCAGCCTGGTCATCACCGGCGCGACGTGGCGGTTCCTTGACGACGGCAGCGACCAGGGTAACGCGTGGACGAACGTGACGTTCAACGATGCCGCCTGGGGCAGCGGTCGCTCCCAGCTCGGCTTCGGCGACAACGACGAGACCACCGTCATCCGCCGCACCAACTCGGTGAGCGGCGCGACGAACATCACCTTTTATTTCCGCCACAGGTTCCAGGTCACCAACGCCGCGCAATTCAGCGCCGTGCTCGCGCGCGTTGTGCGCGACGACGGCGCGATCGGCTGGCTGAACGGCGTGGAGATTTTCCGCACCTCGATGCCCGCGGGCGCGGTGAACTATCAGACCTTGGCCAACGTCACCGCGGGCACCACGTTCGAGGAAACGAACTTCTATCCGTTCCCCTACGCGCCCGCGCCGCTGGTCGAGGGCACGAACGTGATGGCGGTCGAGGTCCACCAGGTCGCGCTGGGCAGCTCGGACGTGAGCTTCAATCTCGACCTCGGTGGCACGCGCACGTTGTTCGCGCCGGCCGCCGTGATTGCGCCGGCGGCGCAACTCGCGCAGCAGGGAGGCAACGTGACCTTCAATGCCACCCTGCTCGGCACGCCGCCTGTGACCTTGCAATGGCGCTTCAACGGCGCGGTCATTTCTGGCGCGACGAACAGTACGTTCACGCGCACCAACGTGCAGATCAGCCAGGCCGGCTCCTACGATCTTGTCGTTTCCAATTTCGTGGGGAGTTCGACCAGTTCCGTGGCCGCGCTCGCCGTGAACCGCCCGCCCATGGCCGGCGTGGACGGACTTGCCGTGCTGATGAATCAGCCCGGCTCACGCGCCGTGGCCACGCTGATCACCAACGACACCGATCCCGACGGCGACGCCATCAGCCTTCTCGCCCTGGCCGCGAGCAGCACGAACGGCGGGAGCGTGCTGGTGGCCAGCAACCTGTTCATCTACACGCCGGTCCCGAACTTCAGCGGCCCGGATGCCTTCACCTATTCGCTGGCCGACGCGCGCGGCGCGATGGCCACGGGCCGGGTGGAGATTCTGGTGGTGGCCGCGCCGTTGCCGTCGGTGAACCAGATTGTGTTTGTGCCGGCTGGGGGCAGCCGCCGGGTCCGCTTTCTTGGCACGGCCGGGGCGGCTTATTCCGTCCAGCGTTCCACGAATCTGACTGCTTGGACCACCCTTCATGCCACGAACGCACCGGCCCACGGGATCATCGAGTTTCTCGACCCTGCACCACCGGCGACGCAGGCTTTCTATCGTGCTTTTGGACCTTGAAGGCGGGCGGAAAGAATTCCGCGGGAGTGGGTTCGCGAGCCCGGTCCGAAATCCCTTCGCAGCGATGTGTCTGGAATGACGGGCGGCGCGGTTCTTCGTTTCAAACCAACACGTTGCTTTTGCCTGGCCCGGCTCGCACCTCCTGGAGAATGCGCAGTTCCTTGCGATTAGACCCGAATTCCGAAGCTGGCCGCAGAGAACACAAAGAGCACAAAGAAGAACACTGGTTTGGCGGAGATTCTTGGGGAGAGTTTCTTACCGGGTCATTGCAGTCCTACTTCCCTCTCTCTGCATTCTTTGTGTTCTCTGTGGCTATTCCCATTTGGGAGTTCGGGTTAGACCGGCTTCCACCGTCCGTGGGGGGAACTCGGTGTTCTGCGCTATTGCACGACACTCCTCGCGGGGGGGAGATCAAGCGTAACGATCGGCGATAAATGGCGTGGCGTTCTCGGTTTTGTCCGCGGGCGCGGGCGGAAAAGGTTGTCGGCGACTGGTGGGTTCGGTACATCCCGGCGGCACATCGGCATGAATTGTTTTGTCACCGGCGCTTCAGGATTCATCGGCGCGAACCTGGTCCACGAGTTGAATGCTCGCGGGCACCGGGTTCGCGCGCTGTTGCGTCCGGGGGCGGACACGCGCGGACTGCAGGGCGCGGAATTCGAGCAGGTGCCCGGTGACGTCGGCGACAGGGCGTCGTTGGAAGCCGGGTTGCGGGGCTGCGATTGGTGTTTCCACGTTGCCGCGAGCTATCACCTCTGGCTGCCGGATTACGCGCCGATGTACGCGGCGAACGTCGAGGGCACGCGAAACGTTCTCACCGCCGCTGCCGGGGCGGGGTGTTCACGCATCGTTTACACAAGCACGGTCGGGTGCATCGGCTTGCCGCGCGAAAAGGACGGGGTGTTGACGCCGACGGATGAGTTGACGCCCGTGGTCGAGGCCCAGATGAGCAATCACTACAAGCTCTCGAAGTGGCGCGCGGAAGTCGTGGCGCGCGAACTCGCGGCGAAAGGACTGCCTGTGGTGATCGTGAATCCCAGCGCGCCGGTCGGTCCGCGGGACGTGAAGCCGACGCCCACGGGCAAGGTGATCGTGGATTTCCTAAATCGCGCCATGCCGGCCTATTTGGACACCGGCTTGAACTGGGTTCACGTGCGCGACGTGGCTGTCGGGCACATCCTCGCGGCGGAGAAAGGCCGGGTGGGGGAGCGTTACATCCTTGGGCACGCCGGCGGGAACTGGACGATGAAGGAGGCGCTGGACGTGCTGGCGCGGCTGACCGGGTTGCCGGCTCCGGGATTTCGCGTGCCTTACTCGGTGGCGCTCACGGCGGCGCATGTGGATGAGTTGCTGGCGCGGTTGACCGGCAAACCGCCCAAGGCACCGCTGGCCGGCGTGCGGATGGCGAAGTACAAGATGTTCTTTAACCCGGCCAAGGCGGTGCGGGAACTCGGCCTGCCACAAACGCCGCCGGAAGAGGCGTTGCGCGATGCGGTGGCGTGGTTTAGGGCCAACGGTTACGCCCGGACAAAATAAAACTGTAACGCGATAGGGTTTTGGCCCGTCGTCATTGAACCATGAAACGACAATATTTCGTGCTCGGCGCGTTTATCGCGTTGCTCGCCCTCAGTTGGGGCGGATACCGCGTCTGGTGCGCCCAGCACAAGCTCGTCACCCTCGACGTGCGGAAGATGGACGTGCGCAAGGTCGTCTCGAAGATCGAATGGCAGGTTTGGGAACGCATCATCGTCCACAACGATGTGAAGGGGGAGGTCACGCTGAACGTGACGCGCGTTCCATTGAGCGAGGTGCTGAACATCATCTCGGAGCAAACTTCATCGCGCTGGTCCGCGTTGTATCCGCTCTACACGAAGAGTTCGTCGCTGGTGGCGTTCAAGAAGACGGTGCGCGGTGATCTTACGCCCGAGGCGAGCGGTTGGACGAACTTCTCGATGCGCGGCGGCGGATGGGGCCGCGGCGGCTTCGGTGACACGGTGCGCAGCCAGAACGACATGGTGAATCTTCAGTTGGACGGGCGGGATCTTGGCTTCGCCATCCTTGCGCTGGCACGAGTGTCGCAGGCACGCGTTGTGCCCGAGGGCGGCACAGACGGGAAGATCAACCTGCGGTTGAACCAGGTACCGTTCGAGAAAGCAGTCGCGGCAGTGGCGAAGCAGGTGAACCGCGACTGGGATCAACTTTTCACGCTGCAGCCGGGCGGGGATTTCTTCGGCGGCCGCGGCGGCGATTTTGGCGGACCGCCGGATTTTGCGCGCGGTGGCGACCGTGGCGACCGTGGCCGAGGCCGTGGCGACCGCGAGGAGCGTCGTGACGAGGGAACGAACGCGCCAGTCGCGACGAACGAGGTTGCGGCGGCGGAATCCTGGCGGGAGCGGCGGGAAACAGAGCGGGCGCGGCAGTTCGAGGCGCAGCTTGCGACCATGACGCCCGAGGAACAGCAGAAGGCGAAGGAGGAGCGCGAGAAGTTTGAGCAGATGCGCAACCTTCCGCCGGAGGAACGTCAGAAGGCATTTCAGGAACTGGCCAATTCGCGGCCGGACATGCGCCGCAATTTCGAGCAGCGGATGAATCGTTTCCTGGTCAACAGCACGCCCGACCAGCGGGTGGAACGCGCCCAGGCCAGGCTCGAACGTCAGAAAGCTCGTGAGGCTCGCGACGCCCAGCCGAACACCCGCCGATGACAACCAAAAATATTCGCCGCGCCTTCACGCTCATTGAGTTGCTGGTGGTGATTGCCATCATCGCCATCCTCGCGTCGCTGCTTCTGCCCGCGCTGGCCCGCGCCAAGGACAAGGCCAAGGACACCGCGTGCATGAACAACCTCAAGCAACTTGGCATCGCGTTGATTCTCTATGCCGACGAGCACGAGGGTAAACTACCCGCCGCCGAGATGCGCCCCAGCACGCCGATCGATCCGACGAATGTTCTGCCAAGCATCGCGTTTGTGCTGTCGAACCACGTCGGCGGGGCCATGAACATCTTCAAGTGCCCCAAGGAGAAGTACGATTATTTCAAGATTGAGGGTTCCAGCTACGAATGGAACTACTCGCTGAACAACCAGCCCATCGAAGGCATCCGGCTGCCATTTGGTCCGGGAATCCTGATTCCCAGCGAACGCGCAAGGCTGATGTACGACTACGAGAACTTCCACTTCGGCGGAACCAACGGAGGAAAGTACATCATCTTCGCGGACGGCCACGTGGAGAAGGTCTTCTGATCCGGGGGGCTTTCAACGGGCCGCGCTCTCACGGAGTTGACCCGTCCCCTCCCGTTACCCATGCTGCGCGCGCATGGCTTTGTCTGAATCAGTGCTTTCCGAACTGCGGGCCATTGTTGGCGCCGCAAATGTGCTCACCGCCCGCGAGGATTTGATCCCGTACTCCTTTGATGGCACCGCCGCTTTGCAGCAAATGCCGGGGTGTGTCGCGATGGCCAGCAAAACGGAACAGGTGGCAGCGGTGCTCAAGATGGCCAACAGGACCCGCACGGCCGTCGTCACGCGCGGTTCCGGCACGGGCCTGAGCGGCGGCAGCCTGCCGTCGCAGGATTGCGTGGTTCTTTGCACGGTGCAGATGGACAAGATCATCGAGATCGATCGCGCCAACCTCACCATGCTCGTCGAGGCCGGCGTGACGACCATCCAGATCGCCGAGGCTGCTGCGGCGGCCGGGCTGTTTTATCCGCCCGATCCCGGTTCGATGAAGATATCCACCATCGGCGGAAACGTGGCGGAGAACTCCGGCGGCTTGCGCGGGTTGAAATACGGAGTGACGCGCAATTACGTGATGGGACTCGAGGTCGTGTTGCCGACCGGCGAAGTGATGTGGACCGGAAACAAATGCGTGAAGGATGTCGCGGGCTATTCGCTCAAGGATGTGTTCATCGGCAGCGAAGGAACTCTGGGCATCATCACGCGGGTGCTGCTCAAGTTGATACCCAAACCGCAGGCGAAGAAGACAATGGTCGCGACCTACGGCCAGATGGATGCCGCCGCGCAGACCGTCTCCGCGATCATCGCGGCGCAGATCATTCCCTGCACGCTGGAGTTCCTGGACCGCACGACGATTCATTGCGTCGAGGATTACGCAAAGATTGGCCTGCCGCTCGATTGCGAAGCGTTGCTGCTGATGGAGACGGACGGGCATCCGGCGGTGGTGGCCGAGGAGGCCGCGGCCATGGAACGCATCGCCCGCGAACATGGCTGCAAGGAGGTCCGCGTGGCCAAGGACGACGCCGAGGGGAACAAACTCGCCAGCGCGCGCCGCACAGCCTTCAGCGCGCTCGCCCGCGTTGCACCCACGACGATCCTTGAGGACGCCACCGTGCCGCGCTCCGAACTCGCGCACATGATCCGCTTCGTCGAAAGCGTGGCGAAGAAGCACCGGTTGAAGATCGGAACCTTCGGCCACATGGGTGACGGCAACCTGCACCCCACCTTCCTCACCGACGAACGGAACAGGGAGGAGATGCACCGCGTCGAGGAGGCGTTCACGGAAATCTTCGACGAGGCCATCCGCCTCGGCGGCACCATCACCGGCGAACATGGGATTGGCGTGGCAAAGAAGGCATTCCTCGCCAAGATGACCGGCGACGTGGCCATGCGCCTTACGCGCGACCTCCGCCGCGTGCTTGATCCCAACGGCGTGCTGAATCCTGGCAAGGTCGTGGATTAGATCCCGCTTCCGAAATCCTGATCCGCGAATGCACGCCAATCGACGCGATCGCTTGGGCTGAAGCCGGCTCCAGGGACGTTCGTTCCGCCCGGTGAAGGCGGGCTGGTTCGGTCGCAGCGCGACCGAACCCACCACCTTGGTTTCATTGGAGCATTTGGTTTTGGAGCGTTCGCCTTGGGGCCGGGCGGCTTCGGGCTTTTCTTCCCGGACGCCGGGCGCATAGTCCGGCGCATGAAAATCCATCTCGCCCTTCTCGTTGCCCTCGCCGCTCCTGTTTTCGCCGCAGGTAATCTTGTTCCGTTGTGGGACGGCAAAACCCTCCAAGGCTGGCACCTTATCGGCAAAGGCACATGGAAGATCGAGGACGGCGCGATTCACGGCACGCAGGTGAAGTCGGAGAAGGAATTCGGCCATCTGGTCACGGATCGCGATTACACGAACTTCACCGTGCGCCTGAAGTTCAAGGCGTTAAGAGGCAACAGCGGGCTTTACTTCCGCGTCATCGAAAAGGGTTTCAGCGGCGTGACCGGGTTCCAGGCCGAGATTGATGCCACGAAGGACGTAGGCGGGCTTTACGAGACGAACGGCCGCGCCTGGGTCTCGCAACCCAAGCCGGACGACGTGAAAACCTGGTTCAAGCCCGGCGATTGGAATGAGATGACCGTCTCGACCGACGGCGGCAACATCACCGTGACGGTGAATGGGAAGAAGAGCGCGGAGTTGAAGAACGATCCGGGGCGCGCGTTCGGCAAATTCGCGTTGCAGGTCCACGGCAGCCAGGATTGCGACGTGTGGTTCAAGGATATTGAAATCACGGAGCAGTGAGGCCGGGAGAGACTACTTCGCGGCGAGCTTCTGCGCGGCCGTCTCGACCGTCACGCCGTGAAGGGCGAACACCTTGTGCCGGGACGTGCCGCCGCGGACCAACTGCACCGCGCCGCGCGGGCATCCGAGTGTTTCAGCCAGAAATTCCACCAGCGCCTCGTTGGCCGCTGAATCCACCGGTGGGGCGGTGATCTTGACCTTCAGCTCGTTGCCGATGATTTCGGCCACCGCGTTGCGCGAGGCGCGCGGTTGGGCCTTCACGCTTAAGAACAGCGTGCCGCCTTGAAAGCGAAGGCAGGGTGGCAAGGTCATCGCGTGGCGGAATGTCGCAGCGACCCAGGCATGGCAGCCCCCCGGCGGAGACCGGGGCGCGACCTGGCATGGGGAAAGCCGGATCAGAGCTTCTTTTTCGCCTCGTCGTCGAGCTTCTTGGCGGCGGCTTTCACGTCGGCCTTCGCGTCAGCTTCGGCGGCGATGATCGAGCCGCAGGCGGACAGGACCGCGGCAATGGTGCGGAGTCGTTTCATGTTTGGTTGTGAGATTGTTGGCTTGATTCTGCTAATGACGACCGAAGCGCAGACGGCCCGGGCGGGTCGGAGGTTTCACCCCGCGTCGTGCCAATGCCGGTTCGATGAGCCAAGCCGGTCATTTCCGCAGCCGGAAGAACGCGGCGGCGTTGGAAGGCGGCACGGTGACACGCCATTGGCCGTTGGTGGTGACCACGGGCGCATTGACCAACTGCCATGAAGCGCCCGCGCCAAGTTGCGGCGAGGAATACAGGCTCCATCCCGCCGAGGCGACGGGCCAGGCGAGCTCCAGTGAACCGCCTGTGTTGACGAGCGCGGCCAGCGAAGGCGGAACCGGGTTGTAGATGTATCCCGAACCGGTCAACTGGATGTTGAAGCCGAGGTCGGAACTGTTCGCGGCGGATTGGTGAATTTCCACCGCGAGCACGTTGGTGCCGGGCACGGCGTTGGTGGTCGCGAGAGTGGTGACGAAGAACGTGTGTTCCGCCGCGCCATCCCCGACGGATGCGCTCGACAGCGTGGTGTAGGTGATCGCGGTCGTGGGCATGTTGCTGCGGTACATTTCCCTGCCGTTGAGCCAGACAACGGCCCCGTCGTCGCGCAGCCATTCGAAAGTGAGGTTTGTGAGATAGGTGTTCGGCGGGACGACGAACGTGTGGCGGAAATACGTGGTGATGTATTTCGACGAAGCGTTGGGTCCGTAGCTGATCACCGTTTCCTCGCCATTGCCGCCGTAGCCGAGTTGGGCCATGCCGTTAGACCAGGTGAGGTCGCTGTAGGCGGGTTGGGCCCAGTTGGTGCCCTGGTTCGATCCGTTGTCGAGGTAACGCCACACGGAGTTGCTGGGCACTAGTACCAACGAAACGGTCTCGTAGCCGAAGAACAACTGCACCGGCGCGGAGGTCACGCTGTTGCCAAGGTCATCGACCGTGCGCGCGAAGACAAGGTTCGTTCCCCCATCCGCGCCCGACCAGACGACACGCCAGGGAACATTCGTCGCGGTGCCGAATTTCACGCCATTGGCGAAGAACTCGACTGCACTCAACGTGCGTCCGCTGGCCGCCTCGGCCTGGGCGTCGAACGTGACTGGATCACCAACCACGAGCGTGGTGTTGTTCGTGGGCGCGGTGAGATACACGCGCGGCTCGGTCGTGCCCTCGCCGTAGAGGAATAAGTCGAACCCGGCGTCGGAACTCGTGGCGCTGGACTGGTGTAGTTCGGCGGCCACAATATTGGTGCCATGGAGGAGGCCGGAGCCGGAGGTGGGAATGGAATAAACCACCGGAATGGTTTCATCCGGCGTGTTGATCGTGGTTGAGGCCAGCGTGGACGCCGTGACGGCCCCGGACGGCATGTTGGCGCGGAACACCTCGCGGCCGTTCAGGTAAATCACCACGCCATCATCGCGCATCGCGCTGAAGGTCAGCGAATCGAGCGCGCCGCCGTTGGTGAGTACGAACGCACGCCGGAAGTAGTGCGTGATCCGGCCCTCGGTCAACAGTGTGAGTTCGCCATCAAATCCCCAGCCCAGCCGCGCCGGGCCGGACGGCCACCCGCTGTCGTCGAAATCCAGATTCTGCCAGCCGTTGCTGACCGCGGCGGCATTGTCCCAGAATTTCCAGCTTGAGCCGTAGTCGATGAACCGAGTGTAAACCGGCGTGATCGGGGGCGGCGCGGGGCCGACAACCACGGCAACGGGCGCGCTTGTCATCTTCGCTCCCACCGCAAGGGTTCCGACGGCGATAAGCGAGTGGGTTCCGACCGGCGCGTTGTTCCATGTGGCGTTGTAAGGCGCGGCGGCGGACTGCCCGACCTTGTTGGTTCCGGCGAAATATTCGACCAGCGTGACCGCGCTGGTGGAGTTGGCCGCGAACGCGGTGAGTGGGATGTTTGCCGGAGTGTTATAATGCGTGTTGTTGGCCGGGCTGGTGAGGTAAATGCCGTTTGCGGTGTTCGTGGCGTTCAAACCGAGCAACGCAAGATCGAAGCCTACGTCGCTGCTGGTCACGTTTTCCTGGTGGATTTCGACGGCCACCGTGTTTGTGCCCGCGACTAGATTGGTGACGCCAAGCAGCAGATCGACCGGCGTGGTCTCGTCCGCGCCACCCACGGCCGCGGTGGCCAGCGAGTTGTAGGCCACCAGACCGCTGAGGAGGTTGCTGCGCAAGACTTCCGTGCCGTTGATGAAGACGACCACCCCGTCGTCGCGCACGAGGCGCAACAGCAATCCGCTGAACGCGGCCGGGTTGGCGATGACGAACTGCTTCCGGAAATACGTGGTGACGTGCTTCACGCTCGCGTTGGTGCCGTAGCTCACGGTGGTGATCTCACCGTCGCCGCCGTAACCGAGCTTCGCCGGACCGGCCATCCACTGGCTGTCGTTGAAGAGCCGCGCGCTCCAGCCGGTGCGCTGGTCCGAGCCGTCGTCGAGATACTTCCACACGTCGCCGAACGAGATGAGCGCTTCGGCCATTGGCGCGGCGGAAACGGTGATGGCGA
This sequence comes from uncultured Bifidobacteriaceae bacterium, assembly GCA_964420805.1. Lineage (GTDB taxonomy): Bacteria > Verrucomicrobiota > Verrucomicrobiia > Limisphaerales > SIBH01 > JANNGC01. The sequence goes on along the minus strand of CAYQWK010000150.1, from coordinate 1,362 downwards.
CCGGAGCGCTGGTGACGGTGCCTGCGGCGGAATCCACCGCCACGGCAGTGAGAGCATGCGCGCCGGCGGGCGGATTGGGCCAGTTCAGCGTGAAGGGGGATTGCGTCGTCTCGCCGATCTTCAGGGCACCAGAGTAGAACTCGACCTTGGCCACGCCGAGGTTTCCGCCCGCGACCGCCTCCGCGCCAAGTGAAACGGAGGCAGGCAGGTTCACATTTGTTCCCGCAGTGGGCGCGATCAGCCAGCAACCGCGCGGGCGGTTCGTCGAGGCGAGTCCCTCCAGCCAGAGGTCGAATGCCGTATCCGAACTGCCGGCAGAAGCCTGATGCACCTCGGCGGCGAGGATGTTCGTGCCCGCCACCAGCAGGCCGGCGGGAGGATTGGTCGTAAAGGTGAAGTAAGTCTGGCCGTTGTCGGTTGCGTTGCCGGAGGCCAGCGTGGCGTAGCTAATTGCACCGGTCGGCATGTTGTCGCGGAATAACTCGATGCCGTTGAGGTGGACCACGATGCCGTCATCGCGCGCGAAGATCGCCTTGAGGTTGGTGATGGAGGCGGGGTCGTTGATCACGAAAGCGGTGCGGAAATATGCCGCAGGGTAACGCGTCGCGGAGGGGCCGCCGTAATAGATGGTGTTGATGTTCGTTCCGCCTCCGGCCCCGCCGTTGAAGCCGAGCCGCGCGATGCCGTTGCTCCACGTCGTGTCATTGAAGCCCGGGTTCTGCCAGCCCGCCGACGCGCCGACGTTGGTGCAGAAATAGCGCCATGAGGCGTTGGTTTGGACGAAGGCAAGCGCGATCGCGGGCGGTGTCGGCGCGGTGATGGTCACGGCAACCGGCGCCGAGGTCAACGAGACCGCCCCAACGGTGGCCACAATGCGGAGCGTGTGCGCGCCGACGGACGGGTTCGTCCACGTCAGGCCATAAGGCGAAACGGCGTCGGAGCCGATCTTCACGCCGTCGGCGTAGAAATCGACCAGACTTACCGCGCCGAGCGTGCTGCGGGCGTAGGCGGAAAGCGGTACGTTGGTGGGGCTGGCGAACGTGGCGTTGGCCGCAGGGGCGGAGAGGTAGGCGATGTTGTAGGTGGGGTTGTTGGTTTGCGTCACGCCGCTGAGGCCGAGGTCGAATCCGAGATCGGAACTGTTGAGGGACGACTGATGCACTTCGACCGCGATGAAATTCGAGCCGGAAACCAGCCCGGTCGAGGAAAGCGCGAACGAGTTGTAAACCCACGGTTCCGTCGCCGAACCGCTGGCCAGCGTGGTGTGGGTCACGCCGCCGGCGGGCATGTTGTCGCGGAGCAGTTCGGAGCCGTTCAGATGGACGATCGCGCCGTCATCGCGCAGCAGGTTCAGTTGCAGGC
>CAYQWK010000149.1:0-13250 GCA_964420805.1 uncultured Bifidobacteriaceae bacterium | reverse complement strand
ACGACGAGCCGCTGGACGAGAAGTTCAAGGACACCGCCGACCCGCTGCGCCTGGTCTTTGTTTGTGCCATGTGGCTGACCGGCTTCGACGCACCCAGCTGTTCCACGGTGTATCTCGACAAGCCGATGCGGAATCACACGCTCATGCAGACCATCGCCCGGGCTAACCGCGTGTTCCCCGGCAAGCACAGTGGCATGATCGTGGATTACGCGAACGTCTTTGCCTCGCTGGAAAAGGCACTGGCCATCTATGGCGCCGGCAGGGGCGGCAAGAATCCGGTGAAGGATAAGGCCAAGCTGGTTGCCGACCTGCGCAAAGCCGTCGAAGAGGCGACGGCGTTCTGCGCCATGCGGCAGGTCATTCTCCCGGCCATCGAACAACTCACCGCCGGCGGCATGGAGCGATTGCAGCGGATTGACGACGCGGTCAACGCCCTGATTTCACCCGAACCGCTCCGTCGCGAGTTCCTCGGGCATGAGCGCATGGTGAACACGCTCTATTCCGCGGTGAAGCCGGACGCCGCCGCGCTGGAGTTTTCGGCCCGCGTGGCCTGCCTCTGTGCCATCGGCGACGCCATTCGCGCCAAGCTGCACCCCAACCCGGCGGACATCACCGAGGTCATGGGCGACATCGCCAAGCTGCTCGACTCTTCGATTACGGGCGTGGACATGCCCGTAAAGCCCGCGCCCGTGATGGACCTGTCGAAGATTGATTTCGAGGCGTTGCGCAGTCGGTTCAAGGAATCCAACCACAAGAACACCGACCTCGAAGTTCTGAAAGCGACCATTCGAGCCATGCTGGAAAAGTTGATCCGCCTCAACAAGACCCGCGCTGACTTTGCGGAGAAGTTCGAGGAGTTGATCGAGAGCTACAACACCGGCAGCCGCAACATCGAGCAACTGTTTGAGGAGTTGCTGAAACTGAGCCGCAGTCTGAGCGAGGAACAACAGCGCCACGTCCGCGAAAGCATGACCGAAGAAGAGTTGGTCATCTTCGACATCCTCACCAGACCGGCGCCAGAGCTCACCGCAGACGAGCGCGCCGAGGTGAAGAAGGTTGCGCGGATGTTGCTCGAACGCCTGAAGCAACTCCTTGTTCTGAACTGGCGGCAGAAGTCAGGTGCCCGGGCGCAGCTTAAACTGGCCATCGAGGACACCCTCGACACCGGCCTGCCGCGCGCCTACGACAAGCCGCTCTACGAGCAGAAGTGCTCCGCCCTCTTCGAGCACATCTACGAGAGCTACCCCGAGCGCGACGCCGGAACTTACGCCAGCGCGGCGTAACGGCGGCGCCAATTCCAGCCCATTGCCGTGCCCTGCTGCTCACGCGCGCGAGGTCTGTTGCGTGCTCTTGCAACGGCGCGTCACTCGACTCACAGCCGTCTTGGGACGCTATCGGTGCAGAGGCCCTTTTGCAAAAATTTCGCCGGATGCGAATCCATCGTCCGCCGCACCCCGGATCGAAATTTGTCACCCCCCTCCCCCCCTACGGCCATCATAGCGAAAGCAAGCCGCTCCAAACGTGTGGGCCTGCCCAACCACGCGACCGCAAATGTTCCCCCGGCGGAGACTCTCCACAACTCGACCTTCAATCGCCGGCGCGTCACCCGCTCGGGCACAACCGCGAAGCGACGAAACCAACACCAGTCGCACCCGCAAAATTAGTGTCACTTTGGTGACACGAAACGTGCAGTTTTCTGCATTTTCGCGCATCAAAAGCGAAAACACTCAAATTTGCATGAAGTGCATTTTGACCAATGTTTAAGCACCTCTGCTGCATGTTCGTGCAAGTTGCAAAAACCACCCGTCTGGCTTCGACCCCCTCCGCCGGCACCAACAGAAACTTCGCTAATCGCTCTAGTTCACCGGGCTATCGCCGCGCCTTTCGGCGCCTCGTTCAATCCACACGCACGGTGCTCACCATGTACCGTCCATCCTTCGCCGGCGCGTCCATTGCCAGACGGAACGGTTGGCCAGTGCCGGCCGGATTGACCAGCGCCGCCGCAATCGCATAGTCGCCGGGCTTGAGCGTGGCGGGAATCTGCAGCCTTGCGCTCAACCCGTGTTCACCCGGAAGCCATTCGCGCGGGTCAGCCTTCACGTCAGCGGAGAGGACGGCTTGTTGCGTCGCGTCGAGGAGGAAGAAACGCAGCACGTACGGACGGTGCAATTTCCCGACGCCCACGTTGGCCCACCTGATTTGCAGGTCGAGCGCGGCGCCACGCGAAACGGCACGCGGGTGCGACAACTCCCGCAGGACAAACCGCGCGCCAGCATAACGGGCAAGCTTCTCAAGTTGTGGTCTGGCTTCGGGCGGGAAAAACCCAATGTTGTCATTGATGAGGGTGACGTGGTTGGTGAGCATGAAGTTCACAGCCGCGTCGAAGGACCATTTCTTGGACTGGAGATATTTGTAATCGCCAAACCACTCGAATACGACTGGCGCGCGTTTCCAGGTATCGGCCATGCCGGCCACTCCAGCGTATTTCTTCGAGCCGATCCAATTCTGCTCATGCCACGGCGAGCCGACACCATCGCGACGGAAGCCCGTGCCATGCGCCAGCGCGTAGTTCAACACCTCGGCGTCATCTGACATGAAAACCAGCGGTGTCTTGCGGAATGCCTCGAGATAGAGGTCCACGATCTGTTTACGCACGGCGACAGGCGCGGGGTTCTTCGTGTGCCATTCACCCCAGATGCCGTAGGAGCCGATGTCGAGGAACTCCACGTCCGGATTGCCATCGTAGCGTTGGCCCAAAGCACGGAGAAACGCGCCATGTTTCGCGAGGTAGATTGGATCAGCATAATCCGGTTCGAGGCGCGGAATGCGCTGTCCGCCACTCGTCGGATCATCCCCGCCACGGACATACTCATGGCCCTTGCAACCAGCATCGAAGAGCCACTTGGGCGACGTGTAATAGCCTCGGCTGTGAGCGTTGCAGGTCATCACGCGCATCGACACCGCCGCACCGCGCGGCTTCCATGCGGCGATGACGTCATCGATCAATTTCCAATTGAACTTCCCTTCTTCGGGTTCAGCGTCGGCCCAGTTGAATCGGATATAAACAACGGAACACGGAAAACGCGGCTCGCCGTGCGGGCTGCGCTGCTGGCTCATCCAGCCCTGGCCGGGATTGGCGAATAAGGTGTCCACTTCGCCGAACTGGCGGCGGACCAGATCCTCCGCCGCGGAGGCTCCGCAAAGCAGGACCAGAGAGGCTAGCGCGATCATCGCGACCGCAGGCCGCGCGAAGGAACTGCCAGAGGTTGGCGCGATGTTTCGTTGTCCCATAAGGTTCGCTATCACAATGCCACCAGCGTAGGCGGAAGGCCGGCGACCCGCACAGGCCAAAGGTCTGTTTCCCGCGCCGCTATTTCCCGGCCGCATGAGCGCCGATCTCGCCGGCGGACAGCGCGCGGTTGTGGAAGCGGAATTCCGCAAATCGCGCGGCCAGGAATTCGTTCCCAGTGTGATGCGGATTGCCGCCCAGCGCGCAATCGACTGCCTGCGTGTTGGTATGCTCTGGCGCGGCTCCGGAACCAATGGCCCGTCCGTCCAAATACAGCGTCAGCTTGCCGCCCTGTTTCACCGCGACCACAGAATGCCAACGTCCGACCTCGACCGCCGCGCCGGGTGTGGAGAAGACATTACCAGCCTCGATGCGTGCAAAGAGCCGGCCGTTGTCCACCACCAGGCGCAACGGATCGTCCATGCCGGAAGCCCATGCGCTGAACACCTGGGCGATGCGCTTCTGAGGAAGCTCCCGAATGCGCACGCGAACGCTCACCGTAAAATCATCCTCCGGCCATCCGGGCACCGCATAGACCAGCATCTGGTCGCGGCCATTGACCTCCGTACCCTGGGCGTCACGACTAGCGAAACGTATTGAGGTCAGTTCACCGAATGCCGGCTTTTCATCGCCGCGCAGCGAATGCGCGATGATCTCGCCTGCGGGTCCCAGTCTGGGTTCCTCCGGGAAATTCCTCGGCGGAAAGGCGCGATCGACCACGAACATAGCCGGCGGAACATCGGCCAGGGTTTCGCCGCCCGCGCCCGTCGCGCCCTTCGTAATCACACGCCACCACAATATCGCCGGTGACCGGCCCGCTTTCGCGAGCAACGCCCGCGTGTCCACGACGCATCGTGTGCCAACAACGTTGGTGGACCAAACGGTTCCGTCCGCGAATGATTCGTCCGCGGCAAACTCCACGCGGTGCTCGATGCCACGGGCGCGCGGCACATGCCATTGGAATCGCACCGGCCCAGCCGGCACGCGCGCCGCATCCGGCGGAATCTGGGTGAAGGCCGGTTGCGGAGGCGCCGGGCGGACGGCCAACCACGAGCGGTAACGGGCTCCACCACTCCCCGCGCTGGCGAAATCCACCAGTCGCAGAGTTGCGCCATTCACCGCCGGCACATCCACCATCAGCCACGGAGCGGGCGCGACGGTGTGCGCTTGCGTGGGAGACGAAACCACCTTCGCCAGGTGGAACCGCGCGAGATCGAGCGCCGGCAGCGCGGACTCATCCATCGGGTTGTGCGCCGGATCATAAGCCAGCAGCACAGGGCCACGATACACGGAGATTCTCCCCGCGGTCTCGTTCGCACCCGCGACCCAGTGCATGGCGACGTTGAAAGTGATTTCCAAGCGGTCCGTATCCGCCCAGCGCCGGTTGAGTTGCAGAAATTTCCCCGAAGCCGCTCCGCCAACCGGCCGGCCGTTCAAACGCGCATGAACCTCGCGCGCCCAGTCGGGAACGCGCACGAGCAGCGCGAACGCATCCGGCGACGGCGTCTCGACGCGCAGTTCCGTGCGCCCGTCGCGCCAGGCCTCGCCGCTTGTGGTGATCGTCACTGGCGTTCCATCGGGCAGCCGGCTGACGAAGCGGCCCGCACCGAGCCAGTTCACCACCAACCCGTTCGTCGCAGACATCAGGGCCCATTCGCTCAACATCCCCGGCACGCGCGGCGCGTTCACGGAGCAGCAGTTCAACTCCGGCGTTCCGGCCCGCGCCTGGAACACGATTGTATGCGCACTGGCCTCGCGGACGCCGTCCATCGGCGTGTTGTAAGTCCACCAGCGGCCGCTGGGATGCTGCGCGCCCAGTCCGCCATTGAGGGTGCTCAATTCAAGTTCATCAGCCGCTCGGGGATCTCCAGTGAGCCGGAGATAATCCAGCGTCACCGCCATCCAGGCCACGGTGCAGCAGGTCTCGATGGCCGTGGGCGCGAAGGGATTGCCGGTGGCCTGCTCGCCGGAGCTGAACCCGCCCGTGTTGCGGCGGTCCCAACGACGAATACTCCGCCAGTGATGCACGAAAGCATCGCGGTATTTGCTCTCGCCGGTGACACGCCACATTTCCACCAGGCCCTGCAAGTCGTGAAGGCTTTCCCAACGCGGACGCGGCGAGCGGAAGAATTCGCGGCCATCGAGTCCGGCGCGCAGGTAATCGCCCGCGCGTTCCCAGTCCTTCTCCACCTCGCGGGCCATGCGCAGGTAGCGCGGTTCTCCGGTCAACCGGTACAGCATCGCCATGCTGGTGAGGATCGCCATGTTCATCTCGTGATCGCCGGCGTCGAACACGCGCCGGCCGGTGTCGAGATAGGTCGCGCAGACGAGATTCGCCGCCTTGCGCGCGGCGGCAAAGGCGGCGGCGTCCCCGGAGTGCTCGTGCCACATCGTCAGCGCGAGAATGGCGTGGTAATGGCCCCACAAATCCCAATGCTTGAGCAAACGCTCACCCCTCGGGAACGGGCCGAGATAACCGTCCGCGGCTTGCGTGGCGACGAACGCGGCCACGACGTTCGACACTTGCTGGCGCAGGCGCGGATCATCGGACATGCGCAAGGCCTGCACGGCGGAGATGAGAAATTTGCCCACGAACTCCCCGGCCCACGGCACCAGTTGCGGCGCGGGCTGGCGGTCGCGCGAATGGAACATCTCGATCATGCCCGGGTTTGCCTGCGGCGCGCAGAGAAGCCATTGCTCAATGTTCGCCTGGACGCGCAGACCCACCGGGCCGGAGAACTCGAACCGCGCCGCCGGCATGGTGTCGAAAACCAGCGCAGGTCCGGCATCCGCACCGCGCGCGAAAGAAATCGCGAGTAAGACCGCCAGCAGGGGCGCGAATGAACACCCGCCCGGCCAGCCAAAAAGGCTCGTGGCCATGAATTGCCCTTCACAAAGGGCAACCAGTCGTGGGGGCAGGTTCATGCGCGGCACCGTAACCGTGCCGGCACGGCTCTGGCGAGCAGAGGAAAGCCTGTCGGCGGGTGCGGCGAAAAGTGCGGGTGAGTCGGAACGCGGGGAGAACCGGGCACGCCGCATCCAACGGCACAACCAACCTGCGGGCGACTTCTCCTTGTCGCCCGCCGCGATCGGCGCGCCGTTTGACACCCCATTTTCCCGCTGCTAGCTTCGCCACGCTTTATGAGCACAACAACACCGATTGATACTGCGATCATCACGCTGACCGAGGCCGCCGCCGGCCAGATCAAGAACATGCTTTCCTCCCCGGAGAACACCGGAAAGAACCTCCGCGTTTATGTCGAGGGCGGCGGTTGTTCCGGTCTTCAATACGGCATGGTCTTCGACGAGAAGCGCAACGATGACGTCGGCACCGAGTTCTTCGGCGTGGGCGTGGTCGTTGATCCCTTCAGCGCGAACTACCTGCGCGGCGCCGTGATTGATTTCTCGGACGCACTCACCGGGGGCGGGTTCAAGATTTCCAATCCCAACGCCCACAAGAGCTGCGGTTGCGGCAAGTCCTTCGAGGCGTAACCCGGACCGCATTCCCCCTTTGAAGCCGCCCGTCTTTTTCCCGGGCGGCTTTTTTGTTTTCCGCGCTCCACCGCCGTCGCAGTCTCGTGCCGTGAAAGTCCTTGGCATCATGTCCGGCACCAGCATCGACGGTGTGGACTACGCGTTGTGCGAAATCACCGCGCGCACGGCGAAGCTGCTGCGCCTCTGGTCGCGGCCGTTTCCACGCGAATTGTGCCGCCGCCTCCACGCCGCCGCAGCGAACAGATGCGACGCGCATGAACTGGCGCAACTCCACCACGATCTCGGCCGGCTCTACGCGCGCCAGGCGAAGGCGCTGAACGCGGGTGCGGAACTCGCCGGCCTGCACGGGCAAACGGTGTTCCACCAACCACGTGGCAGCGCGCCGGCCACGCTGCAAATCGGCGAACCCGCCCACCTCGCCGAAGCCCTGCGCGTGCCGGTAGTCGCGAATTTTCGCGCCGGAGATCTCGCCGCCGGCGGACAAGGCGCGCCGCTGGCCACCATGTTCCACCGTGTCGTGTTCGCCCGGCGCGGACGGCATGTGTGCGTGAACAACCTCGGCGGCATTAGCAACGTGACGTCGCTCAACTGGCACGCCGGGAAGGAACCCGCCGTGCGGGCCTTCGACACCGGGCCCGCCAACGTCCTCATCGATCTGGCCGTGCGCGAACTTACCCGCGGCCGGCTGGTCTGCGACCGCAACGGTGCCTGGGCCGCGCGCGGACGTGTTCACGAACCACTGCTGCGTCACTGGTTGAGGCATTCATTCCTCAGCCGGCGTCCGCCCAAGAGCACCGGCCGGGAGTTGTTCGGCGAGGTCTTTTGGCAACGGGAAGCGCCGCGCATGGCCGCCGCCCGCATGAGCCGCTTCGACATCTTGGCCACCGTCACTGAATTCACCGCGCGGTCCCTGGCCCTGAATTACCGGCTCCACCTGCCCGCGCCTCCAGACGTGGTGATCCTGTGCGGCGGAGGCGCGCGGAATTCTTTCCTCGCCACGCGCATTCACGCCGCCCTTGCAGCGAACGCGCCGGACGTCGAACTGCGAACAGCAGATGAACTGGGGTGGCCGTCAGAATCCATTGAACCGGCCGCCTTCGCCCTGCTGGCCTTCCTCCGTTGGAAGAACAAACCGGGGAACATTCCCTCCACGACCGGAGCCGGCCGCGCCATCGTGCTCGGCCAAATCGCGATTCCGTGAATTCACTTTTGCCGGATCATGGTGCCGGTGGCACCAGGACGCGGAAATAGCGCGGGCTGTTTGTCGTGTCCGGGGGGCTGGCGAACTGAATCGTCCGGATGCCCGGCAGCGGCGCGACATTGCTCAACGTCTGCCAGATCGAACCGTCGAAGTTCGTTCGGTACTGAATGGTATAGGTGATGTTCGACTGCGCATCGAATTGCAGCGGCAGCGAGAGATTCGTTTGCGTCAGAAACACCTTCAGGACACTGGCTGCATTCGTCGGGTTGGTGCCGGCGAAATACTCGTCGCGGTTGATCATCCCGTCGTTGTCGAAGTCCAGCAAGCCGTCGGACGCGTTGTTGGTGATCATGCCGTAGGCCGCTTCCCAGACATCGGGCACGCCGTCGCCGTCGCTGTCCTTGAGCACGGTGATGTTGGCGGTGGTGGTGCTGACAGAGCCAGCGAGGTTGGTGATGGATATCCGATGCGAAGTGTTTGTTTGGAGGTTGGTGAAAGTGATGGTCGAGATGCACGGGCTTCCGGATGGGGAAACCGTCACGGTGTAGGTATTGGTGACTCCGCCGATGACCCGCACCACGTTGGTCATGACGGGAACATTCGTGGCAATCACGTTGGTGGTGCTGGTCGTGATGTTGACCAGCCACCGAAAGGAAAGCGGCCATGCGCCGGTGGCAGTGACAGACACGGTCAGATTGGCGCCTTGAACCACGGTGAAAGCCGCCGGGACAACGGTGACGCCGGGCTTCACCAGGACGAAGACGTAGGCGTTGGTGCTGGTCACGGTGCTGATGTCGTCGGCGATCACAACCGAGAAGTTCCCATGCTGCGCCAGTGACGCGCCGGTGAAGGAGTAAGTCGCGTTCGTCGCGTTCGGGATGTTCGTGCCCTCGAATCGCCATTGGTAACGCACCGTGCCCGTGCCCGCGGCGGCGGCCGTGAGCGTAACGTTTGTTCCCGGCAGCACGAACTGGTTGACCGGCTGGACCGTGAACGCGACCGGCAGCCCGACCAGCAGCGTGGCGTTGCTGCTCAACACCGCGCCGCCGCCGTTGAAGACCAGCACGCTGTACTGCCCGGTGGACGACAACTGCACGTTGGTCAGCGCGAGCGTCGCGTTCGTCGCTCCAGGAATGTTGTTTCCGTTCAGCAGCCAGGTGAATTGCACCGGCGCCGCGCCGGTCGCGGTCACGCTGAAGGCCACGTTTGATCCAGCCACGCTGAACAAGTTGGTCGGCTGCGCGGTGATGACCGGTGCGCTTGCGCTCGCGTAATCCGTGCCCGGCGAGGGCGCCGCGGCCAGCCAGTGCGCGGGATCGTTTCCGTAGAGCGAGGGCGCGATCTTTTGCAGCGAAGGGCCGAAGCCATCCGCGCCCGCCGGCCATGGCGCGCGGTCGTTGTAACGCACCTCGTCGATGGTGACGTGGGCGACGCCGTTGGTGGACGGCGGCTCGGGGCGCTGGAGTTCGAGACGCTCGCCGCTGTCCTGCAACGCGCCCACGTACGGGCCAAGGACGAGCACGCCGGAAGGAACCGGATGGCGGTTCGTGAAGTCGCTGATGTTCGTCTGCACCAGCAGCAGGAAGCCGGATGGCGGCAGCGTGATGTTGGTCGGCAGCGTCAACCCGAGGCCGTTCAACCGCCAGGTGTTCGTCGGAAATGCGGGATCGAACAGCGCCACCGCGTTCGTGGTCACGTTGCGCAACTCGATGAACTCGAATCCGGCATCAACCGGGTGATACATGATCTCGCTGATCACCACCGGCCCGACGCGCGGCCCGGCGTTCGTCGCGTTGAATGTCGTCGCGACCTGCGCCGGGAACTGTTCCTCGCCAGTGCTGATGATGTGGCGGCCGAATGATTCGCCGTCGGCCGCCGCGCCGTATTCGAGGCCGTGGCTGTATCCGGTGAGTATGGCGTTCGAGTTCGCGCTGAACAAATACACGTCATCACCGTACGAACTCAGGCTGAAGCTCACTCCCAGCCCCGGCGTGGGATTGAAATCATCTTCGCTGAACACGGCGAACGCGCCCGGCGCAAGTGGCGGACGCGAAGGGATGCGGAACTTCTGCGGGAACGCCGCGTCGTCGGTGATGTACCAGCCGCTGATGTCCACGTTCGTCGAGGCAATGTTCAGAAGTTCAATCGTGTCCTTGGCCGGCAAGGTCGAGTTGCTCAGGATTTCATTGATTACCACGCCGCCGGGTCCGTCCGCGCCACCGTCCACGCCGGGAGTTCCGTAAAACGCAGCGCTCGCCCTGTAATTCCCAGCGGCATCGCGCACCAGCGAATAGCCGAAGCCATCCGGTGCGGCCGGCCATGGCGCGCGATCGCCATAGGTGATCGAGAGCACCTCGCCCCCGGTGGGATGGCTGATGCTCAGTGTCTCGCCGTCGTTATCCAGCTTGCCGGTGTAAGTGCCGTGAACGACCACACCCAAATGCCGCGTGGCCAGCACGGCCGGGTTGCGCGCGAGCAGAAAGACTGCACCCGGGGCGATGGTGGTGCCGTTCGTGAACATGAAGTTGATGCCCTGCGAGAAATAGAGGCCGGAGAGGTTCAACGTGAACATCCCGTTGTTCTTCAACTCCAGGAACTCGAACTCGTCGCCATCGATCGCTCCCGCGCCGGGCGGATTGTACATGATCTCGTTAAACACCAGGTTGGTGCGGATGGCCGAGGTGGTGTCGCGCGGGGCGGGCACGAACTCGACAGGCAGCGACCATGCGGACCAGCGGCCAGTGTTGTCCTTGTGCCGGACGCGGGCGCGGTAACGCAGGCCGGCCTGCATGGTGAACTCCGGCACCGTGAAATTGCTGGCGAACGAGTTCAATTCAGGCGAGGTCCACGCCGCATCCCACTCCAGGCGGAGCTGGGAAGGGTTGGTGACGACCACGTTCGAGGCCAGCACCTCGGCCACGCGCCACTGCATCGCGGAGAACGTGCCCGCCCCCTGCGGGTCGCTGAACGCGGACGACTGGACCGTGATGCCATCCACCGGAAATCCGTTCGTTCCAACGTAGGCAATCGTCGGGCGGTTCGGAATCGCAGCGTCCGAAGCCTCCGTGTCGAGCGTCGTCACCCAACCGCCTGCGGAAACAGTGGTGCGGTCGATCCACCAGGCAGCGGTGCCACCGGTGAACATGAACGTCTTCATGTCCTGCGCGTAACCGCTGATGCCGTTGGTGACCGCCGCGTTCGCGTTGAAGGCGAGCGAGCGGTAACTGGCCGGGGCTGGCGCGTTCGACCACCGGGCGAGGTCCGCATCCGCCACCGGCTTCGCGAGATTAGCGAAGGCATCGATGATGGAGTTCATCTGGTCCGGCTGGAACAACAGCGCGCGGATTTCGCGGACCACGTTCCGGTATTCAAGCTGCATAAGCAGATTCGTGCCGGTGTCGCCGCCGGGGGCTGCGCTGGCGAAGATGCCGTTGTAGAGCGCGTCATCGCCGGTGTTCCAGGTCGCTCCCCAGGTGTCGGTGCCGTCGTAAGGAAGCTGCATCACGCGGCCGTTGAAGCTGTTCGACGCGCCATAGAGCGGCTCGAAATACCATGCGCCATTCTTGTTCGCGCTTGGCCAGGTGTCGTAATGCCGGATGCCGCGCGCGATGGTGAAGTAGCGATACCAGTTGGTGTAATTCGCGTTCGCGTTCAACCAGTCGGTGGTTTTGAAGCCGTCGAGGTTGTTCTCGATGTTCAGGAAGTCCGCGCCGTTGGTCGGGGCAAACGGTGCCTGGTAACGAATCTCGTCGGCGAAGTTCACGTAGTTGTCCACGAGCTTGTAGAGGTTGCCCTTGGGCAGGTCGTGCGAGTCGAGGAAGTTGCCGTCGTACTTTTCCTGCGCCCAGTTCAAGCCCCAGAAGTCGCCGCTGTATTGATCCGCCCCGGCTTCGCTCGCGCCGCGGACGACGCGGAAATGGAAATAAACCGTGCTCGGGGCCGGCACGCCGACCTTGTTCCAGAGGAAGTAATTCACCACCTCGTTGAGCGCGAACTGCTCGCCGCCGCGGTTGCTCTGGCCCTTGCCGGTGACGACCTCGCGCCATTTGGAAGGGAACTTCTTGCCGTTGTTGTCGCGGGCCTGGAACAGCGCGCCGTCGTTGAATTTGATGCGGAAACTGCGCTTGCCGGCAAAGTAGCGGCCGTTCGCACCGCGCAACCGGTAGGTCACATGGTCAAAGACCTTGCCGTCGTACACAAACGCGCCCTCCCAGTTGAAATGCAGCCGCCCCTGGTTGCGCTGCCCGCCCACGTCCTGAGGCAGTTGGTCCGTGCCGGTGTTGAACGGCGCATACCACGCCGCGCACTGGTTCATGTCCACGTCGCGCGTGATGAGCGAATAGACCGGCAACGTTTGCAGCGCGGACGCGGAGTGGACGAGGTAGTCCGGAATGCCGTCATAAACGAAATACGCGAAGTTCAACGACGGGTCGTCCTCGAACGGCGCGCGGCGCGACGCTCCCAACGTGTCCGTGCAACTGATGCGATAGCGGACCAGCACGCGGTTCGCCTGCTGCGGAAGGATCACCGAAAACACGCCGTCGCCAGCCACCGTGTCGCCGTTCACGCCGTCGTCGTGCATGGCCACCGAAACCCAGTTGCTGGACGCCTCGAAAGCCGGGTTGAGGGAATTGGTCATCGGCGTCGAATTCAGGCTGTTCAACTGCGTTCCGGTGAGCGGCAGCGTGGCCGGAATGAAATTGCCCGGCGTCACCACCTGATAGGCCAGCATCACCGAGGCGACACCATTCGGGTCCGTCACCTTGGCCGTGATCACGACCTGATTGGTCGAGCGCGGCGAGTTGGGGGAATGATCCACCTGCCGGATTTGCGGCGCGGCGTTGGTGGCGAAGACCGCGTTGGTCGCGCCCGGCGTGGGCGTGGCGCTGCGCCACGAACTGCCGAGGTCATTGTCGAGCGAGGGATGCACCAACTGCGCCGACGGCCCGTTGCCGTTGGCCGCGACGGGCCATGGGAACTCGGACTTGAAATCCACCCTGTCCACGACGTCGTTCAGGGCGTCGCGCAGCGTGAGTTCCTCGCCCTCGTTGTTAAGGCCGCCGGTCCACGGGCCGAACGCGTTGACGCCGTAGCGATTTGAAATCGTGGCCGGATCCTCGGCCACGACCACGAACGCGCGCGGCGCAAGCAGCGTGCCCGGCGGAAATAAGAAGTCCACGCCTCGACGGACAGGACCGTTCGAGAGGTCCACTGGCTATCCACTTTCGTTGTTATGTTCGTTGAACTTCTCGCGCTCCGGGTTGG
>CAYQWK010000148.1:0-13304 GCA_964420805.1 uncultured Bifidobacteriaceae bacterium | reverse complement strand
CCAACGCGCCCGGTGGGCCGGAAGGTTTTTACCGCATCGTCACGCCGACTGTGCCATAGTCGGTCCCGCACAATTTGCTTCGAAAAATGATTTCACGACTTTTTACCGTATTGCTGGCCGTGTTTTGGATGACGGCTCCACTGCGTGCCGCCACCAACACGGTAAGCGGCACTATTTCGTCCAGCACCACCTGGTCGAACGTCGTCATCGTGCGGGGAAACGTGACCGTGAACAGTTCTGCCACGCTCACCATTCTGCCCGGCACCGAGATCCGCATGACCAACAACGTATCGCTCACCGCCCAGAGCGGCGCGGATATCGTGGCCACCGGAATGCCGAACGCCCGAATTATCTTCCGCAGCGTCCACACCAACACCGCCTGGGGAAACATCGCCGTCACCGGCAGCGGTTCGACGCTGACGTTGCGTCACGCGGAGGTCTCGTGGGGCGGCATCACCGTTGCAAGCAGCGCGTCCGCGGTGATTGAGGATACCTATGCGCACCATTCCACCGAACCGGTCAACGCTACATCCGCCTCCAGCGTCATCGTCCGCCGCTCGCACTTCAGCAACTACCACAAGACTTACTTCGGCAGCACGCCGGCCACCGTCGAGGATTCGCTCTTTGAAAATCTCGACAGCATCGACGGCAATGGAATCGAGTTTGAGGGCGCGCCCGCCGGGTCTGCTGTGCGCCGTTGCACGATTCGCAACGGGCCTTACTCGAACGACGACGGCTTTGACTGCAATGGCTGCACGGGCGTGATATTGCAGGACTGCATCATCCACGACTTTAGCGACAAGGGGATGTCCCTCGGGGCGGTTTCCGCCGGCGCACCCACATCAAAGGGAATCGTGGTCAGCAATTGCCTGATTTATCGCGTTGTGAACGGCATTTCGCTCAAGGATGGCGGGACAGCCAGTCTGTTCCAGAGCACGATTGCCAATGCCACCACCGGTTGCAATTTGTACCAGAAGAACTCCGGCATGGGATCCGGCCGCGTCACCAACGGAAACAACAACGTCTTCTTCAACAACATCACCAACGTCGGCATCTACAATGGCGGCTACTTCACCAACAACTATTCCGATTTCGGCGGCACCAACTGGCCCGGCATCGGCAACGTCCGCACGAACCCGTTGTTCCTCAACAGCGTGGGCGGCGATTACCGGCTCGCGAGCAACTCGCCGGTGCGCGGCCTCGGCCTTGGCGGCGTCAACATGGGTGTGAGCTTCCCGGTCGGCGATCCCATTACCGACACCGACGCCGACACGCTGCCGGATTACTACGAATACGGGAACGGCCTTAGCCCGTTCGCCAATGACGTTGCGCTCGACCTCGATGGCGACAGGATGACCAATCTCCAGGAATTTTTCGCCGGCACCAGCCCGCAACACGCCACCAGCCGCCTCGATGTTGCGACCTTTCCGCTAGCTGCCGGTTCTTTCCGACTGCGTTTTGGAGCCATGTCAAACCGGACCTACACCGTGGAATGTCGCGACATCTTCGCGACCAATGCCGCCTGGCAGACGTGCACGAATATTTCTGCCGCACCGACCAACCGGGTTGTTGCCATCACGAACCAGCTCGCCCTGCCGGCCCGTTTCTATCGGGTGGCTACGCCGTAGGCGCGACCCGTCGTTGACAGTCCGCCGAGGCGGGGACAGTTTCCCCGCCATCATCCGGGTGAATGAAAGGACACACATGAAGCTGCTCTTGATCATCGCGGTGCTTGGTCTTGCCGTCATCGTGCGCGCTGGCGACATCATTGCCGGGCCTTTCACCAACAGCGCCAACGGCCATTTCTACTACCTCCTCAAGTCCGACACATGGAGCAACAGTGAGGCCCGCGCGGTGACCTACGGCGCGCATCTTGTCACCATCAATGACGCGGACGAAAACGCCTGGGTCGTTCGCACTTTCTCCCATTACGGCGGGATGAGCCGGCCGCTCTGGATTGGTCTGACCGATCGTGGCGATGAGGGGCATTTTACCTGGGCAAACGGCGAGCCGGTGACTTTCACCAAATGGAACCTCGACAGCGGTGAACCGAACAACTCCGGCGGCAGCGGCTACGAGGAGGACTTTGCCTACATCATCCAGGAGAATTCCGGCAACCCTGCCGTTCACGCGACGTTCTGGAACGACGTTCCCAACGACGGTTACGGTGTCATCCCGCCCATCTTCGGCGTAATCGAGAGCGACCATCTCATCGAGCCTGCGCCTCAGGTTCCCGAACCGCCCCGGGCGCGCGTTCGCGTCGGCTGTGTCGAGGTCTGCTGGCCTTCGGTGACAAATGTGCTTTACCAGGTGCAATGGCGAAACTCGTTCGCCACCAATCCATGGTTCAACCTCGGCGTTCCAGTGAACGGCACTGGATCGGAAATCTGCGTGCCGGATTTTCCGCAGGGAACCAACCGCATCTACCGCATTTCGGTCGTTCTCAGCGAATAGCGCATGGGGCGGAAGTCCGCGGCTAAACACATTCGCGACTGAACTCAATGGTCTGGCATGCGATGAAACGCTGCCCCAATCAGGATTGTCGTCGTGTTGCAACGCAACGGACGGCCTCGCGCCCTCCGTTTCGTCCGCTCTGCGCGACAACCAAATCCTGCAGGAAGGTGTGTTGTGCCCGCGTCTTCCCTCCCTGCGAATTTCCCGCTGTGCCATCTCCGCCTTTGTTCTAAGGTAGCCGGGAAATGAGGGACGACATCGCCAGTCATCTCGCGCAATCGGTTGCTACCATCGCACGGAAGGACGCCACGTTGCTCCGCGCGGACATGACCATCGAGAATGCGCTGGCGCACATCCGCACCACCGGCATCGGCGAGAAGATCATCTATTTCTATGTCCTCGACGCCGATGACCGGCTGGCCGGCGTGGTGGCAACCCGCCAGTTGCTCGGCAATCCGCTGAGCACGAGGTTGCGCGACATCATGTCCGAACGCGTCGTGGCGTTGCCCGAAACCGCTACGTTGCTTGAGGCGTGCGAGATGTTCGTGCTCTACAAGTTCCTCGCTTTTCCGGTGGTGGACGCGGACCGCCGAGTGACCGGGGTGATCGACATCTCGTTTTTTGCCCAGGAGGTTTTCTCGATGAGCGATGAAGGGAACCGCGACGACGTGTTCGAGACGATTGGCCTTCACGTCGATCAACTTCGCAATGCCTCTCCTGGAACCGCGTTCAAGCATCGTTTCCCATGGCTGCTGGGAACGATTGCCAGCGGTTCTGCGTGCGCATTGCTGGCCGGGGCGTTTGAAACCACGCTGGCGCATGCGCTGACCATCGCGTTCTTCCTTCCGCTTGTACTTGGCCTGAACGAGAGCGTTGGCATGCAATCCATGTCGCTCAGTTTGCAGGCGCTTCATGCGCGGAAGTCGGCCGGAAGGACGATGCCGCCGGGATTCCGGCGGGAGTTGCTGACGGCGTTGATGCTCGCCATTGCTAGCGCCGTGGTGGCGGGGTTGATCGTATGGGCGTGGCGGCGTTCCCCGGAATCGGCTGCCGTGGTTGCCGTGACCATTCTGGCCTCTCTGGCCATTTCCGGCGTGGTGGGATTTCTGGTGCCGGTGGTTCTCCGGCGCGGCGACCGCGACCCAAAGATCGCCGCTGGGCCGATCACCCTTGCCATCGTGGACATCATCGCGCTGCTGATCTATTTCACGCTCGCCATGTTGGCGCTGACTTGAAGTGGGTTGGCTCCAATCATTCCGGCCGCGCGTCGGAAAGATCGCGATTAACGCGTGCTTTGGCTTTTTGCTCGCCAGCGCGGGGCAGGAGGTGTTCCCTCCGGACGCTCCGGGGAACATGCTCGATGGGCTAGTCCTCGGCGAAATGAACAACCCGGTGTAACAACACCACGCAAGAAAGGACAACGCATGAACAGACCAATCATCTCTCCCGCTCGTGCATGGATCGCAGTCGGGGCGCTGGCGGCGCAGTTTGCCGCGCAGGCCATCATCTTACCCGTCTCCGAGGACACGAGTTCGACTGCCGTCGGCGCCATTACCGCGGCAGGCGGCAAAGCAACCAGCCTGTCTGTGTCCCCGACACGCCAGGCGTTCATTAAGTTCGATTTCGCGGACCTGCCGTCGTCTGTCAGGGCCAGCAATGTCACGCGCGCCACGCTCACGCTTTACTCAGCCAAGGCGACAGTTCGCGCTCCCTTGACCGTTCACTACGTCACGACCGCCTGGAGTGAAACGGTTTTGACCGCATCCGCTCCGGACCTGGGCGCGGTCGTCGCGAACATTTCCCAATCAGACCTCGAAACGAAGAAGTTCATCGTGGTTGACGTGACTGCCGCCGTGGTCGCGTGGCTCAATGGAACTCCCAAC
This sequence comes from uncultured Bifidobacteriaceae bacterium, assembly GCA_964420805.1. Taxonomy (GTDB): domain Bacteria; phylum Verrucomicrobiota; class Verrucomicrobiia; order Limisphaerales; family SIBH01; genus JANNGC01. The sequence goes on along the minus strand of CAYQWK010000148.1, from coordinate 8,967 downwards.
CACGGATTTGCCATTGCCACCGACACCGCCACTCTGGCTTTCGGCTCCAAGGAGGGACTCTCCACCGGCAGTTCGGCGACTCTTGAGATTGAAGTCACCTCTGGTGGCGTGGCAGGTCCACAAGGCCCCGCTGGCCCGGCTGGCCCTCAAGGTGCGCAAGGCCCGACCGGCTTGACAGGGCCTCAGGGTCCGCAAGGAGCCGTCGGCGCGACCGGTGCGCAGGGCCCGGCAGGCCCAACGACGGGCGCCCGTTACACCGGCACGAACATCTTCGTCAGCGGCGGTGGCGGCAATCGCCTGATCATTTCCAACACCTTTGTGGCCGTGGACACCAATGCCTTCACCGGCGTGGGAATCCAATACGACGCGGGCTCCGGCGAAGGAGCCATCATGTCCGCCTATGTGACCGGCGAAGGTTATCTGAGCTTCTACACGAAGGACCAAGGCGGGCCGGTTTCCAAGCGCATGGTGATCGACAAAACAGGCAAGGTCGGAGTCGGCCTGCCTTCGCCCCAGACCCGGCTCCACGTCTGGAACGAACTCGGTGCCTTGAACGACCCGGCGGCCATCTTCCAGGTGGGGAACTGCGGCGGCGCCTGCGGCCAGGAAAACTACCAGGAAGTCATCCGCTTGCTGAACGCCAATGGCAACGGGCAGACCGGCATCGGCTTCCTCTCCGACTCATCGTCCACCATCAACACCGTTCCTCATGTCTGGCTTGGAACGGCGTATGGTGCCTACTCCCAAGCGAATGATTTCATCATCGCCACCCGCAACGCTTCTACAAATCTGACGGACCGTTTATACCTGAACGGCACGACAGGCAACTTTGGTCTCGGTATCAACGCTCCAGCATCGCGGTTGCATGTGGCCGGCGACGTTCGGTTGAACAACGGCGACTTCAAGCCCGCTGGCACGCGTTTCGACGGTGTGCAATGGGTTGATGCCAATGGTTCGATTCAAGCCCACATCTTTCGTTACGGGTCGGTCGATAACCGACTCTATTTCTCGAACAACGGCAGTGGCAACTTGACCGGCGTCTATCTCGCCTCCGGTGCCACCAGCTTCACCTCCACATCGGATGAGCGTCTGAAATCCCAGATTGAGCCGGTCAAAGGAATTTTGGAAAAGATCAACAGCATCCGGGTCGTCAGTTTCAACATGGCAACGATGAACTTGGACCAGGAGACCGGCAAGGTGACCATCGACCGAAACCGGCCGGCTCGCGTCACCAACGACGGCCGCGTGATTAAGCATGAGATTGGCACCATCGCCCAAGACTGGATCACGACCTTCCCCGAACTGCTTGTTGAACCGAAGTCCGACAAGGAGTTCTACGGCCTGGCTTATGACCGCATTGGCGTCATCGCCCTCGGTGGCGTGAAGGAACTCAACACCCTCGTTACCAACCAGGCGGCAGAGATCACCGCACTCAAGGCTGCCAACGCCGCTCTCGAGAAAAAGTTGGCCGGATACGCCGACAAGCTCGCCGCGCTGGAAGCCGCCGACCAGGCGCGCGAAGCGCGCCTGGCCCGTCTCGAAGCTGTGGGCGCTGTTCCCCAGGCCGTGACTGCCTCGCTCAAGTTGAAATAGCCATCACGCCTTCGATCGCGGTTCTTGCGGTGAACGCTCGTTGATGTTGGTTTCGAAGCAAAGCCGCCCGGTGGATTTCACCGGGCGGCTCTTTGCTTTCCTGATTTCGCGCGCGTTGCTCCCGCTTCAACTCCACTTCTTCCCGCGATCCTCCGGCACGATGCGGCGCAAGCAATAGATGTCGCTCCTGGCCAGTTCCTCGCGATGCGTTTGCAGGTCGCGCCACGGATCCCATTGGGCGCTGATGAGTTTACCCGTGATGCCGTCGCTTTCGGAACTGGCCAGATGAACCGCGAGGCTGGCTCCGAGTTCGAGGGGCGTCGCACCTTTCTCCTTCCACTGTTTGTTCTTTTCGAAGAATGCGGCGCCCACTTTCTCCGGACCGGCCGCCAAAACTTCATCGACCAACCGCGTGGCCAGCGCGCCGGGCGCAATGGCATTCACGTCCACATGATGCGCCTTGAGTTCCTCCGCGAGCGTCTCCATGAGGCGCACGACGGCGGCCTTGCTGGCGGCGTAGGCGCTGATGTTCGGCAGGGGATTGGTCGCGCCGCCGCCGCTCAGGACGACGATCTTGCCGCGGCCGACCTGCTTGAAATGCGGAATCAACGCACGGCACGGCAGTAGCACGCCGTAAAGGTTGATGTCCATCGCACGACGCCATTCGTCGAGATTCACTGACTCGGTCGGTCCCATCGGCCCGTAAATGCCGGCGTTCAAGACCAGCGCGTGAATGGTGCCGAACTCGCGGAGTGCCGCGGCGACAAGCTCGTTGACCTGGTTCTCGTTCGCGACATCACACGGACGCGCCATGACGCGCCGATCCGGGAACTGCGCGGCAAGCGCATCGCGCGTGGCTGCGAGGTCGCGTTCCGAACGGGCGCAAAGCAGCACATTTGCGCCCTCGCGCAGGAAGTGCTCGGCGATGGTGCGGCCGAGGCCCTGGCTGGCGCCGGTGATGAGGGCGTTGAGGTTCTTAAGTTTCATTGGGAAAACGAATTTAACGAGGATCGGGAAAACTCTTTCATCATGCCCGGCCCACGGACAAATGCTCGACCGCGCCTGCCGTTTTTAGCGCCGCGTCGAGGAAACGGTTGGCGTCCACCAACACCGGTTGGCGCATCGCGGCGAGAAGCTCCGACCAGTTCGCCGCGCGGAATTGCGGCCACTCGGTGCAAACCGCCGCCGCGTCCGCGCCAGCCAGCGCGCCACGCAAATCCGTCGCGAGATGCAAGGCCGCAAGCTCGGCTGGCAGTTCCTTCACCGCTGGATCGTGGCATTGCACGCGCGCACCGGCGGCCAGGAGTTGCTGGGCAAGCTCCACCGCGGCGCTGCGTCGCAACGTGTCCGTGTTCGGCGTGTAAACCAGCCCGAGCACGGCCACGGTCTTCCCGCGCAAATCGCCCAGCCGCGATTGCAGCCGACGAAACGCCCAGCCGCGATGCAGGTCATTGCTCTCCTTGATCGCGGGGATTACCGAGATTGTCTCGCCGGACTGCGCGGCCAGTTTCGTCAACGTCACCACGTCCCGCGCCAGCGTGCCTCCGGCGAACGGTCCGCCCGGTCCGAGATACGCCTTGGGCCCGATGCGCGGCTCGCTCTTCAATCCAGCCGCCACCTCCTTCGCATCCGCGCCCGTGTGCTCGCACAGCCGCGCGATCTCGTTGATGAACGTGATGCTCACCGCGAGAAACGAATTCAGCGCGTGCTTCACCATCTCCGCTGATTCCGTGCGCATGAACAACACTTGCGGCGTGAACGGGCGGAATAACTCCTCCAGCACCCCGCGCTTCGCATCCGTTCTGATGCCCACGACCGCGCGATCCGCCTTCTCAAAAGCGTCGATGGCCTTGCCTAGTCGCAGATTCTCCGGCGACACGGCGAAGTGAAACCGCGGAAATTCACGTTCCAATCCACGCGTGGTGCCGACGGGAAGCTGCGATGAAATCAACACCAGCGCGCCCGCCGGCAGATGCGCCAGCGCCCGGCGCACCCGCTCCAGCACAAACTCCGTGTCCGATTCGTCGTTCTCGTTCACCGGCGTGTCGTAACAAACCCACAACACCTCCGCGCCCGCGCAACCCGCCGCGGCATTGGTGGTGAAACGCAGGGAATTCTTCGACAAACCGGCGGCGATCAAATCGTTCAATCCCGGCTCATGCAACGGCGCCTTCCCGTCCCGCAACCCGCCGATGACCGCGTCATCGAACTCCAGCCCCGTGACGTTGAAATGCCGCGCGCAACACGCCGCCGTGACCGAGCCGAGATGCCAGAGGCCGAGAACGGTGATGTTCATGCAATGACGAATGACGAATGTTGAATGACTCATGACAGAGGGCTACTCCCGATTCAGGTTCTGGATGGCGGTGCGCCGGATTGTTGAGAAGATGAGGCGAAGTTCGTGGGCTTCGAGCGAGAGATGATCGGCGGCGAGTTTCAATTCAGGGCAAACCGGGCCTGCCTCCTCTTCGCGGTCGGCTTCGTCGCTAGTCATTAGCCGTTCGCCATTCGTCATTTCCTGCTCTCATAAACCCACGCATTGGCCTTCAGCCAATCCAGCGTGCGGATGATTCCCTGTTCGATGGTCAGCGCGGGCTTCCAGCCGGTGGCGCGGATCTTCCTCGTTTCAAGAAAGATGAACGGGTTGTCGCCCACCCAGCCGCGGTCGCCGCCGGTGTATTCGAGGCGCGGCTTCAGGCCCAGCGACTTGCAGATGAAACCGATCGAGTCGTTCACCTGCACGTAATGATCCGTGCCGAGATTGAACACCTCCACGCGATGCTTCGCCTTGAGCGCAAGGCCGGCGCGCATCACATGCAAAATCGCCGACACGCAATCCTGCACGTAGAGATAACTCTTGCGCGCCGTGCCATCGCCCAGCACGCGCAGATGATCGGGATGCTCGGCGAGTTGTTTGTAGAAATCGAACACATGCCCATGCGTGTAACGCTCGCCCAGGATGCTCACAAACCGGAACACATAGCCCTCGAACCCGAAGCCCTCGCAATACGAATGGATCAGGCCCTCGCCCGCCACCTTCGACGAGGCGTAAAGCGAAGTCTGGATCGGGAACGGCGCATCCTCGGGCGTTGGGATCACCGTGGCCTCGCCATACACCGAACCGGTCGAGGAAAATGCGATGCGCTTGATCCCATTGGCGCGCATGGCCTCCAGCACGTTGAACGTGGCGATGGTGTTCTGCTCCAGATCCTTGCGCGGATGATTCAGCCCGAAACGCACATCCGCGTTGGCGGCCAGATGAAAAACCGTGTCGCAACCCTTCATCGCGGCGGTCAACTGGTCCAGGTCGAGATTGTCGCCCGTGACCATGCTGAACCGGGGATTCCTCTCCGCTCCCTCGATGAACCGCACCTGGCCGGTGGAAAAATTATCCCAGCCCACGACTTCCAGACCGTCGGCGAGCAAACGGTCGGCGAGGGTGCTGCCAATGAAACCGGCCGCGCCGGTGATAAAAACTTTCTGCACGATGTTGAATCCTGTTTCCTCCGCGCCCGGTTTTCGGGGCGAAGCGGCGCAAAGGATTAACGCCGCGCCATCCGCCCCGCCATGATTTTTTCCGCGCCGCCCGGTAACCATCGCTGTAAAGCGGTGGCCAGTTCATTCGCGTGACGAGATGGCCGCGCCTTCACAGATGCGGATAAAAATTCCGCCGCGATCAGGGTGAATCCGGTCCGCTTCCATTGCCTCGGAAATATTCTTGTCGCTCCGGCCCGCGCCGGCAATATCGCGGCCATGTCCACGCCGCTCCGTTTCGACATGATTCTACCCAACGGAAAGCCGCTAAAGTGGAACACACCGGGAGCGCGGTGGGGCGGCACGGTTGAGGAAGTCATGGCGGCGCTGGCCCAGGAGAACCAAAACATGAGCACACCGTATAATCGCATCAGCGTCGAAATCACCGACCAGATGGTCACCGACATTCTAGGGCACATCACCGCCATTCGCGGCATCCTGTCCTTTGGCGTGAACCTCACCGATAAGGAGCGGCAGGCCTTGCAGAAACTGGGCGACGCCACCATCGGCTTTGCCAACAAGGCCGCGGGCTACCGCACCAGCAACCCCGAGTTCAACTCGGTCCTCTTCCCGACGTCCGAGACCGGCAAGGACCGGGGCGGGCGCCTGCAAGTGGAGAAATTCCTGCCCGATCTCCAATCCATCACCCGTCTGGCCGAAGATACCCACATGATCCTGGGCAGCGAGGAACTGCGCGCCTGCACCGCCTACATGAACAACGCCGGCGAAGCCGCCGCCCGCGGCCTGACCGCCGCCGAACCCATCTACAAAGACCTGGCCGAGAGCTATCCCGGTCCCGGTGCCCGCACAGCGGCCGCCAAGGCGAAAACGCCTTCCCAATAGGCAGTTACGAGCAGGATACCCCCTGCAAAAAGCAGGGGGTACCCCTGTCAGGAACAGGTGGGAGGGTGCGCGTTACAGGGTGGAAGGTGCCCGGAACAGGGTGGAAGGTGCCCGGAACAGGGTGGAAGGTGCCCGGAACAGGTTTCGACCTGTTCTGAGCCGCTTCCGAGGTGCAAAAAGCCGCCTTGGACCTGTGAGTGGCAGGTTTGGGGCTGCAAATCGTAGCTTCGAACCTGCTCCGAACAGGGTCGAAGCTGTCCGGAACACCTTGGAAACAGCCCGGAACGCCTCGGAATCCGGGCAAAGCGCGTTTGGACATGTCCGGCGCGGGTTTGAACCGGGATGGAGCGGTGTAGTGCAAAGTAGGAATAGCTGTTCGCAAGGACCACATCAGGCCTCAGTAGAAGTGTCTCAAACTCAACCACTTTATTGAGGCACTCCGCCTTGAAACAGGACACCAGTAGTGGCGGCTGTCCAGTCTTGCCGACGATGAGCATCTTCTTTATGCAGGCAAATCTATGAATTTCCCATCAAGTCGGCACGATAATGTCGGTTTCTGCGCCGGGTATTATTCCTGCTTGTTGAGGTTTTGTAAGATCGGTAGTTAAGAATTGATGAAAAGATCCCGATGTATATTAGTATGAAAATGAAAGTGCCAGATCGCCCAACTGTATTGATTGTCGAAGATGATCCGGTTTTACGACGTCTGGTGGCAGCTGCTTTTGAAATTGCAGGGTTTTGTGTGCATCAAGCAGCGACAGTCGCTGAATCCCTCGAAATATTGGAATCATCGACACTTTCTGCGGTCGTGGCAGATTTTCACTTGGGGTCCGAAACTGCGTGGCCTGTCCTCCAAACTTGCCAGAAAATTGATAAAGATCTCCCTGTAGTTGTGGTGAGTGGAGTGACCGGTGCTGACATTCGTCCCGAGGTTTTCGATTTGGGCGTTGTGTCATTCTTTGCAAAGCCGTTTTCGCCTGATCTCTTGGTCAAGCATGTCCGCAACTTGATCGGAATGCGCTCCCGATTTGCTGATGCTCTTACGCCTCAGGTTATCTCAGAAATTCTCGATTTGGAAACCGTGAAAAAGCGGTATGTGACGCTAGTGGTTGAGTTGCTCGGCGGCAATGTGAGCGAAGCAGCGAAGCGTCTTGGAGTCCATCGGCAGACAATTGCGAAACTTGTAGAGGCCCATGAAGATGGCATTCTTGAACCGCCAGGAGCAAAAACGGAGGACATCCCATGAGTATCGTGAGATTGATAAAGGACTGTCTCAGAATCATATCTTCCACTCGGAAGGGCCAGCAAGGGACATTGACCGTGTTGCTGATGGCAATCGTGGCTGTTGCTGCTCTTTATTTCATGTTCAGGACGATTGAACTGAAGCTCGATAATACTCGAATTCGTCCCAGTGCTTTGCCTACCCGTCCATTCAGGGATTAGTCAAGGACTTCGCTAGAGATGCGGTAGTTGATTGAAACAAAACAACAAGGGTTTCACAGTAGTATGAGGATCAGGAATAAGCCGTAGGATATTCGCCAAGTTCATCTTTGATGCGGTGGATTATTTCTTTGCTCAGTGGAAGAAGGAGACAAGTTGTCGCAGTCGCGACGTCTTGTGGTCCTAAATCTTGGTTTCCATCCGCTCATGTTTGACCTCGTCGCCCCATACGAACCCGCCGGTGACCAACCGCAGGCCATTGCGAAGCTGACGGCGGGCGTGCTGGCCGGAGCAGATTTTGAGAAGTCTTTCCGGCGCAGGTTTCTTCCCGGTAACGCTCATCGAAACGGTCATTGCCGGAACGCGGTGGCCGGTTCATGTTCTGCACCATGAGTACAATGATCGAAATCCAGCAGGCGATTGACGGTCTGCCTCCGATGGAGAAGAAGGCGCTGTCGGTCTGGCTTTCTTCGCAACAGGAGCCGGAGATGTCGGAGGCCGAGGAGGCAGCTTTGCTGGCCTCGCTGGACAAGGCGGGGCGCCAACTTGACGCGGGTTTGGGAGTATCCATAGAGCAGGCGCGAGGGATGATCCGGCAATGGGTTGCAGAGTAATCCTTTCTCCTCAGGCGATTGAGCGTTTGGAGGAGATTGTGCGCTACATTGCCCGCGACAATCCTGATGCTGCAGTGCGCTTCGGCATGAGGTTGATTGACCGGGCTCAATTGCTGGGGAGTTTTCCGGAACTCGGCAGTCCATATCGGAAGCGGCCCGGCGTGCGGCGTTTGCTCTGCAAACCCTATTTCATTTATTACCGGGTGAACGCGGACCGACAGGTCGTGGAGGTTCTGGACTACTGGCACACCGCTCGCCAGGAGCCGGAATCGCTTTGAATCGTCGGGTCATGACCCAATGTTCGCATGTTTGATCTCGTCGCCCCTTACGAACCCGCCGGTGATCAGCCGCAGGCCATTGCGAAGCTGACGGCGGGCGTGCTGGCTGGCGCGCCGCATCAGACGTTGCTCGGGGTGACCGGCTCGGGGAAGACGTTCACGGTGGCGAACGTGATCCGCAACGTGAACAAGCCCACGCTGGTCATTTCGCACAACAAGACGTTGGCCGCCCAGCTTTACGCGGAGTTCAAGGGGTTCTTCCCGCGCAACGCCGTCGAGTATTTCGTCAGCTACTTCGACTATTACCAGCCCGAGGCTTACATCCCGCGCACGGACACGTTCATCGAGAAGGATTCGAGCGTGAACGAGGCCATCGAGCGGATGCGGCTGGCCACGATGAGTTCGCTCATCTCGCGCCGCGACGTGATCGTGGTGGCGAGCGTGTCGTGCATCTACGGCATCGGGAGCAAGGAGGATTACGAGGCGTTCATCGTGCCGCTGTCGGTCGGGCAGTCGATCACGCGCGACCAGTTACTCTCGCGGTTCGTGGACTTGCAATACACGCGCAACGACATCGCCTTCGAGCGCGGCAACTTCCGCGTGCGCGGGGACACGGTGGAGATTTGCCCGGCTTACACCGAGGACGCGCTGCGCATCGAGTTCTT
>CAYQWK010000147.1:0-13422 GCA_964420805.1 uncultured Bifidobacteriaceae bacterium | reverse complement strand
CGCAGTCCATGACGCTGTCGCGTTCGCCATGCGGTTGGTTGACGCGCCAGCGTCGTGGAGTGCGCCAGCCCTCTGGCGCTTTGGTCCCGCGCAGCCGCAACCCTCACCGAGCTTCTGGCTGGGGGCGGAATGATGGGTGGCAAAATGACGGTGAGCGGTGAAGGAAGGTCAACCAGATTGGGGTCAGCCAGATTGGGGAGGGAGCGTGTTTTGGAGCGGCGCGACATGTCGCGGCGGGGAAAGCGGCGTCGTGCCGCCGCAGTCCATGACGCTGTCGCGTTCGCCATGCGGTTGGTTGACGCGCCAGCGTCGTGGAGTGCGCCAGCCGTTTCTTGTCATGAGCCAGATTTCCTGGTCGCTGTCGGCGCGGTGATCCGTAAGGCCCGTCAATCGGGCGTCTCCCCGAACTTATTGCGGCGCTGAACGCGGCGCTGCTGGTCGCAGCGCGACCATTTCCACCTCTCGATCATTCCGAAGCGCGTCGTTGGCTGGCCGCCACTTCCAATTCCCCCGCGATGACGCGCGCTTGCCATGGCGCAAAACCATGCCACCTTCGGCGAGGCGTAACCGGTCGAGAGCGAACGTCGTCATGTTCCGGTCGCGTTAAGAACAAAACCAAATGATCCCAAACATCTTGCCCCATCGTGCCGCCATGTCGCGGCTCACCGCCTGTCTGGCCGTTGTCGCGCTTTGCGCCCACAGCGAAGCCCAGACCCTCACCAACCCGAGCTTCGAGAACAACACGTTCACTGTCTCACCTGGCACCATCAGCGCCAACACAGCCATCACCGGATGGACGGCGGTGGACGACACCAAGGCCGGATTGAATCCCTCCGCCGGAGCGAATCCGTTTGCGAACAACGGCGTGGTTCCGAACGGCACGAACGTGGCTTTCCTCCAGCCGACCAACGCCTTGAGCACGACCATCAGCGGGCTGACGCCAGGGAGCAATTACCTGATCCGTTTCCGCGCGAATTCGCAGCTCAACCAGCGCGGCGCGCTGCGCCTTGGCCTGGACAACGCCCCGATCTTCGAGGCGGGCAGTGTCGCGGCGGTGGGTGGCACGCTGCCGTATCAATTCGTGGCCGTGCCATTCACCGCCAGCGCGGAGTCGCATGTCCTTTCGATCTCGAACAACTCAACATTGGCGGGCCTGACCAATGTGTTGTTGATCGATGATTTGTCCGTGACGCCCAACACCAGCGGCTGGTCGGTCAACGTTTGGACCAATGACGCGACATCGGGAGTGGACAGCTCGAAGAACTACACCCATGCCTACGCGTTCGGGGTGAGCGGCGTCCCGTTCACCATCAACGGCGTGCCGTTCACGCGCCTTTCCGGCGCCGGGCCGCAGGTCGCGTATGAACTCCAGACCGCCAACCTCGGTTCCACCACCACGGATGCGGGCAACGTGCTCAAGACCGCCGCCGGCGGCAGCAGCAGCAATCTCGCGCACGGCTTCGTGTACAACGGAAATCCCGAGATCATCACGTTCGAAAACCTCGTGCCCGGAATGGAGTATGTCGCCACGTTCTACTCGGTCGGATGGGAGGCCCGAACCGCCGGACGCTCCGCCACCTGGATGGCGGGCAATGACCGCATTTCCGTGAATGAGAATCACTTTGGCGACGGCGTGGGCATCCGGATTTCCCATCGCTACACCGCTCCGGCCAGCGGATACATGTCGATCTCGAACTTTCCCTTCTCGACGGCTGTCGGCACCTTCCACATCTTCGGCACGGCGAACTATGAGGCGAACCCGCAGACCACTCCGGTCATCGGTGTGCAACCGACCAGCAAGGCATCCATTCCGGGCGCGGGCGCGGGCTTCTACATCACGGCGGGCGGCGCGCGTCCGCTCGCGTATCGCTGGATGAAGGACGGGGTGGAACTTGCCGGGCAGACCAACCGCACGCTCGTGCTCTCGAACCTCACCAGCGGCGACCTCGCCGGATACTCGGTTTATGTCTCGAACAGTTTCGGGATGGTGACCAGTTCGGCGGCGGCGTTGTCATTTTCCACCGCGGCCATTCCGAACCCAAGTTTCGAGGACGACGTGTTTCTCACGTTTCCCGGTTATGCGGGCGGCAATTTCCCAATCACCGGATGGATCAGTTCCAACCCGGTGAAGACCGGCCTTAACCCGAACGCGGACGTGATCGGGCCTTTCGCTAATACCGGCACCGTGCCCGACGGCCGTAATGCGGCCTTCATCCAGAGCACCGGTTCGCTCTCGACGGCGATCTCCGGCCTGGTGTCGAACCAGGTCTATTCCCTTCAATTCCGTGCCAACGCCCGGAACGGAAACCGCGCCAACCTGATCGTCGCAATCAACGGGTCGAACATCCTCGACTCGCTGAACAACGCCGTCGGCGGCACCAATGCCTACCGGTTTGTCTCGGTGGACTTCACAGCGCCGGACACCAACGCGCTGTTGACGCTCACCGTGATGACCAACTTCTACGCGGGCGACCATTCGGTGGTGGTGGACAGTTTCTCTGTCGCGCCTTCAACCTCGCATTGGTCGTATGCGATGTGGACGAACGACGCTTCTTCGGGCGTTGATCCTTCCAAGCTCTACACTCACGCATTTGGCTTCGGCGCCGCGGGTGCGGATACCACGATCAACGGCGTGCTGTTCCGCCGCGCCCCTGGCGTGAACCCGTCCGTGCCCGGCTTTTTCTCCACCGCTGGATTCCCGAGCACCACCACCGACCCCGGCAACGTCATCACCACGGCCGGCGGCGGTGGCGCGGGCCTGTCCACCTCGTTCATCTACGGCGGCGCGCTCCAGACCATCACCCTGAGCAACCTCCTGCCCGGCACCGAATACGTCGCCTCGATTTATTCCATCGCCTGGGACATCAAGGGCTACGGACGCTCGGCCACGTTCTCCGTCGGCAACGACCGCATGACGATCAACCAGGACCATTTCGGCAATGACCAGGGCATTGTCATCTCCTACCGCTACACCGCCCCAAGCAACGGCACCCTCACGCTTTCCTATGTCCCGACCGACACCGCGGCCACGCTTCATACCTACGCCGTCGCCAACCGCGTGGCCTCTGACAGCCCGCCCATCATCGGTGCCCAACCGCAAAGCCTCTTCGTCCCCATCGGCTCCACGAACACCCTCACTGTCGGCCTCAGTGCGGGCAGCCTGCCCATGTATTTCCAATGGCAGCTCAACGGCGTGGACATCCTCGACGCCACCAATGCCACGCTCACCCTCAGCGACTTGAACTCCTACGGCACCGGCAGCTACCAGGTCATCATCACCAACTTCCTCGGTGCGACGACCAGCATTGTGGCAACCGTCGAAGTGGGCGCGCGCATCGCCGAGTTGTTCAACACCGGCGCGGACAACAACAACTATTTCCTGCCCGGAGGCATGGTGGATGCGCACTACCAACTCGTCGCCAGTGCTGATCCGTTTTACCCGGGGCCGAACGCGCTCACCATGCACAATGGCGCCTTCCCGCTCCTCGCGAATTATTTCACCAACGGACTCTACTCCTCCTGGATCTCTCCAATGACCAACAGCGCCACTGGCAATTCCAACGGTTATTACTACTACCGGACCACTTTCATCATGGACACCACCGACCCGACGCACGCCCAGATCAACGGTCGCTGGGCCTCGGACAACGAAGGCATCGACATCCGGCTGAACGGTGCCTCTCTCGGCATCAGCAACATGGTGAGTGGCGCCTTCACGAAGTTCTACCCGTTCACCATTACGAACGGCTTCACCGCCGGCTCCAACGTCATTGAGTTCGTGATCAGCAACGGCCCCGCCACCGGCCCCACCGCATTGCGCGCGGAAATGACCGGCGCAGCGCAACCGCTCTCCAACAGCGCGCCTTCCGTTCTCAACAGTCCGACCGACCGCACGGTGGTCGAGGGATCCAGCGTCACCTTCGCCGTGATGGCGAGCGGCAGCGGGCCTTTGACCTACCAATGGTATTACGAAGGCTTCGACCTGATAGACGAAACCAACCGCACGCTCCGCCTCAACAACGTCACGACCATCGACCATGCCGGGCATTACTATTGCGCGGTCAACAACGGCCAGGGCTCGACCAACAGCGCCGAGGCCCTGCTCACGATCCTGGTTCCCACCACCATCGCCACGCCTCCCGCCGCGCAGAACGTCGAGTGCGGCAGTAACGCCACCTTCAGTGTCGTCGCGAACGGCAGCGGGCCGTTCTCCTACCAATGGCTGCTCAATGGCGGCGCAGTCGCCGATGCGACCAATGACAACCTCGTGGTGATGAACGCCCACGGCGCGGGCAGCTTCACCGTGGTGGTCTGCGGCGCTGTGAACTGCGTGACCAGCGCGCCTGTTCTGCTCACGGCCACTGACACCATCGCCCCGGCGATCACCTGCCCCGGCGACATCATCGTCTTCACCTCGTCGAACTCACGCCCGGTGAATTTCTCGTTCATCGCGGCCGACGGCTGCGACACGAACCTCACCGTCTGGTCCGCGCCAGCATCAGGCAGCGTGTTCGCGCTCGGAACCAACAGCGTGCTCGTGGTCGCCAGCGACAGTTCGTTCAACACCAACACCTGCTCGTTCGGCATCGTGGTGCTGCCCGCTGCGCAACCAACCGCCTCGGGGACGAGTCTCAGCGGAACGAACGCTTCATTCTCGTTCGGCACACAAAACGGTCTGTCTTACCGCGTCGAATCCACCGACACGCTCACGCCACCAGGATGGATTTTGGTCCTGACCGTATCCGGCGATGGCACGGTGAAAACGGTCACCGACACCAACGCCGTGGCGGCAATGCGCTTCTACCGCATCATCGTGGAATGAGCGCAGTCTGAACGATTCTAAAACAACCGAGTGGCCGGGGCTGAAAACTCCGGCCACTTGCTTTACACTCCCCGCAACATTGCCCGGCAAACCAAGCGTGAACATGACGATCAAGAACGAACCATCGAATCCCTCCGGTGTGGCGGAGATTCACTCACGACAATCATCGTTGGCAGGGCGTTTCACCGCGTCACGCCTTCGGCATTCGTCATTCGTCATTCGTCTCCTTCTCGCACTCCTCGCCCTGCTCATCGTGGTGGCCGGTGCCCGTGCTGACAGCACGGTGGTCTTCAACGAAATCATGTTCCATCCCGCCACCAACGAAACGAACAACGAGTGGCTCGAGTTGAAGAACCAGATGGCCGTGGACATGGACATCTCCGGCTGGACCATCGAGGATGGCGTTCAGTTCACCTTTCCCGAGGGCACCATCGTTCCGGGCGGCGGCTATCTGGTCGTCGCGATTTCCCCGGCCACACTCACCGCGCTCGGCGTCACCAATGTCGTCGGCCCCTTCGCCGGCCGCCTTTCCAACAGCGGCGACACGCTGGAACTGCGGAACAACAACCGCCGCCTCATGGACTCCGTGAGCTACGGCGTCGAGGGCGACTGGCCGGTCGGACCCGACGGCGCAGGCCCGTCACTCTCGAAATACGACGAGAACTCCGCCAGCGACAAATCCGAGAACTGGCGGGCCGGCGAATTCAACGGCGGCACTCCGGGTGGACGCAACTTCCCGCTGCGCGTGACCAACGTCACCAGCACCATCAGCGTCGCGCTGAACTCGACCTGGCGTTACCACACCAACGGCGACCTCGGCACCGCGTGGCGCGATGCCGGATACAACGACTCCGCCTGGAATTCCGGCGCAGCGATTTTCTACGCCGGGGCCGCGCCGCCCGCGCAAATCCAGCCCATCACCACACTCTTCAACAGCGGCGTGGACAGCAACGGCCTCGCGCTTTCCGCCGGGGCCGCCGATCCGCATTACCGGCTCATCTACTCCGCGCAAGGCGGCCTGCCGCCCGGCGGCGCGGCAGCGACCGTGATGGCGAACCACCCGGCGTGGCTGGCCAACGACGGCAGTTCCACCTGGATCGGCGCAATCGCCTCCGGCGCGGCGAACGTCGCGCAAGGCGCCTACAACTTCACCACGACTTTCAACCTCGCGGGCTACAACACCAACGGCGCGCAGATTAGCCTGCAGATCGCCGTTGATAACGACATCACCAACGTGCTGTTCAACGGCGCAAGCCTCGGCATCGCCTACGCCGGTTTCACCAGCTATGGCGGCCCCTACAACGTCACGAGCGGATTCCTGCCCGGCACCAACACGCTCGAGTTTCGCACGTTGAACGCGAGCACATCACCCAACCCCGGCGGCTTCCGGGTCAAGGCCAGCGGCACCGCGCCGCAGGTCCCGCCCACCAACACATCGCTCGCACTCGGTCCCACTACTTATTACTTCCGCAAGACCTTCGTGGTCTCGAACAACCCCGCGCTCACCGGCCTGCAACTGCGCTCGCTCCTCGATGACGGCGCGGTGTTCCACCTTAACGGAGTCGAGGTGCTGCGGCAGAACATGCCTGGCGGAGCGGTTGCCTATGGCACGTTTGCCAGCACGAGCGTGGTCACGGCGGCATGGGCCGGACCGTTCAACCTGGCCAACGCCGCCCTCGTTGCGGGAACGAATGTCCTCGCCGTCGAGGTACACCAAGCCTCCGGCGGCATGACGGACATGCTGTTCAGCGCGGAACTCACGTTGCTGGCCACGAACCTTCCGCCCGCGGCGCCGCCCGCGCTGGCGCTCAACGAAATCTCCTCCGTCACCAACGCGCAGTTCACCATCGAGCTGTTCAACTTCGGCGCGATGCCTGTGTCGTTGACCGGCTATTTGCTCGCGCGCTTCGGAAACACGAACTCGCCGGAGTATCTCATCCCCTCGCAAGTGCTCGCTCCCGGCGCGTTCCTCGCGCTCGACCGCGCCACGATCGGCTTTGGAGCGGACCCTGGTGACCGCGTCGTTCTCTACGGACCGGGCAAGAGCAACGTCATCGACGCCATCATCGCCAAGAGTTTTCCCCGCGCGCGTCTTCCGGACGGCACCGGCGACTGGATGGCCCCGACCACGCCGACCTTCGGCACGTCGAACAACGTGGTGCTGCGCGATGAAATCGTCATAAACGAAATCATGTACAGCCATCGCGAACTTCCGCCGACCGCCGCCGTGTATTTCACGAACCTGCTGGTCAGCTACACGAATGGCTGGCGCTTCAACCAGTCCGGCGCGGACCTCGGCACTGCATGGCGCGCGGCGAACTACGACGACAGCCTGTGGCCCACCGGAAAAGCGATGTTCTGGGCCGGGCTGGGGACGAATTATCAAAACCTCCGCAATACCACGCTCGCGCTCTCGAACCCTCCGGCTCCCCTGACGAACTATTTGTTCCGCACCAGTTTCGTCATCAACAGCAGCCCCACGAACACATTGTTGAACCTGCGCTTTTACGTCGATGACGGCGCGGTGTTCTTTCTGAACGGCGAGGAAGTGCATCGTTTCAACATCTCCGCCAATCCCGTCCTGAACACCAGCCGCGCCAGCGCCAACCTGGGCCTGGCCACGAATAATGGACCGGTCGCGCTTTCAACCACGAACTTCATCGTCGGCACCAACGTCCTCGCAGTCTCGCTGCACCAGGCCATTCCGCCGCCCACCGGCGCGGACGTGGTTTTCGCCGCGGAACTCACCGCCACCGGCATCCAGTCGCCCGCGCAACCCGCGCGCGAGTCGGCGGAGCAATGGATCGAGTTGTTCAACCGCGGCAGCAACGCGGTGGACCTGACCGGATGGCGGCTCGACAAGGCCGTCAACTTCAAGTTCCCCAGCAACACCGTCATCAATCCCGGCGCATATCTGGTTGTCACAAGAGACTCGAACCACCTGCGCTCGCTTTACCCGGCCGTACCGATCCTTGGCGATTACAGCGGCAAACTCTCGCACTCCGGCGAACCGGTCATACTTCGCGACCCCGCCGACAACATCGCCGACCGCGTGCGCTATTACGACGGCCGCCCGTGGCCGCCGTTTGCGGACGGCGCGGGTTCGAGCATGGAACTGCGCGACCCGCGCGCGGACAACGCTCGGCCCGAGGCCTGGGCGGACAGCGACGAGGGCCGAAACTCGTCGTGGCAGACCTACACGTATCGCGGCTTCGCGGCCACCGAACCCGCCGCCAGTCCAACATCGCAGTGGAAGGAGTTCATCTTCGGCCTGCTCGGCGAGGGCGAGGTTTGGCTGGATGACTTCAGCGTGATTGAGAACCCTCTGACCGTGCGCAAACAACTGCTCCAAAACGGCGGTTTCGAAAACGGCCCTGCCGCATGGCGTTTCCTTGGCAATCACCGCCGCGCCACCGTCATCGTCGATCCTGCCAACGGTGCGAACCACATTCTCCGCCTCGTGGCCGACGGCGACACCGAACACATGCACAACCAGGCTTCAACCACTCTCACCAACGGCCTCAGCATCACCAACGGCGTCGAGTACGAGATTTCCTTCCGCGCGAAATGGATTGCCGGCTGCAACAAGCTCAACACGCGGCTCTATTTCAACCGCCTGCCCCGCACCACGGAGCTTTCCGTTCCCCTGCTCAACGGTACGCCCGGCGCCGTGAACTCGCGCCACGCCACCAACATCGGCCCCACTTTCTCGGCCCTTGCCCACGCGCCTGTCGTCCCGACGGCGTCCGACTCGGTTTCCATTTCCGTCGAAGCCGCGGACAACGACGGCATCGCCTCCGCCACGTTGTTTTACTCGGTGAACGGCGGCGCATGGCAGACCGCCCCGATCAGCGTCAGCGGCCTGCCCGCGACCAAAACGCTCTCCGCGATTCTTCCCGCGCAACCGGCAACGAGCGTGGTGCAGTTCTATTTCGAGGCCACGGACGCGCTCGGCGCGAAGTCGGCCTGTCCCGCCAGCGGCACCAATTCGCGCGCGCTCTACGCCGTGGGCGGACAGACGCTCAATGCCAGGCTCAAGAAGATCCGCCTCATCATGCCGCCCGCCGATGTCGCGTGGATGCACGCATCGACCAACGTGATGAGCAACGAGGGCTACGGCTGCACGGTGATCACCGACGAGGGCACGGTTTTCTACGACTCCACCCTGCACCTGCAAGGCAGCGAACGCGGCCGCGATGCCGGCTCGCGTGTAGGCTTCAGCGTCCGGCTTCCGGCAGGCCAGTTGTATCGCGGCGTCCATACGGGCTTTACCATCGACCGCTCCGGCGGCTACTCGGGCCTGGGCGGCGACCACGATGAAATCCTGATCAAGCACGCGGTGAACAAGGCCGGCGGCCTGCCCGGCATGCACGACGATCTCGCGCAAGTGTTCGCCCCGCGCAGCGCCGATGACGGCACCGGCCTGCTCATCCTCGCGAAATACGGCAAGGTGTTCCTCGACTCCGCGTTCAAGGACGGCGCGGACGGCGAGATGCACAAGCTGGAATTGATCTATTACCCGACGAGCACCTCGACCGGCGATCCGCAGGCTCCGAAACTCCCACAACCCGATGGCGTGCTCGGCACCGACTTCCGGAATCTCGGCGATGACCCGGAGCAATACCGCTGGATCTTCCTCAAAGAGAACCACGTGGCGCGCGACAACTACGCGCCCATGGTCGCGCTGGCCAAGGCATTTGACCTGAGCGGCCAGGCGCTCGAAACGCAGATGAACCAGCTCATGGACGTGGACGAATGGCTCCGCGCGGTGGCGTTCCTCAACCTGCTCGGCGGCGGCGACATTTACAGCATGGGGAACTCGCACAACTTCATGATCTACTTCCGCCCCGAGGACGGAAAGGCGATGGCCTTCCTCTGGGACATGGACTACTCGTTTGTGAATTCCACCGCACAGGCCTTCCCCGGCGGCGGCTCGCCGAACACGAGCAAGCTCATCACCACCATCCCGGCCAATTACCGGCGCTTCCTCTGCCACCTTTACGAACTGACCGCCGTGACCGGCGACTCCGCTTATATGAACGCCTGGGCCACGCGCTACGCCGGCATGGTCGGCGAGAACTGGAGCGGGGCGGCAAATTACCTCATCCAACGCGCGACATGGGTCCGAAGCCAGTTACCGCTTAACACGCCGTTCGCCATCGCCAACAACGGCGGCAACAACTTCGTCGCCACCAACACCCAGGTCACGCTTACCGGCTCAGCGCCGTTGGGCGTGAAGGAAATCTGGATCAACGGCGTTTCCTATCCCATCACCTGGACCAGCACCACCGCGTGGTCGATCCTTGTGCCGCTGACGAGCCTCACCAACTTCCTCACCTTGCAGGGCCGCGACAGCGCCGGCGCGTTGCTCACCAACGCCACCGCCTCCATCGTCATCACCAACTCCGGCGCCCTGGCACCAGTGCCCGTGGTCATCAATGAATGGATGGCTTCCAACGGCGGCCCCGGCGGTTTCCCCGACCCGGCGGACGGCGTGTTCCAGGACTGGATCGAACTCTTCAACCCGAACTACGTGCCCGTGAACCTCTCGGGCTATTACCTTACAGACAATTTATCCGTGCCCAACAAGTGGCGGATGCCGACCAACACCGTCATCCCCGCGCGCGGCTTCCTGCTTGTGTGGGCCGACGGCGACACCAACCAGAACACCGGCGGTGGCGACCTCCACGCGGACTTCAACCTCAGCGCCGGCGGCGAATCCATCGGCCTCTACTCGACCAACCTCACGCCGCAGCATCTGCTCAATTTCACCAATCAGGTTCAAAACGTGAGCCAGGGATTCTACCCGGATGGCAACACCAACGCGCTTTACCTCATGACCAACTGGACCCCGCGCACGGCGAATCAACTGGGCGGCCTCCCACAACCCGCCGTCACGGAGACGCTGGTGTTCATTGGCACGAATGCAACCTTCACCCACAGCGCGCTGCCGGGACGCGCCTACCGTGTGGATTACAAGAACCAGCTCGAAGCTCCGGCCTGGACGCCCCTCTCCACCAACCGCGCCGCCGGCGTGACCGTCACCATCGACGACGCCACCACCTCCACGAACGCGCAGAGATTCTACCGTGTGGTGTTGCTCCAATAGCGCCGCCAATGCTCAGAGCCTGTCTGAAAATTGCGTGGGGTCCTGCGGCGAGGGATTTTGGGCATGGCCAAGGCGGCGAGACCGGAGGTGCGAGCCGCACAGGCCGTTCGTGCTTCGGCGTTCGGATTTCTTCCGGATCCCGGATTTCGGACGCCTGACACCCGCCCAAAGGCAGCGTTTGGGTTGCCGCCTCGGGGCTGAAAGTCCCGGGTGTGTCAGCCCCGCTTGAAGAGCTCGTCATTAACCACAAACCAATCCTTTCCGCCAAACCGATACATGCTCAGAGGCTAACCAGATTGGGGAGGGAGCGCGTTTTGGAGTGCGCAGACTTGTCTGCGCTTTGGTTCGGCGCGACATGTCGCGCCTTCGGAAAGCGGCGAGTTCAAGCAGTGGGTCGGGCTTGCAGCTTAGAATTTCAGTCCGAGGGCGAGGCTGATGGCGTGGGCGGTGAAGGTGTATTCGCCGGAGATGGAGGGGCCGTTGACGGAGTTCCGCACGTCGCGGCCGGGGCCGATGGTGAATTGATAGGTCAGGTCCCAGGTGAGTATTCCCCGCGCGCCGCCCACGCCGGCGCTGAAGACGTGGAGGTCCTGGTCAGGCACGAGTGGATTGTAGGTGCGGGTGGGGGCGGAGTTTTCGAGATAGACATAGCCCGCGCTGACGCGCAGGCCGTTGGCAAGGAAGCGGGTGGCGCCGGCTTCGACGGCCCAACTGTCATCCCATTCCAATGGCAGGGCGATGGGGCCGGAGTTTTGGCGCAGAACCGGGGTTTTGATGTCGGACCAGCGGGTCCAGTCAAGGTCCACCTCGAAGTTCCAGTTGGTGGTGGGGCGGAAGGAGTAGCCGGCCACGAAGACGGGCGGGAGGCGAAGGTCCACGGAGGCGTTTTGCACGGGGAGCAAGGCCGGCTGGGTGCGGCTGCGTCCGCTCAGGGTGTATTTTGTCTCGGAGCGGTAGTTGAAGCCGAAGGAGTGCTGTTCCGCCGGTTGCCAGAGGAGGCCAGCCGCCGCGCCCCAGTCGGTGCCGTCGCCGCGGAAGCGGAATTCATCGCCCACCGCCACAAGCCCGCGGCTGAGGTCAGTCTTGGCGTAGTTGAAGGCCGGCCCGGCGGCGATGGAGAGGCCGTCCATGATGCGCCAGGCGATGGCACCGCTGAAGGTGTGACATTCGAGGGCGCCGCGGGTGGTGATGGTGCGGAAGGGGGCGTTGTCCGGCCATTCCACGCAGAGTCCGAAGGGCATGTAATAGGCCACGCCCACCGCGAAGGGAAGTTTTCCGTCCTCGGGCGACCAGGCGTAGAAGATTCCCGGCAGTGGGGTGAAGGTGTTGTCCGTTTCCCAACGGCGGCCGGTGCCGGCTTGTTTGTAATCCGCCTCGGCGTCCACGGTGTACACGGCGCCGCGCAGGTTGTGACCGCGAAGTTGCGTGAGGCCGGCGGGATTGTAGTAAAGGGCGGAAGCGTTGTCGGCGGTGGCGACGAAGGCCTCGCCGCGCGCAGTGGCGTAGGCGTCGTGGTCGAAGAGCCGGATGCCGAGGGCGTGGGCGGCGAATGGCGCGGCAAGCAGGGCGGCGCAAATCAGGAATGGCCTGTTCTTCATGGTCTGGTTTTCGGCTGAAACGGCGGGCGACTGAAACTTTCAGCGGCGCGCGCCAGCCGCCCACAGGGCCAGGCGGCGGAAGATTTCGTAGTTGTCCTGGCCCTTGAGCGAGACGCCGCCAACGCCGCGTTCGTCGAGGGCCCAGTCGGCCAGCCAGCCGGCGTCGGTGGAAATGACGGCGCGGCCGCGGCCGGGTTCCGCCACGGCCATGAGGACGCCGGGTTGGTTGCGGTCGCCTTTGGCGGGCTTGATGGCGAGGTCGTTCTCGACGAGGGCGCGGGGTTTGGCGGGATGGTTGGTGGCCACGAGCAGGAGGTTGCCGCTGTAATATGCCCAGCGCAGTCCGCCTATGACGGGAGCTTCCTTCGGCAGGGGCAGGAGCTTGGAATCGGTGTAGAGGTTCGTCCATTGCAGGCCAAATTTGGCGAGCAGGCGGTTCATGTTCGTGACCTCAAGGTTGTGATTCTCCTGGTTGCCGAGAACGATCAGCGCATTGCCGCGCTGGACGAACATGGAGAGGTAATAGAGGTCCTTTTCATCGAGGCGATGCGGCGCGGGGTTGGTGCCCACGGCGGCATCGCTGGGGTTGGCGATGAGGATGACGCGCACGTCGCCGAGGGTCTCGGGGGTCAATGGCTTGTCGTGAACGCGCACGGTGAAATCGGAGGCGAGACGGTCGAGCAGCGGCTTGAACTGGCCATCGGGCAAATAGCGCGTCTCGCCGACGGCGTTGAACCGGCGGGAGTAAAGGAACACGGGCTTGTCCGCGGCAAAGGAGTCGCGCGCGAAAAGGGCGCAAGCAAGGCAGAGGAGCGCTTTGAGTTTCATGGATGGCACGGCGCAGTGTGAAGCGAAGCAATGAAAAATGAAAAGCGCGGTGTGCGGAGAGGGAT
>CAYQWK010000146.1:0-13446 GCA_964420805.1 uncultured Bifidobacteriaceae bacterium | reverse complement strand
ATACAAACTCATGGATCACCATTACCGCCGGCGCACCGGGAATGGGCAACGGCCTGGTGGGTTACAGCGTGGCGGCGAACTCCGCGCCGGGCGTGCGCAGCGGTGTGGTGCGAATCGGCGACCAGTCGTTCACGCTCACTCAGCAGGGCACCGCGTGCGTTTACCGCCTCGTGCCGACAACGCGCATCCACGGGTTTGCCACGAACAATAATACGTTCACCGTGCAGGCGGGAACGGGTTGCGCTTGGACGGCGTTGAACACCAATTCCTGGATCACGTTCCACTCGAATTCGACGGGCGTGGCGACGCAGACGGTCGGTTACAGCATCGCGCAGAACCGCAGCCCGGTGTTGCGCTCGGGATACGTTAATGTCGAGGGCGAGACCTTGTTCATCACCCAATGGGGCACGAATTGCGGATTCGCGCTCACGCCGCCGATTCGGGCGCACGGGTCAGGATCCGAAACGGGCCTGGTGACCATCAGTGCAAGCAGCGCGTCGTGCGCGTGGGATGTGGTGAACACGAACAGTTGGATCAGCATCACCACCGCGACGAGTGGAACGAACAACGGAAGTCTCGGTTACCA
Source organism: uncultured Bifidobacteriaceae bacterium (assembly GCA_964420805.1). Classification (GTDB taxonomy): domain Bacteria; phylum Verrucomicrobiota; class Verrucomicrobiia; order Limisphaerales; family SIBH01; genus JANNGC01. Next base: position 12,860 of record CAYQWK010000146.1, on the reverse strand, counting down.
GGTGGACACCAACCCGAGCGGTCAGCCCCGCACCGGTGCGTTCACGGTGGGCGGAGTGACGTTCACTGTCATGCAGGCGGGCGCGCCATGCTCCTTTTCGATCGCGCCGTCCGGCGTGGACCACGGGTTCGGTTCCGCGACGGGTTCAGTGGCGATTACCACGGGACTGGGTTGCGCGTGGAACGTAGTGAACACGAACTCGTGGATTTCTTTCTCCGCAATGGCTGGAACCAATGGCGGAAATCTCGATTATGTGCTGGCGGCGAATGCGACAGCGTGGGGCCGGACTGGCGTGGTGATGGTGGCCGGGCAGAGTTTCACGATTACCCAACCCGGTGCGCCCTGCACTTATGCTCTCTCGACGAATTTCGTTTCGCTGGACTGGCATGAAGCCTTGCAGGCGGTGAATTTGCTGACCTTGGCCGGGTGCCCGTGGACAGTGGTGAACACGAACTCCTGGATCACGCTGTTGAGCGAGACGAACGGAGTGGGTCCAGCGACTGTGGTGTACGAGGTGTCATCGAACCTCGTGACTTTGCCACGAACCGGTTTTCTGATGATTGGTGGCATGCCACTCCAAGTCTCGCAAGGCGCGGCCCCTTGTTTGTTCGCGATTACGCCGGAGAGCCGAACGCATTCGCATTTCGCGGAGGCAGGCCTTGTCGCGGTGGGGACATCGGCAGGTTGCTCGTGGACTGTGTTGAACACCAACAACTGGATTACGATCATCTCGGCGACCAATGGCACAGGCAATGGGTTCTTCAACTACACGGTTGCATCGAATACGACCTTTGCGGTGCGGACGGGCGTGGTTTGGGTCGGTGGAGAACCGTTCGTTGTGGTGCAGGCGGGGCGGCCGTGCAGTCTTGTTCTGTCGCCAGCGGGGGCGACGCCAGGGCAGGCAGGTGGTGCCGCGTCAATCTCGGTGCAGGCGAGCAACGGTTGCGCGTGGAGCGTGGTGAACACGAACGGATGGATCACGATTAACTCTGGCGGTAGCGGTATCGGAAACGCGACGGTGAACTACACCGTGGCGGCAAATTCCGGTGCGGCACGCGCGGGCAACCTTGTGTTGGGCGGGGTGGTGTTTCCCGTGACACAGGCTGGCGCGTTGCGTGTGTTGCGAATCAGCGACGTGGTGATGGCGCGCGGGGAGACGAACCGGGTGCGGGTGACGTTGGACGGCTTGGGAAATGAAGGCGCCTTCGGATTCAGTGTGTGCTTCGACACGAACCAACTCGCATTTGTCGGCGCGGTGCGGACGTTGGAGGCGACGAATCTGGGATTGAGCATCAACTTCAACACTGGTGCGGTGGTGGTGGCGCAAGGGCGGCTTGGCATCACCGGCAGTTTGAACGTGGGCAACGCATTCCCGGCAGGGCCGAGTCCTCTGGTCGAACTCATCTTGCGTGCTTTGCCGGGCGTGGGATTCGTGGATACACCGGTGCTGTTCTGCTCTTCGCCGGTGCCGCCGGACATGTCGGACGTGGAGGCGAACACTTTGACGCCGCTGTATTCCAACGGCGTGGCTCATGTGCTGGGCAACTGCACATATTCGCTTGGGACAGGCGGGCTGAATTTCCTCGTCGGTGGCGGCACAAATTCCGTGGCGGTCGTTTCGCAGCCGTATTGCCCGTGGACGGTGGTGAACACGAACCCGTGGTTGACGGTGGTTTCGGGAACCTCTGGCGCGGGCGTTGGGACGGTGGTGCTGGCGGCCGGTGCGAGCATCTCCGGCGCGGCGCGGAGCGGGAACGTGGTGATCGGCGGCCAGGTTTTGACAGTTAGTCAGGCAGGCCTGCCGTGTTATTTCGGGTTGTCGGTGACCAACGCGGTGTTCCCCCCGGAGGGCGACGTGGGCTTGGTAAACGTGATGGCGCTTCCAGGTTGTGACTGGACATTGGTGAATACGAACGAATGGCTTGATTTCCTGGGAGTCACCGGCGGGTCCGGGAACATCTCGCTCTTGTACTTGGTCTTCGACCATGGCTCGTCTGTGGGGCGGACTGGAGTCGTGCAAATCGCGGGACAAACATTGGTGATCAGCCAGCCGGGATTGCCGTGCGTGCCGCAACTCTTCCCGGCGGGCGTGACTTTGGGCGCTGGATCGGCTGGCGGCGTGGTGACTTTGGGGTTGGCGCAGGGATGTCCTTGGACCCTGTTGAATACGAACAGTTGGATCACGATGTACTCGGGAACCAACGGGACAGGCAGCGCCGGAATCGCGTATGATGTGGCGGCGAATCCGGACGGCGTGTCACGCACCGGGCGTGTGTCGATTGCCGGGCTGGACTTCACAGTGACGCAGGCGGCGAACCCCTGCCCGGTCGCGCTGACGCCGGGTTCGGCGACGCATGGGGCGCTGGCGGAGACGAACTCATTCACCGTCACGCCGGTCGGTGCGTGTGTGTGGACCGTGTCGAACACGAATGCTTGGATTCAAATCCTGTCGCCCACCAATGGCACCGGAACGGGAGTGGTGACCTATGCGGTGACGGTGAACACGGCGAGCACGCCGCGGGGTGGACAAGTGCGAGTTTCGGGTCGGAATTTTTCGGTGTCCCAAGCGGGGTTGATTTGCAACTACGGCGTGCTTCCGTCGTCGGCGTCCTATGGATTCAACGGGGGCAGCGGAACGGTGCTGTTGACGACATTGGGGCCGTGCGTGTGGACCGTGGGGAACACTAGTTCTTGGATCATCGTGCGGTCAGCGTTGACCGGGAGCGGAAATGCGACGGTGAGTTACGACGTCTTGGCGAATGCGAGCGTGCGTCCGCGTTCAGCCGTGCTGGTGATTGGGGACCAAAACGTGACCGTGAGCCAGGATGGCGCGCCGTGCTCGCTCGCGCTCGGCGCGACAAACGCGGTGTACCCATTCGCGGCGGTGACGGGATCGGTGAGCGTGGTGGTCGTGGATGATTGCGTGTGGGGCGTCACGAACACCAATGCGTGGATCACGTTGCTCAATGGGACGAATTTCACGAACAGCGCGGTATTGAGCTTCGTGGTTGCGCAAAACCTTGCCGGGGTCGCGCGTTCTGGGGTGCTGCAAATCGGCGATCGACAGTTGCTTGTGACGCAGGGCGGAGTGCCTTGCAATTACGCGGTCGCGCCTGCGGTGCGGGCGTTCCCGTACATGGCCTCGACGAACACGGTATCTGTGGCCGCGCCGGTGGGCTGCGCCTGGTCGGTGAGCAACGGATTGCCGTGGGTGAGCGTGGTGGGCGGCGCGCCGGGCGACGGGGCGGGCACAGTTTCTCTGGCGGTGAGTGCGAACCCCGTGACCTTCAGCCGAACGGGCGTGGTCATGGTGGCGGGCCAGCCGGTGACGATCACTCAGGGTGGATTGCCGTGTCCGTATTCGCTGATGCCGACACAGTTAATCGTGCCTTATTTTAACGACCTTTGGTTTGTTGACATCGACACACCCGGGAATTGCGCCTGGACGGTGACGACGACTAATTCGTGGCTCATGATCCTGACTGACACGAACGGTGTGGGAGCGTCCTCAATGGTCTTCGAGGTGGGGTTGAATGCGAGCGGGTTGTCGCGCACCGGGTACATTCAGTTCGCCACGGAAACATTCCGGGTGATCCAGACGGGCGCGCCCTGCACCTATACGCTGTCGGAGACGAACCAGACGCGGGACTTCCTGGCCGACAACGGATCGGTGGGTGTGACGGCGCTGGACGGCTGTCCCTGGAACGTGGTGAACACCAATTCATGGATCACCATAACGTCGGGATTGGGTGGTAGCGGCACCGGGACACTGGCCTATTCGGTGACGCCTAACCCGACGACCGCGGATCGCGTGGGCACGATTTCGATCGGTGGGATTTCACTCGTGGTCACGCAAATCGGCGTGATTTGCAGCTACTCACTGAACCCGACCAGTGCGACTTTGAGTGGTGGCAATGTGACCGGTCTGGTGAGCGTGGCCTCCTCGGGCGGCTGCACATGGATTGTTGAAGAAGAATTCGATTGGATCAGCATCAAGTCCGGCGCGGAGGGGACCAACAACGGGCTGGTGCGATACACTGTGGCCGCGAATCCTAATCCAAGCCCGCGCGTGGCGGTAATGACGATCGCCGGTCAGCCATTCACCGTGACGCAACTAGGCACGCCATGCACCTACACGCTGACGGCTACGGGTCGTGTTCACAGCTCCTTCTCCGAGACTGGCCAGGTGACCGTGCTCACCGTGGCGGAATGTAGTTGGTCGGTGGTCAATACGAATCCGTGGGTCACTCTGGGAACTGTAACCAACGGCGCTGGCAGTGCGATTATCACCTACACCGTGGCCGCCAATGACACCTTCACCGACCGGGTTGGCAACCTGTTGATCGGCGACCAACGTTACACTGTGGTCCAGCTCGCCACGATTTGTACCTATTCACTCTTTACCACCAACCACAACCATGGCGCGCTGGCGGAGACAAACTCCGTTTTAGTGAACACTCCGTTCGGCTGCAACTGGACTGTGGTCAAGACCAACTCATGGATTACCATCCTCTCTGGGAACAACGGATCGAACCAGGGACCGGTCACCTACAGCGTATCCCTCAACATTGGCCCGCCCCGTTCTGGTGTTATCCGCATCGCCACCAACAACTTTTTCGTCACGCAGGCCGGCATCACCTGCACTTTTGCCGTTGCGCCGTCGAGCGCGTCACATGGGTTCGAGGCCGAGACCAACTTCATCACCATGACCACCACGAACGTCTGTCCGTGGACCATATCCAACACAAACAGTTGGATCACGTTCCCCGGCGGCACCAGCCGCACTGGAGGCGGCCCCATTCAATATAACATCACCGCCAACCCTGGCGCGTCGCCCCGCTCCGGCACCGTGTTGCTGGCCGGCCAGCCTGTCCAGATCACCCAGGCCGGTCTGGTCTGCACCTCCGGCATCGCGCCTGTTGCGTTGTCTCACGGTTACTTGGGCGAAACCGGGCAAGTAGTCGTAAGCACGCCGACACTCTGCTCATGGACGGTCGTTCGTACCAACAACTGGATTACCCTCCTCACCCCGAGCAACGACGTCGGCCCGCACATTCTGCGCTATAGCGTTGGCGTCAACCCCGGCACCCTCTCCCGTAGCGCGAACCTCATCATCGCCGGGAAGGTATTTACCATTTCGCAGGACGGCGCTCCCTTCATCTCCGCGCCCAACAAATCCATCGAATGCGGCCAGCCCTGGACCTTCGACCCGCCCGTCGTCTCCGCGAACTGCCCGCTCCCCGGCGCGACTGTCGTCGTCCAGAGCACCACCACCAACGTCCTATGCGGTCCGAGTTATGCCGCCACCCGCGTGTGGAACGCCATCGACGGCTGCGGCAACAACCTCCTCGTCACCCAGATCGTCACCGTCGTCACCGCGCCGCCAATCATGACCTGCGCCGCCAACAAGATTGTTGAATGCGGCAGCGTCTGGACCTTCAACACCCCCACAGCCACGGCTTCCTGCCCCGGCAATAACGCCCCCGTTACCATCGTTAGCACCGTGACCAACGCCATTGGCAGTTGCGGCGGCACCTTCACCCTTACGCGCACCTGGCGGGCCACCGACATATGCGGCGTCCAAAGCACCTGCAGCCAGACCGTCACCGTGATCGACACCACGCCCCCGACCCTCAACTGCATCAGCAACAAAACCGTCGAATGCGGCTCCGGCTGGACCTTCGACACCCCCGGCGGCAACGACCTATGCAGCGGCACCAACCTTCTGGCCATAACCATAAGCACCGTGACGAACTACACCGGCACCTGCGGCAACACCTTCATCGCCACCCGCATCTGGAACGTCTTTGACCTCTGCTCCAACATGACCCAATGCGCGCAAAGCGTCGCCGTCGTGGACACCACCCCTCCAGCACTCATCTGCCCGGCCAACAAAAACATCGAATGCGGCCAACCCTGGACCTTCGACACCCCGACCGTGACCGACAACTGCGGCCCGGCGGGAGTCAACGTCACCATTATCGCCACCAGCACCAACAACCTGACGGCCTGTGGCAACACCTACACCGCCGTCCGCACCTGGCGCGCCATCGACGGCTGCGGAAACATATCAACCTGCAGCCAGACCGTGAACCTGGTGGACACCACCGGCCCGGCCCTCATATGCGCCACCAACCGGACCTATCAAAAAGGAACCGCATGGACCTTCAACGCGCCCACCGCCACCGACACCTGCCACGGCACCAACGTCCTGGTGCGCGTGTTTAGCACCCAAACCAACCAGGTGGGCCTGTGCGGCAACTACACCGCCACCCGGACCTGGGAAGCCTTCGACGCCTGCTCCAACCGCACCACCTGCTCCCAAAGCATCACCGAACTCGACAGCGCGCCCCCGGTCCTGACCTGCGCGCCTAGCAAGACGGTGGAATGCGGCACCATATGGACCTTCGACCCCCCCACCGCCACCGACGCCGGCGGCGGCACCAACGTCCTCGTGCGCGTCTTCGCGACCGTCACCACCACCGCCACCAGTTGCGGCGGCGGCAGCATCGTCACCCGCACCTGGGAAGCCTTTGACGCCTGCTCCAACCGCGCCACCTGCGCGCAAATCGTCACCGTGGCCGACACCACACCACCGCAAATCACCTGCGCCCCCAACAAAACCGTCGAATGCGGCACCGCCTGGACCTTCGACCCCCCCACCGCCACCGACGTTTGCGGCGGCACCAACGTCACCATCCGCGTCCTCGCCACCATAACAAACGCCCTCGGAGCCTGCGGCAACACCTGGGTGGCCACGCGCACCTGGGAAGCCCAGGACGGCTGCTCCAACAAATCCACCTGCGCCCAAAGCGTCACCCTGGCCGACACCACCCCCCCCGTCCTCACCTGCCCGGCCAACAAAAACATCGAATGCGGCACCCCGTGGAACTTCGACACCCCCACCGCCACCGACACCTGCGGCCCCGCCGGCGTGACCATCACCATCATCAGCACCGTGACCAACACCGCCGGCATGTGCGGCAACACCTACGCCGCCGTGCGCACATGGCAGTCCGTGGACGGCTGCGGCAACTCCAGCTTCTGCAGCCAGACCGTGCGCCTGGTGGACACCATAACACCCACCGCCCAATGCGCTCCTAACAAAACCAACGAAATCGGCGCCCCCTGGACCTTCGACCCCCCCACCGCCCTGGCCGACGGCTGCGGCACCGTGACCATCACCATCCTCAGCACCGTGACCAACCGCGCGGGCTACTGCGGCGCCGCCTACGCGGCCGTGCGCACCTGGGCAATCCGGGACGCCTGCACCAACCAGATCACCTGCGCACAAACCGTGACCGTGCGCGACACGACCCCGCCCATCCTCCTCTGCGCCCCCGGCAAAACCGTCAACTGCCGCCAACCCTGGACCTTCGACCCCCCCACCGCCACCGACGCCGGCGACGGCACCAACGTCATCGTCACCATCATCAGCACCGTGACCAACGGCACCTGCGGCAACAACTACAGCGCCACACGCCTCTGGCGGGCCATCGACGCCTGCGGCAACGTGGCCACCTGCAGCCAGATCGTGACCGGGCGCGCCGTCGTCACCATCAGCGGCAACATCTACACACCCACCGCCTACCCGGCGGCCCCCACCGACAAACGCATCGCCGGCACCACCATAGCGGTCGGCAGCGTGCCGGCGGCGGCAGGAGCCAGCCAGGCCGACGGCACCTACGCCGTGCCATTCGACGCCGGCAACGCCATCACCGTCACCCCCCAAGGCTCGACCAACGGGGCGCCCTCCGACGGCGTCACCACCCTCGACATCTCACTCATCCGGCGGCACGTGCTGAACGTCGTCAACCTCGACACCCCCTACAAACTACTTGCCGCCGACGTGGACGCCACCGGCAACATCACCACCCTCGACCTCTCCCACCTGCGCCGGCTCGTGCTGGGCATGACCAACCGGCTGCCGGCGGGCCTCTGGCGGCACCTGCCGCCGGAATACGTGTTCCCGAACCCGGCCGCGCCGTGGACCGCGCCATCGAACCGGACATACGCGGTGTTCACCAACGACCTGGCGGGGCAGGATTTCGCGGCGATCAAGCTCGGCGATGTGAATCTCTCGTGGACGCCGCCGACCGGCCCGGCGCGATTGGCCACGCCCAAGGCCGGCGGCTCGGGAGTGACATTCCAGATGAGCCAGACGGCGACGTTGCCCACGACCGGCATCGTGACGCGGTTGACCGTGCGCGGGTTCACGAATGTGACGAGCGCGCAAGGGACCATAGCCTGGGATCCGGCAGTGCTGCGGTTTGTGAAGGTGGAGCAATTCGGGGTGTCGGGCCTGGGCGCGGCCAACTTCAACAGCATGCACACCAACACCGGGCAACTGGCCTTCTCTTGGGATGACCCGGCGGCCTTGGGAGTCAACCTTGCCGAAGGCACCACGTTCTTCGTGTTGCGCTTCGATGTGATCGGGGCGCTGGGGACGGTGTCGCCGTTGTTGATCCGGGACACGGTCATTCCGCGCGAGGTGGCGGTGAACTTCACGAACGCGGTGTTCCAGACAGGGGACGGCGAAGTGCGCGTGGCACCGCAAATCGTGACACCTGGATTCAACCTGCCCACCTACGAAATCCGCGTGCAGACCGGAGTTGGATCGCAGTATTATCTCGAATACACGCCGATGCTGCCGGCAACGAACTGGATTGCGTTGCCGCCGGTGACGGGAGACGGGACGATGAAGACCCTCACAGATCCGGGTCCGGTGGTGCAGCAACGGTTTTACCGCGTGCGCGTGCAGTAATTGCGCGTCCGTGCGGGCCATGCCTGCGGCATGGCAGGTGAGAGGAAAGCTATGAAGAACTGTGTCGTGATGTGGTGCGGCCGTCTGGTCCGCGGGTTGATGATGTTGGTCTTATCCGGCGCGTTGCTGGCCGGGAGCCGCGCAGCGGCCGCGAACCTGACGTTCTCGGCCAGCAGCACCAATGCGGTCACGAACTCCGAGGTGGTGGTGCTGGTGCGCGTTGCGCAGTTCACTAATGTCAACGGGTTCCAGTTTACACTGCATTGGAGTACCAACGTCCTTTCCTATCTCGGCGTGCAACAGTTTGGGGTGGCGGGATTTGATGGCGGACTGTTCGCCGGAATTCCAACAAACGCGTCTGGCGGCTCAACGGGTGCGCTTACCGTTGTGTGGCAAGATCCCGAAGAAGATGGCGCAAGCCTTCCCCAAGATACTGCGGTGTTCGGCGTGCAGTTCCGGTTGATTGGTCCCCCGGCGTCGGTGTCACCGATTGTTCTCGACGGGAATCCGACGGCAATTTTCGCCTTCGATGCCAGTCTCACGGCGCTGCCCGTCACGGTCTCAGGCGGCACGGTGTCCATTGATCACACGCTCATCGTGACTTGTCCGACGAACCGCGTGATCGAATGCGGCGCGGCGTGGAATTTCGACAACCCGGTGGTGATCGACACCTGCAACCTCGCGCCGGCCACCGCGACCGTGACGGTCACCAGCACCGTCACCAACACCCCGGGTTGCGGCTTTTCCGCGACGCGCACTTGGGAAATCACGGATGTATGCTCGAACCGGATGACCTGCTCGCAGACCATCACCGCCGTGGACACCACGGCGCCGTCAGTTTCGTGCCCGCCCGCCAAGACGATCGAGTTTGGCGTCAATTGGACCTTCGACACTCCGACAGCCACTGATGCTTGCAGTCCTCTGAGCATCTCGAACCGGATCACGGCGACGACCACCAACCGGATCGGTTTTTGCGGCAACACGTTCAGCGCCCAGCGCACCTGGGAGTTTTCGGATGCCTGTGGAAACAAGAGCACATGCTCGCAAACGGTGACGGTGCGCGACACAAGCCCCCCAACCATCACCTGCGCGCCGAACAAGTTCGTGAACTGCCGCGGAACGTGGACCTTCGATCCACCCACGGCCACGGACGTGGCGGACGGCACGAACGTGACCATTGTAATCCAGAGCACTTTCACTAACGGGACGTGTGGGACTAATTACACGGCCACGCGCACATGGCGTGCCACGGACTTGTGCGGGAACAGCCAGACATGCTCGCAAGTGGTGACGGGCAGGGCGGTGGTGAGCTTGGCTGGGAACCTTTACATGCCCACGAATTATCCGGGCACGCCCACTACGCGGTTGATCGGCGCCGCGCCATTGCTCTTGAGTGGGCCGACCAGTCAAAGCACCACAAGTCTGGTGGATGGAACTTACTTCATCGCCTTCGATGCGGCGAACAACGTCACGCTTACGCCGCGGGATGCGGCCGGCCCGGTGGCTGCCGAGGTAACGACTTTGGACATCTTCATGGCGCGGCAGCATGTGCTGAACGTGGCGGCTCTGGGTTCGCCGTTTGCGTTGTTGGCGGCGGATGTGGACGGGTCGCGGACGATTTCGACGTTGGATTTGTCTTACATGCGGCGTCTGGTGCTTGGGGTGACGAACCGGTTTCCGGCGGGGTTGTGGCGATATGTGCCGTCGGATTACGTGTTCACGAATGTGGCCGCGCCGTGGTTCGCGCCCACGAACCGGACTTATTCGTCGGTGGTCTTTGACGTGACTGGCCAGAATTTCTACGGGATCAAATTGGGTGATGTGAATGCGTCGTGGGGCAGTGATGGCGGGGCGGGAGCCGGGGCGGGTCTTGAGGCGGTGAACACGCCCCCACCGGCTCAGGGATTGGGTTTAGTCCTTCCGCCACCTGGTCCAGTGACGTTCGGGATCGGGAGCGGGAGTGGATTTCCGGGTAACGAGGTTTTGGTGCCAGTTCGAGTGACGAACTTTACGCAGGTCGGGTTGTTTCAGTTCGCCGTCAGGTGGGATGACGCGGTGGCGAGCGTGGTTGGGGTGGAACAGTTCAATCTGTCGGGAATGTCGTCGGGAAACTTTTCGTTGAGCAACGACTGGCTGCGGGTGTCGTGGGATGATGTAGGCGGGGGGGGACAGACGCTGGCGGACGGGACGGCGCTGTTTCAGGTGAGGTTCCGGCTCACGGGTTCGCCCAACTTGGTGACTCCGGTATTTGTGCAGGACCCAGATGAGGAATATCCCGTGGAGGTTTATGATGGATCGTTGAATGCGCTGGCGCACGGATTCGTGGCTGGGCAGTTGAATATCGGCCAGCCGAATCGCGGTCCGGAAATCGCCGTGATCGGGAACAAGGCGGCAAATGAGAACTCGACGCTAACTTTCAACGTGAGCGCCACGGACCCGGAGGGGAACACGTTTCAGTTCAGCCTCGAACCCGGCGCGCCGGCTGGGGCGGCCTTGAGCGCAAACGGCTCGTTCAGTTGGTCCATCTCCGAGGCGCAAGGTCCGGGCAATTATCCCATCACCGTGCGCGCCACGGATAACGGAACGCCGGTGGGCATCAGCACCCAGTTGTTTGTCGTCACCGTGTCGGAAATCAACACCGCGCCCATGCTGGGCGGCATTGGTCCGCGCCTGGCCACGGAGGAGTTGTCATTGAACTTCACCGCCTCCGCCACGGACGCCGATCTCCCGGCGCAGCCTTTGTCCTTCAGCCTGGATGCCGGCGCCCCGGCCGGTGCCGTCATTGATCCCGTCACCGGTGTGTTTTCGTGGACGCCCTCATCATCGCAGGCCGGCACCAATTATGTCACCGTGCGCGTGACGGATGACGGGCCGGGAAGATTGAGCGACTTCGAGATCGTCCGCATCGTGGTGGGCAGGTTGTTCGAGCCGGAAGTGAGCATCGGCGACACGGTGATTTCCGGCGGAGGCCGCCGGGCCATCTTCGAGGTGCGGCTGTCGGCGGCCTCGGGGCGGGCGGTGGAAGTGGATTTCGGGACGTTGGAAGGCACGGCCCTGGCCGGGCGGGACTTCACGGGCACGAACGGGACGGTGGTGTTCGCGCCGGGCGAGGTGAGCCGGAATGTGGAGGTGGAATTGAGCGGGTTGCGGTTCACGGGCAGCAACCGGGTGTTCCGCGTGCGGTTGTCGAATCCGTGGCACGGCAAACTGGCGGATGCGGAGGGGACGGGCACGATCATGGATCAGGCGTTGCCATTGGTGTCGGTGCACGATGCCACGGCGGTGGAGGGGGATGCGGGCACGTCGAATCTGGTGTTCGCGGTCACCCTGGACCCGCCGGGGACGAAGTTGTTGACGGTGTCGTATGCGGCGGCGGCGGGATCGGCGCGTGCGGGCAAAGATTATTTGCCGGCGCGGGGTGTGTTGACGTTTTTGCCGGGGGCCACGAATCAGTCGGTGCGGGTGCCGGTGCGCGGGGATTTGGTGTGCGAGAGCAACGAGTTTTTTTATGTGACGCTGGGCCGGGTGGTGAACGGGATTGTGGCGCGGGGTCGCGGGGTGGGGACGGTGTTGGATAATGATGCGGAGCCGTCGGTGAGTATCGCGGATGCGGCGGCGGTGGAGGGGAATGCGGGGGCGCGGTTGTTGAGTTTTCTGGTGCGGTTGTCGGCGAAGTCGGAGCGGACGGTGGTGCTGGATTGGGAGGCGGTGTCGGGGAGCGCGGTGGCGGGAAGTGATTTTGTGGCGACGAACGGGAGGTTGGTGTTGAAGCCGGGGGCGTTGGTTGGGAAGTTGGCGGTGCCGGTGATCGGGGACACGGTGCATGAGGATGCGGAGTCGTTCACGGTGCGGTTGGTGTCGGCGGTGAACGCGGTGATCGGGGATGGGGAGGCGGTGGCGTCGGTGCGGGATACGGATCGTGCGGCGGCGGGCGGGGTGTCGGCGGCGGTGTTGCGGGGCGGGAATCCGGGGGCGGGATTTGTCTGGCCGGGGTCGGGGGGCAGGATTAGCGTTTCGGGGCGGGATGTGGTGGTGGGGTTTGAGTCGCTGCCGGCGGGGGCTTATGCGGTGGAGCGGGTCGGGCGCGGGGCGTGGT
>CAYQWK010000145.1:10330-13497 GCA_964420805.1 uncultured Bifidobacteriaceae bacterium | reverse complement strand
GGTCGAGGAAGCGCGGGTCGCCGTGGCAGATGAAGAACTGGCTGCCGGCGGAATCCGGATGCTGGGAGCGGGCCATGGAGAGGACGCCGCGCTTGTGGGAGCGCTCGTTGAACTCGGCCTTGATCTTGTAGCCGGGATCACCGGTGCCCCACTCCTGTTCCTTGGTGGCGTCCTTGGTCTTGGGATCGCCGCCCTGGATCATGAAGCCCTTGATGACCCGGTGGAAGCAGGTGCCATCGTAAAAGCCCTTCTTGGCGAGGGTCTTGAAATTCTCGACCGTCTTCGGGGCCACATCGGGCCAGAATTCGATCACCATTTCGCCGGCGGTCGTCTTGATGACTGCCACTTCGTTGGTATCAGCGCTCACAGTTTTGTTGTCCTTTTCGTTTTTGGTTTCCTTTTTGTCCTCAGCCTGGCAGCCGGTGGCGAAAGCCAGCGACACGCCCATCGCGCAAACAAGCATCAGGTTTCTCATAGGGCGCGAGATGTTCCACAGAACTTTCGCCAGTGCAAATCTGAAATGGCGCGAGGTGACATGGGCTTGAAATCGCCATCATGGCACCATCCGCAGGGACATGGACGCCGCCTGCCGGTGCCGGGAACGCTGACCTGCCGCGGCAGGCGTGGTCTTTCAAAATGCGGCGAGATGTCCGCTGAATTCCCTGCAACTTTCGCCGCAGGGTGGAGTTTGTCGCGCTGTGACACATAGCGCCGCGTGAGAGTGGCGCAATGAACTCGCCGCCAGTAGCGCGTGATCGGATCGCCCCCTGGACGCGGGCTTGTCTTGTCGCAGCGCGACAAAACCCACCACTTCAGCCGACAGCGGCCAAGAGATGTGGGAAACGACAAGGAAATGCCCGCGCAGTCCCAGGCGGCCGCGCTGTTGTTCCATCGCAGTTTAGGAGTGCTGCTCCATTTGAAGGGATACTGGCGAGAAGCACGCTGGAAAGTGAATTGCCGGGAATAACCGCTTGCGCCGTCGGGCACCGCTTTTATAGTCCGACCGTTGAAATTGCCGCCGGGACAACGGCGCGGAAAACGCCGCGGCGGCGTTCAACGATGAACAAACGAACAAAGGAACAGACCATGGCTTATCAATACGCAAACAAACAGGAGGCCTTGCTCGCCAAGGTGAAGGGCAAAACCGGCAAGATTTCCGACAAAACCCACGAGGAGCATTTCAAGCTCTACACGGGCTACGTGAACAAGACCAACGCGATCCTCAAGGAACTCGAGGCGCTGGCGGCCACGCTGGACCCGGCCAATCCCGCCCACGCCAACCAGATCTATTCTGAGATCCGGTCACGCAAGGTGGACTTCACCTTCGCCATCGGCGGCCTGATCAATCACGAGATCTACTTCAACAACCTCGGCGGCCCGGGCGGTCCTGCCACGGGCAAGGTGGCTGAGTTGATCAACAAGAGCTTTGGCTCCTTCGACGCTTACAAGAAGGACCTCAAGGCGACGGGCATCGCCGCGCGCGGTTGGGTCTGGACCGGCTACGATTCGCAGACGGGGCTGCTCTTCAATTACCTCGGCGACGCCCAGAACACGTTCCCCGTCTGGGGCGTGAAGCCCATCCTGGCACTCGATGTTTATGAGCACGCCTACTATGCGGACTTCTTCACGGCCCGAGGCGCCTACATCGACGAATACATGAACCACGTCGATTGGGACAACGTGAACGCGAACCTCGGCTGATCCGGGGAGGAAATCTCAAAAGAGCAACGCGGCAGGGGTGACCCTGCCGCGTTTTTCGTGTGGCCAACCAATTGTCCGGATCGCCCGCGGGCGATCAGCGAATCATTTCTTCTTATCCCAGTTTTGATCCCTGGCCAGGGTGTCGAGGGCGACACGCGGGGCGAAATCAGCGGTTACGACCTTCGCACGGGCGAGGTATTTGAAGGCGTCGCGCAGGCGGCGAACCTCGTCTTTCTTTCCGCCAATCTTGTCGGCTGACAGAGCCTTCACGCCGGCGGCGTAATCGGCGGACATCTTCTCCACTTTGGCGAGCGTCGCGGGATCGTTTTCGTAATACAGCGACTCGGCGAAGCGCAGAAGTTGCGGCACGGGGGCGGTGATCTTCTCCGCGTCGGCGCGGACGGAGGCGGCGATTTCCTTGCGCTTGGCGATGGTGGCCTCGGGGGTGAAGGTGCCGGTGGTTCCACCTTCGGCCGCCTGGGGCGGGAGCGGGCGGTACCAAATATTGCGGAAGCGGACGGGATTGCCGTGGTCCTGGAGCTTGAGAGGGCCTTTCTCGGGGAACGGACCGGGTTTGTAACGCGCCATGTGGCCGGTGCCGGTGGAAAGATCAGCGCGATCCTGCACGAGAATGCCGTTGCAATAGACCGTCACCCAACCGGCCTGAACACACTTCCCGTCCTTGTAGATTGGTTTGTGGTAGGTGATGTCCACGGACTGAAACTCGCCGGGCGGGCGGAGGGCGTTGGCGAGCGGAGGGTTCACACCATAGACGGAGCAGGCGAAACCGTCGGCGTAAGTCGGGTTGTTGTAATTGTCGAGCACCTGAATCTCGAAATGGCCCATGGGGAAGATGCCGCTGTTGCCGCGGCCCTGGCTTTCGCCCTGGACCTTGGCGGGCGCGGCCCACTCGACGTGCAACTGGCAGTCACCGAACGATTCCTTGGTGCGGATGTAGCCAGAGCCGGGTGTGCATTCCATCGCGCCATCGCGGGCAAGCCATTTGGTCGGCTGATGACCGCTCTTGTCCGCCTCCCAGTTCGCGGCGAGCGATTCGGGGGTGCCATCAAACAACACAATCGCGCCGGCCGGCGGCCTGGCTTTGGCGGCGTCGTACGGGAGAGGTTCGACGCGGGGCGGTTGCGGCCGGTTCCAATCGTGAACAGCCCAGGGATGCGTGTCGTCCGGCGTGTCGCCGTAAAAGGGATTGCCGGTGCCGGCGGCATGCGCCCCGGCGGCAAGGAGAACGGCCGCACTGACGAGGGTGAAGGTTACTTTATGATTCATAGTGTTGGTCTTGGACTGCGGTCTGGCAGGTGGAACTTCAGTAGTTTTTTGAACGTCGGCCGTCGTGGATAACCGGGGTCGGCGTCAATTGACGCGGCGCGCATCGCGGTGCCATCGGCTTCATGGGCCGGCATTCTCCGTTTGCGGCGACCGGAGGCAAGTCTGGGATTGCGCCAAAG
>CAYQWK010000145.1:0-10320 GCA_964420805.1 uncultured Bifidobacteriaceae bacterium | reverse complement strand
GCGGATCCGAATCTTGGGACTCGTTCGCCACGCCAGGCGCGACGCGGATCGCCGGCTGAACGCGGGCTTGTTTTGTCGCAGCGCAACAAAACCCATCAGCCGCTTCGGGATGCACTGGACAAAGATCCGCATCGGGAAACGGCCTTCCCAACCCCGCGCGGTTGCGGCACGCTTGCGCCATGTCCATACCCGGTTCGCCTGAAACACCACAGAAGCGCGGCTGCTTTTTCTACGGCTGTCTTTCCCTGGCTGTCCTGTGCCTGCTTGCGGTGGTTCTGGGCTATGCTGGCTACCGCTACGCGGTGAACAAGATCGACAGTGTCAGGAATGATTTCACGGACACCGCGCCGGCGACCATCGAGACGGTTGAGGTGCCGGAGGCGCAGTTGCGCAGCATTCAGGAGCGGGTGGCGCGATTTGCCGATGCGCTGGAGAGTTCACAGTCCAGCGAACTGATTTTGACCGCGGACGACATAAACGCACTCATCAGCAGCGATCCCAATTTCAAGCAAGCCCGGCAACGGCTTTTCGTCCGCATTGATGGCGACAAAGTCCGCGGCCAGGTCAGTTGGCCGTTGCAAGACATCGGGCCGCTGAAACTTCGCGGGCGCTATTTGAATGGCGAAGCGACGTTGAACCTCGCGTTCACCAACGGCGTTCTCTTCGTCGGGGTTGCCGATGTGGTCGTGAAGGAAAAATCGCTGCCCTCGCAGGTCCTTGGCCCGCTCCAGCAGCAAAACTTCGCCAAGGACGCGATGCAGGATCCCAAGACGGCCGCGAATCTGGCCAAGTTTGAGCGCATCGAGGTCCGCGACGGGAAAATCATCCTGCGCAGCCGGCCCGGCGGGAGGCCGTGAGAATCCACAATCTGCCGTTGCTTGAAGTCCGCATTGAACCCGCACGTCCATTGAACTCCATGAAACACGCCGCCATCCTGCTCGCCTGCACCACCGCCGTTTCGATCGCTTTCGCCGCTGCCGGCGATTACCAGCCGCGGCGCGAGGGTTTTGATTTTCCGATCTACCGCAACAATCCGCCCGGCAACATGCTGCCCAATGATCCGGTGCGCAAAGGCGCCACGGAACCCGCGCTCTCGCCCGAGGAGACGCGGAAGAAGATTCAGGTTCCGCCGGGCTTCGAGGTTCGCACCTTCGCCGCCGAGCCGATGGTGGTGAACCCGGTCGGCATGACCTGGGACGAGCGCGGCCGGCTTTGGGTGGTGGAACTCTATGAATATCCCAAGGGCGCGCCGAAGGGACAGAAAGGCCGCGACCGCATCAAGATTCTCGAAGACACCGACAATGACGGCGTGGCCGACAAGGTCACGGTGTTTGCCGACGGCTTTTCGCTCGCGACAGGCATCGCACTCGGCAACGGCGGCGTTTATCTCGGCCAGGCCCCGGACCTCCTGTTCCTCCGCGACACCAATGGCGACGACAAGATGGACACCAAGGAGGTGTTGCTCACCGGATTCGGCTTGGAGGACCGGCACGAGTTGTTGAATGGATTCGCCTGGGGGCCGGATGGATGGCTTTACATGACACACGGCGTTTTCACGCACTCGAAGGTGAAACCGCCTGCCGGCGCCGACCCGACCGGCCACGACCCCGACGGCTTCGGCGTGCAGATGGACGCGGCGGTCGCGCGGTTTCATCCGGTGACGAAGAAGTTCGAAGTGTTTGCCGACGGCACGAGCAATCCCTGGGGCTTGGATTGGAACGAGCGCGGCGACATCTTTGTTAGCGCGTGCGTGATTCATCACCTGTTCCACATGGCGCCCGGCGGACTTTACAACCGCCAGGGCGGCACCTGGCCGAATCCCTACGGTTATGTGCAGGATCTGCCGAGCAAAGGGCTGCCGGCGATCGTCGATTGGCGGCATCATCGCGCGGCGCACGCGGGCATTTGTGTTTATCAGGGCGACCAGTGGCCGGAGGAATGGCGCGGCCTTGTCCTCCTTGGGAATATTCACCAGAACGCGCTCAACTGTGATCGCCTCACGCCCGTGGGAGCGACCTACAAGGCGGAGAAGGAAAGCACACTGCTCGGTCCGGCGGGCGCAGCGTTGCGCAAGAAGACCGGCGAAACCGTGGCCAAGGGAGAGGAATACCGGCACCTCGGCCCGGGAAACTTTTTCGTCAGCCGCGACCCGTGGGTCCGCCCGGTCAGCCTCCAAACCGGTCCCGACGGCGCGCTGTGGGTCATGGATTGGTATGACAAATATCCATGCTACCAGAACGCGCAAGCCGACCCTGAAGGCGTGGACCGTGAATACGGCCGCATCTGGCGCGTGGTGTGGACGGGCGACCAGCCGGGAAAGCCGGTGCCGAGCCGACCGAGCAAGGAGATGAACTTTACCGCGTTGTCGAACGACCAACTGGCGGCCTTGCTCGACGCTCCAAACGTCTGGCCGCGGCGCCAAGCCCAACGTCTCTTGACGGAACGTTCGCGCCAACCGGGATTCAAGGTCGCACACAAGCCCCAGACCGAGGTTGGACAACTGCAAACCGCCTGGACAGTGCTTGCCAACCGGGCGCCGAGTGGGACTTACGCAGATGAGGCGCAGCCGGCACTACGAATGTCCGCCGCCCGATTCTTTGGAGAAAATGAGGAGGCGAATTTCGGGTCTGCCCGTTTGTTGCTCAAACTGAGTTCCGACCCCGATCCCGCCGTCCGTGCGGCCACCGCCGCTGCGTTGCGTAAAATCACCGGAGGTTCCTATACCGTGAATGCCAAATCGTCGGTGGTGCTCGATCCGGCTGTAATATCGGCTGCCGTGGCGCAGTTGCTCGCCCGCCCCAGCGTCTCTGGCGACTTCTACTACCCGCACATTGTCTGGATGGCGATGGAGCCGCGCGTGGCGGCGGACCCGACGCCGTTCTTTCCGTTGCTCGCGGCCAATGATAACTCCGTCTCCGCCTATTGCGCCCGCCGTGTCATGCGCCGCATCTGCGACCTCACCGACTCGACGGCACGGGAGAAACACTTAAACGCCGGGATGCAATGGCTGGCCGACAACGCCGCGAAGGCCGGCCTTGCCACTGCCGCGCTGGAGGGTTTGATCGAGGCCACGAAGAGCAAGGGCGCGCCGCCGACCATTCCGCTCGAACCGATCTTCGCGAAGCTCTCCGCTCAACCCGCGCTCGCCGAAAAGGCGCAGCGCCTCGCCGCCGCCTTCGGTGACAAGAGCGCCACGCGCCTGTTGATCGCCATGATCAATGACGGCAAGGCCAGCCTCGACGACCGTTTGAAAGGCATTAACGCGGCCCGGCAGGCAAAGACAGACGCGGCGCGTGACGAGTTGCTGCGCCTGGTCAAAACCCCGAACAACCAGGCCGGCCCCGCCGGACCGCAACTCAAGACCGAAGCCGTCCACGCCCTTGGCGGAATGGGCGGCTACGATTACGCCTACGCGCTTGTTGATGCCTGGAAGGAATTGCCTCCCATGACCCGCATTGCCGCGGCGGAGACGCTGGTGCGCGGGACAAAGACCGCGCGCGCGTTGCTCGCCGGGGTGGAGAAGAAGACCGTTGTCGCCGGCGACATTTCCGCCACGGCCCGCCGCGCGCTGGCCACGAGCGAGGATTCAACCATCGTTGATGCTGCCGACCGTTTGCTCGGCAAGTATCGCAAGACCGGCGCGGACAAGCTGAAACTCATCGCCGAGAAACGCGCGGCGGTCCTGAACGGAACGGCGGATTTGAACAACGGGCACGAGGTTGCGAAGAAGACGTGCTTCGTCTGCCACAAACTTTACGGAGAGGGCGCGGATGTTGGTCCTGATCTCACCGGCGTGGGCCGCAGCACGCTGGACGCGTTGCTCCACAATGTCATTGATCCCAACGAGGTCATTGGCAACGGCTTTGAGACAGTGGAAGTCGAGACGAAGGATGGCGTGACTTACACCGGCCGCGTGGTCGAGGAAAGCGAGGCGCGCATCAAGCTCATCAACGCCGGCCCGGTGGAATACGTCGTGGCCAAGAGCGACATCGCCGTGGTGAATGGCAAGCCCATGATCACCAAGAAGGAGATGAGCCTCATGCCCGAAGGTTTGGAGCAGGTGCCGGAGAAGGATTTCCGCGACATGATCTTCTATCTACTCAATCCGCCGCAGGACAACCGCCCATGGACGCCAGCCCTGCGCCGCGAACTGCTCGGAGTAGAGGAGAAGTCCGCGCGGAGGTAGTCTCACCAAGGGGGCATTCGATGCTTTGTGGCGGCAACTCAAAAGAGTGCCGCCATCCGACCAGATTCCAGGTCCTGACACGACTGGCTTCGGGAAATGGTTTGTCTTTCGAGGGATGCGTGGACTACTGTTCGCCAACCCGTAACCCAAGCGACGCCAATTTGTTAGCGTTCGTACTCGTTCAATGCGATGGGAAGCGGGCCAAGTCGAACTATGAGACAGTTGCTATCCACGCTCGGCACACTCCTGCTGCTGGCGATTTCCGCCCGCGCCGAAATCCTCGTCAATACCAACGACACGTGGCGTCTGGCCAAGGGCCTCACCGAAGCGTCATCGCCGGACCTGACCGCGTGGCGGTTGCTGGCCTTTAATGACGCAGCATTTTCGAACGCGCCGTCGCCGTTCTGGTATGATGCTTCAGGCGACACCTCGACGTTGCTCGGCGGCACGGTGTTGTCTGACATGCAGAACGCCTACAGTTGCATTTTTCTGCGCAAGACTTTCGTGGTGACGAATCTGGCGGAGGTTTCCTCGCTGCAATTCGGCTCGTTGATCGACGACGGATACGTTGCATGGATCAACGGGGTCGAAGTTCTGCGGGCCAACGTGACCGCGAACCCGCCGACCATTGCCACGCTGGCGTCCCAACCGGGGGAACCGGCGCCATTTGTGACGCAGACACTGGCGGCACCGGGGGGGTATCTGGTCGCCGGCACGAACGTGCTTGCGGTGCAGGTCTTCAATACCACCTTGGCGAGCAGTGACCTGGATTTCTACTGTTCGTTGATTTCGTTTGGCCCCGACACCAATGCGCCCACGCTTCTGAGTCAGGCGCCGGCACCGGGAATAGTCGGGAGCCTGCCGCAAATCACGGTGACATTCAGTGAGGTAGTGCAGGGAGTGACCGCAGGTGACTTGCTGGTGAACGGGCAGCCGGCCACAGGGGTGAGCGGTTCGGGAGCCGTGTACACTTTCACGCTGCCTGCGTTGTCGTACGGCACCGTGAACGTGACTTGGGACTCGCTGCATGGAATTACCGATTTCGGCCTGCCGGCAGTGAACAACTTCGACCACACGCTGGCGACATGGAGTTACACGTTGGTGGATCAGGTGGCTCCGACCATTCTTTCGCAGGCCCCGGCGGCGGGTTCCACGGTGATTGGTTTGAACTCCGTGCAGGTAAATTTTTCGGAGGCGGTGCAGGGTGTGGACGCTGCGGATTTGTTGATCAATGGTTCGCCGGCCACCAACGTGATCGTGGTCTCGCCGTCGG
The DNA here is from genome assembly GCA_964420805.1 of uncultured Bifidobacteriaceae bacterium. Lineage (GTDB taxonomy): Bacteria > Verrucomicrobiota > Verrucomicrobiia > Limisphaerales > SIBH01 > JANNGC01. The sequence goes on along the minus strand of CAYQWK010000145.1, from coordinate 4,861 downwards.
TGTTCACCTTCGAGTTCGCCGCGCTCGGAACCGGCGCGGTATCGGTCGCGTTCGATTCCGGGCACGGCATCGCGGATTTGGCGAATCCTTCCAACCTGTTTGCGGGCGGCTCTTGGAATTACACCGTCTCGCATACTTTTCCCACCTTGCACATCACCGAGTTTCTGGCCGTCAACAGCGGCAGCGGAACGAACTTCATCCGGGACGAGGATGGCGATGCCTCGGACTGGATTGAGATTTATAACCCGAACCTGACACCTGAGAGCCTGGCGGGTTGGTTCCTGACCGACAAGGCGAGCGACCTGACGCAATGGAAGTTTCCGAGCGGGATCACCGTGCCGGCTGGTGGTTACATCGTGGTTTTTGCGTCGGGCAAGAATCGCACCAACAACCCGGCGAAGTTGCATACCAACTTCCAGTTGAACAACTCGGGCGAGTATCTGGGCTTGCTGAATCCGCTTACCAATGTGGTGTCGGCATTCTCCCCCCTGTATCCGTCTCAAAGCACGGATGTGTCTTACGGTCGTGACCGCCTGGATCCGACACAATTGGGCTATTACTCCATTCCCACTCCTGGCTCGAACAACGTCAACCGCGGCACGGGATTTGGGCCGGATGTGCAATTCTCGCGCGACAGCGGGACGTTCGTGGGTAGCTTTCAACTGACCCTGACGACAGCCGACACCAACAGTGTCATTCGCTACGTCATCGTGAACACGGCCAACTCCACGAACGTCGTCGCCCCTAACAGCGTGCCCACCGCAGCCTCGACGCTCTACACTGGGCCGATCACGGTGAACAACACGGTGCAGATCCGCGCACGGTCGTTTCCGAACAACACCAACCTCTTTCCCAGCAACCCGCGCACTGGACTTTACGTTCAGGTGGATCCGGGTATCAGCAATTTCAGTTCGTCACTTCCGATCGTGGTCATTCATACCCTGTCCGCTTCGGGCCTTTCGGGCGGATACCCTGCGTACGACAACGCGGTGACGATCATGGCTTTTGACAACGACGGCGGTTCCGCCACGCTGCTCAAGCCTCCGCAAATGTCCCGGCGCGCGGGGATCAACCTGCGTGGCTCCAGCACGCAGGGATTTCCCAAGAGCAGTTATGCCGTCGAGCTTTGGGACGAGTTCAACACGGACGAAGAGGACAGCTTTCTCGGTCTGCCGAAGGAGTCCGACTGGGTGCTATACGCGCCGAATCAGTTCGACCTGTCGCTGATGCACAACCCGCTCCTCCACAGCTTTGGGCGGCAGATGGGCTATTACTCCTCGCGCACGAGGTTCGTCGAGGTGTTCTTCCGCAACAACACCGGTGCAATCACCGCGAACACGAATTTGCTCGGAAGTTCGATGGGTGACTACGCCGGTGTGTATGTCCTCGAGGAGAAGGTGAAACGGGACGGCAACCGTGTGGATATCGATGAGGTGCAGCCTAACCTGACCAACTACGCGCAAATCAACGGCGGCTATCTGCTGAAGATCGACCGCGCAGACGGCAACGAGCGGACCTTCACCGGCGCGGGAGTAACCATTGTCTATCAGGATCCCGACGGCCTCGAAATGGTGACGGCCGCGCGCACGGCGCAGGCGAATTACCTGAACAGCTTTTTTAATCAATTCAACACGGCCATTACTTTTCCAACCCTGACCAACGCCACCGGCACCAATCACTATTGGAGCTACCTTGATGTCGATCCCACCATCGACTTCCATATTGTCAATACGCTGGCGTGCAACGTGGACGGCTACCGATTGAGCGGCTACTTGCACAAACCTCGCGACGGCAAAATCATCATGGGGCCGCTTTGGGACTGCGACCGCGGTCAGGGCACGAGTCGAAATGACACCCGCTCGTTTGATCCACGTTGCTGGCAGTCTTCTGGGCCGTCCGGTGCAGGCGGCACTGATTGGGGCACCGATTTCTTCCAGGGCACGACGGCGCCGTACTGGCTGGGGCGGTGGTTTGGCGACCTCGATTTCTGGCAGCGTTGGATTGACCGCTACCAGAATTGGCGGGCCACGGTTCTCGACACCAACCGCATCGGCACCAACATCGACCTTTTCGCCACCGAACTCCGGCAGGCGCAGGTGCGCGAGAATAAGAGATGGGGCCTGGCCAACAATCCCACTGCCGGTGCGTCCGACACCAGCCCGCGAAGTGGAACCATCAACGCGCAGTCGAACGGGTTCTTTGGCATCAACTTTTCGCACACTTTTCCGGGCACCTACCAGGGCGAGGTTGACTTCCAGAAGCGATGGTTCTTCGAGCGCGTGAATTTCATGGACACCAATCTCCTCGGCCGGCCGAACCTGAATGTCGTCGAGGGTTCCGTCACCAACGGCACCGTCGTCACCATCACCGACACCTCGGCCAAAGCGGGCACCGTGATCTACTACACCCTGAACGGCAGTGATCCGCGTTTGCCACAGGGCGCCACCAACCCCGCCGCCCTTGTCTATTCCGGCCCCATTACCGTCACGAACAACATCCGCATTCGCGCCCGCGCCGTGAATCCCAACCACTCCAATCTCACCGGGCGCAGTGCCTCTGGCTCTTGGAATCCCGTCGTCAGCAGCCGCTGGTCCGGGGAGCGTGCTGCCACGTATTTTGTTTCGACACCGCAGCTTGCAATCACCGAAATCATGTTCAACCCCGAGCCGCCGCCGGCCGGGAACACGAACGACGCGGACAACTACGAGTTCATCGAACTGAAGAACATCGGCTCGAATGCCCTTAACCTTGTCGGCTTCCGGTTCACAAATGGCATCGACTTCACCTTCACGACCAACAGCGGAGTGACTAACCTCGCTCCCGGCGGTTACGTGCTGGTCGTCCGCCATCTCGCCGCCTTCACCAACCGTTACGGTGCCCGCACCAACATTGCGGGCGAATACACCGGCAACCTCGACAACGCCGGCGAGCGCGTCACGCTGGTCGGCGCCGCTTTGGAAGTTGTTCTCGACTTCGAGTATTCCGATTCGTGGCAGGATCTCGCCGATGGCACCGGTTTCTCGCTCGTGCTCGCGAATGAGAATACCGCCTTCAATTCCTACACTAATGCCGGCACATGGCGGCGCAGTAACCTGGAATTCGGCTCGGCTGGAACGGCGGATTCCGCCCCGCGCCAGTTGCCGCAAATCGTGGTGAGTGAGGTCATGACCCACAGTTCCTCGCCGGTGAACGACCAGATTGAGCTTTGGAACCTCGGCGCGACCAACGTCGATGTCGGAGGCTGGTTCCTGAGCGACAGTTTCAATTCACCGAAGAAGTTTCTTCTCCCCTCAACTGTTATCCCGGCTGGTGGCTTCGTTGTGTTCAACGAGACTCAATTCGGCGCCGGGCCGAACGGCTTTGGACTCGGGTCGGATGGCGACCAAGTCTATCTTTTCTCGGGTGAGGGCGGCCTGCTCTCGGGCTATTATCACGGCTTCGACTATGGCGCGGCGGCCACCGATGTCACCTTCGGCCGGTATCTCGACAGTCAGACGAACGAGCATTTCGTTGCGCAAACCGCCGCCACTCTCGGCTCGGCCAACGCGCTTCCGCTCGTCGGTCCCGTCGTGATCAGCGAAGTGCATTATCATCCGCCGGAAACAGGCTCTGGCACCAACCTCACGGACAACTCGACCGACGAGTTCGTGGAGTTGCTCAACATCAGCGCGACGCCAGTAAATCTGTTTCACACGAACCACATGACGAATACCTGGCGGCTCAGCAAAGGCATTGATTTCAGCTTTCCGACTAATGTGACGATGCCGCCAGGAGGTTATCTCCTGGTGGTCAATTTCGATCCGGAGGTTGCGACGAACCAACTGGCCATATTCCGCGCAAAGTTTGGTGTCTCTCCCACGATTCCCGTTTACGGTCCGTTGGGAGGCAAACTCGACAACTCAAGTGAGACCGTGAAGTTGAGCCGCCCTGATGTTCCCAATCCAAGCACTGGCCTGCCGCCATTCATCGAAGTGGATCGTGTCGAATATCGCGATTCGGCTCCATGGGCCATGGCTGCGGACGGTTTTGGCGCGTCCTTGCAGCGCCTCGTCGTGGGCGATTTTGGCAACGATCCGACCAACTGGCTGGCTGGCCTTCCCACACCCGGCCAGGCCCCGACCCTTGGTGCCGTGCCCGGCATCACCCAGCAGCCGGTCGGCGGCGCTATTGTGCAAGGCAACTCGATGGCTTTGAGCGTCACCGCCACCGGCGCGCCTCCGCTGATCTATCAATGGCGTTTGAATGGCAGCAGCCTGCCCGGAGCCACGAATTCCACGCTCGTGCTGTCCAATATTCAGTATTCGCAATCCGGCACCTACGTCGTCGCTGTGCTCAATCCCGGCGGCAGCGCGGTAAGCACTGACGCGGTGGTCAATGTCACGCCGCCGGTCATCATCACGGTACAACCGCTATCGCACATCGGGCCGCCTGGCACCAACGTTACGTTCACGGTGGTGGCTACCGGCAGCGGTACTCTGCGATACCAGTGGATCTTCAATGGCAACAACCTGGCCGGGGCGACCAATTCGACCCTTTCGATCTCAAATGCAACTCTCGCTCAGCACGGCAGCTATGTCGTCCGTATCAGCGATGACGTCAGCACGGTGGACAGTCTCCCAGGGCAACTTTACATCCGCGTCAGCCCCGTCCTCATATCGCCACCGCAACCTGTCACCGTGTCGCCGGGTGCCAATGTTACCGTTTCAGTCACTGCCACTGGGTCGTGGCCCCTCTCCATTCGTTGGTTGGTCAACAGTCTTAGCGTCAGCAACCTCACCGCCGGAGCAGCACCGCTAAATGTCACCATCACGCGAACCAATGCGGGGATCATTTATTATTACCCCGCCACGATGAGTGCGGC
>CAYQWK010000144.1:0-13594 GCA_964420805.1 uncultured Bifidobacteriaceae bacterium | reverse complement strand
GCTTGGAACTCTCCAAAGCCATCAAGGCCGACACCGCCCTGGCTGGCACGCGGCTGGTTGTGGTCACTCCGTTGGGCAACCGGCTTGACGATGAGTTGATGGCCGGCAGCGGCATTTCGGCATGTGTGGTCAAACCGATCCGCCAGTCGCGCCTGCTTGACGCGCTGGTCAGCTCATTGCACGCGCACCTGCTGGCGCCTGCTGCTGCGGCAGTGGCGGCACCCGAGGAACCGCAGATCGCCAAACCCGCAGGGGCCTTTCGCGACGTTCGCATCCTGCTCGCCGAGGACAATCTGGTGAACCAGAGGCTCGCGTTGCGCCAGCTTGAGAAGCTTGGTTTTTCCGCGCGCCCGATTGGCGATGGCTTCGAGGTGCTTCAGGAAGTTCAGGGCCACGCTTACGACATTGTGCTCATGGACTGCCAGATGCCGACGCTGGACGGCTACGAAGTCACCCGGCGCATCCGTCAATGGGAGCGCGAACATCCGGAGCGTCCGCTGGCCTACATCGTGGCGGTGACCGCGCACGCGCTTGACGGTGACCGCGAGCGGTGCATCGCGGCCGGCATGGACGATTACATCACCAAGCCCGTCCACATGGTCCAGCTCGAGGCAGCCATCAATCGCGGCCTCAAGCGCAAGGCTTCGATCGCGGCGGCAGCCACCGTTCTCGATCCCGGAACCGTCGCGGCCTTGCGGCAATTGCGCGAGCCGGGGCTGCCCGATCCGCTGCTGGAACTGGCCGACCTGTTCAAGGCGGAGGCAGTTCGTTGCATGGAACGGTTTGCGCGTGGCCTGGAACAGGTAAATGCCGCCGAGGTGGCCGCCGCCGCCCATTCGCTCAAGGGCAGTTCCAGCAACCTGGGCGCCTCCCAGCTCTCGCAGTTGTGCGGTCGCGCGGAACGGGAGGCGAAGGCGGGCGCCATTGAAAAGGCGGCCGCGTTGCGCCCCGAGATCGAACAACACCTGGCCCGCGTTTGTGAGGCTCTGGCAACGGAGTTGATTGGAGCCAAACCCTGAGCGGGGTTGCCGAAATGCCGATGCCGGATAAACTGCGTGCCCCGTGAAGTTGTCGCGTCCCATCTTCTTGTTCGCCGCGTTGAACGCCGCCTGGCTGGTGGCGGCCAGTTGGTTCATCCTGCACCGGCTGCGCGAGGGCGGTGGCGGCACGCGCGTGGAATACGTGACGAATTTCGTGTCCGTGGTCAGGACTGCGCCGCGGCCCGCGCCAATGACGAACCTCGTGCGCGCGACCGGCACCAATGCCTTCCGCTGGGCGCAGCTTGAATCCGAGGATTACCGCACCTACGTCCGGCGCCTGCGCGCCATCGGCTGCCCGGAGCAGACCATCCGCGACATCGTCATCGCCGACGTGGACAAACTGCTCGCGCCGAAGGTGCGGGCGGCCGGGCTCCAACCGCGCGACTTGAAATACTGGGAGCCGGTGGAGCAATCGCTCTCGGATGACGCGGCGCAACGCGAGGCGGTGGCGCGGCAGCGCGCGGTGGATTTCGAGAAGCGTGAGGTGATCAGAGAACTGCTCGGCGTGGACCTCGTGGGAGAGCGGTTGAAGCTGCTCGGTCAGGATGATTATCACGGCGCGCGGCTGCAGTTCCTGCCGGAGGAGAAGCGCGCGCGGGTGCGCCTGGCGCTCGACCAGTTCTCCGACCGCGAACACGCGCTGCTGGAGGAGCGCATCGAGGCGGGCGACGCCGCGCCTTGGACATCCCCGGAGATGCGCAAGCTGGCCGCGGACAAGGAGGCGGCGTTGTCGAAACTGCTTTCGGGCGGCGAACGCGAGCAATACGACCTCTGGTTTTCGCCCGCGGCGGCGAACACGCGCGAGGCGGTGTTCGGTATGAACGCGACCGAGGAGGAATTCTTGAAACTCTACCATTTGCGGCGGGAGTTCGACGCGTTGCACGCGGGCACGACACCGCCGCAGGAAGTGATCGAGGCGTTCGAGAACCGGTTGCGGGCGTCGCTGGGCGTTGAACGCTACGAAGATTATCTGCGCGCCCAGGATCCTGGCTATCGCGCCATTTACGCGACGCTGAACCGATTCAACCTTCCGCCCATGCTGGCCAACGACCTTTACGGTTTCCAACAGGCTGCGGAGCAGCAACGCGCGCAGGTCGAGGCTGACCCGGGTTTCAGCGCCGCGCAAAAGCAGGCCGCGCAACAGGCGATCATCGACGAGACCCGCCGCGCCTATCGCGAGGCGCTTGGCGAGAAGGCGTTTCGCGCCTTTACGAGCCAGCCGGGCGGGCAATGGCTGCGCGGCGGCTGACCGGACCGCGATGCCTTCCGCGACTTCACCGCGCCTCGTGGCCTGCATCCTGGCAGGCGGCCTCAGCACGCGCATGGGCAGGGACAAGGCCGGGCTGCGACTGGGAAAACAGACGATGCTCGCCCATGTGCGCGCGGCGGCACGCGCGGCGGGATTGCCGGTGAAGGTGATCCGTCGTGACGACGTGCCGCGGTGCGGGCCGCTCGGCGGAATCATCACCGGCCTCCGGCGCACGCGCGCAGCGGCGGTCGTATTCCTTGCTTGCGACATGCCGTTTGTTTCGGCCGCCCTGCTCAATCGTATGATGGTGTCGGCGGGGCAGGGGGACCGCGCGGTATTCAGCATCGCCAGGGTCGGCGGCGCGCCGGGATTTCCCTGCGTCATCCCGGCGGCGGCAATCGACGTCATTGAGGCACAACGGCGGGCTGGTGATTTTTCGATCCACGCCTTGGTCCGCACGCTGAAAGCGCGTCGCCTCCGCGTGTCTGGCGCCGCGACATTGCTGGCTAACGCCAATACGCCGGAGGAGTTTGAAAGATTGAAGCGGTGCATAACCGCGCGTCGCTTGTCAGCGGGCGGGTGAGTCCGTATCGTCCCCGCATGTTCAACCGCCGTTTGATCGTTCCGTTGTTGCTTACTGCGTGCGCCGCGCGCGGTGAGACCATCCATTTGCGGGACAGGGCGGCGGTTTCCGGCACGATCCTGGCTGAGAAGCGCGACTTGGTGGCGGTTGATCTTGGCTACACGGTCATCACCATTCCGCGTTCGCAGATCGTCAACGTGGTGAAGGACGAGGAGACCGCGAAAGCCGCGCCGGCCAGGCCGAAGGAGGGCAAGAGCGCGGCAAAGAATTTCCCCGTAAACCCTTCCGCCGCGACACCGTCCGCGCGCCGCGAGGGCAGCGAGCTTTTCGCCGTGAGCGTCACGCCGCCGCCGGAGCGTTCGGTGCGCGAGTTGGTGAACCAGTTGGGTGATGCCGTGGTGCAGGTGCGCACACCGGGCGGGCTGGGTTCGGGATTTTTTCTCAGCGAGGACGGCTATCTGGTCACGAACTTCCACGTCATTGAGGGCGAGACGCAGATTTCCATCGAAGTCTATCACCAGCGCAACGGGCCGCTGGAGCGCAGGAGCTACAAGCAGGTTCGCATCATCGCGATGAACAAGTTTCAGGACCTGGCGTTGCTCAAGATCGAGGACAAGGACGCGCCGAAGTTCTCGTTTGTACCGCTGGCGGATGTGGACAACCTCGCGGTGGGTGAGCGGGTTTTCGCCATCGGCAGTCCGCTGGGGTTGGAGCGCACCGTGACCGAGGGCATTGTCAGCACCAAGACGCGGCAGATGCAGGGCGAGCTGTACTTGCAGACGACGACGCAGATAAATCCGGGCAACAGCGGCGGCCCGCTCTTCAACCTGCGCGGTGAGGTGCTCGGCGTGACGAACATGAAAATCGCCTTTGGCGAGGGCATCGGGTTCGCCATTCCGGCCGACACGCTCAAACGTTTCCTCAAAAACCGCGACGCCTACGCTTACGACCACGACAACCCTGGCAACGCCTACCGCTACCTCGCGCCGCCCAGCCGACTAAACCGGGGCAAGGGCGCAACGGAGTGATCCCGTCGTTTCAACCAATCAACACCATGCAAAGATTCCTCGTCATCGCCCTGTGGCTGGCCGCCGGCCTGGTTCACGCCGCGCTACCGCCCGCCGAGAAGTTGCTGCCCGCCGACACTCTGGGCTTCCTCACCGTGCCCGACTGGAGTGCGGCCCGCACCAATTTCAATCGCTCCACCTACGGTCGGCTGCTCGCTGACCCGGCGATGAAGGCATTCGCTGACAAGTTGACGACCAACCTGCTTTCCGATCGCGCCGGAGTGTTCGAGCGGGAGGTGGGTGTGAAACTTCAGGACTACGCCGCCCTGGTGCGCGGGCAATTGACCGTGGCGTTGACTCGAAAGGACTGGGATGGATCGCCAGACAAGAAGCCCGGTTTGGTGTTCTTCATCGACACCCGCGATCAGGCCGCGCAGGCGCGGACGAATCTCGCCGAGTTGCGGCAGAAATGGACCGACAAGGGGAAGAAACTGCGCGCCGAGAAGATTCGCGACGTGGAGTTCATCACGTTTGTTCTTCCGCCGCCTGAACCCAGGCCGGGCGACGCGAATGCCAAGGACAAGCCGGGCGGTCCGTCCGAATTGTCGATTGGTGTTTCGGACACGCTGCTGGTGCTGACCGACGCGCCGAAGGACGCGGAAAAGGTGCTTGCCCTGCAATCCGGTGCTTCGGTTCCGGCGCTGGCGGATCAGGCGGCTTTTGCCAGCAGCGCGGCGCTGGCTCGTGGCGCGGAGTTCTTTTTGTGGTTTGATGCGCGGGCCATCGTGTCCGCGGTTGCGAAGACGCCGGAGGAGGAGCGGCCGACGCGGCAGGGCGGGGTTCTCGGCCCGGCACCGTCGCTCGGCAAGATTTTCAGCGCCATTGGCATTGCGGACGTGAAGACCATCGCCGCCGGCGTGCGCGAGACTGCGGATGGTTCCACCGCCGACATTGCCATCAACGTGCCCGAGGCGGGCCGCAAGGGATTGTTCAAGATTCTGGCCGTGGACCAGAAGGATTCCTCGCCGCCGCCGTTCGTGCCCGCAGATGCGGTGAAGTTCAGCCGTTGGCGCATTGATTTGCAAAAGGCGTGGGACACGATCGAGAACATGCTGGTTGAGATTTCCCCGGGGTCGAGCGGCGTCATCAAGTTGATCATCGACACGGCGGGCAAGGACCGCGATCCGAATTTCGACTTGCGCAAGCTGCTGCTGGAAAACCTCGGCGACGATCTCATTTCCTACGAGAAGGCGCCGCGTGCGGACGGCGATCCGTCGTCGCCACCGTCGCTGGTCCTCTTGGGATCCAAGAACGCGGAGCAGATGGCCACCGCGCTACGGGCGCTCTCGAGCATCCTGCCGCCGAATATCGCACGGTTCCGGGAGCGGGAATTTCTTGGGCGCAAGATTTCTTCATTCACCTGGCCGTCGGCGGGCGGAGGTCGGGAGTCGGTTATTGCCTACGCGGCCAGCGGCGGCTACGTCGCGCTGTCCGGCGATCCGGCCATGGTCGAGGAATACCTGCGCAGCAACGAGGGCAAACAGAAGCCGTTGCGCGAGACGGCGGGATTGAACGAGGCGGCCCAGAAGGTTGGTGGCATGAACACCGGGTTCTTCGGTTACGAAAACCAGTTGGAATCGATGCGGGTTTCATTCGAGGCCGCACGGAAGGATCCGTCCAGGTTCACCGTGCTGCCGGGCGCGAAGTCCGTGCCCGGACTTGGCGCGGCATCAGAAGGCAATTCGCTGACCAACTGGTTTGATCCGTCGCTGCTGCCCGCCTTCGACCTCGTGGCGAAGTACTTCTTCATGGACGTGGCGGCGGTGAACGTCGGTCCCGGCGCGATCACTTTCAAAATCTTTGCCCCCACTCCGCCCGCGTTGCGGAATTGAGCGGCGCGCTCGCGTTCACGGTTCGACTTTCACCACGGTTCCGACGGTGACGAGTTTGAGTAGATGCTCGGCGTTCCAGTTCGCGAGGCGAAAACACCCATGTGACTCTGTGCGGCCAACGTCCTCGGGACGCGGGGTGCCGTGAATGCCATAGCCGGGTCGGTCGAGTCCGATCCATGCGGTGCCCACGGGATTGTTCGGCCCGGGCGGAATGACGAGTTTGCGGCCGAGTTCACGCGCCTCGGCAGACTCGGGGAAAACTTCGGGATCAAAGGTGTAATTCGGGTTCGGTGCCACGACCACCACGCGCAGTTCGCCGAGCGGACGCTTCTCAACGCGTTGCGCGATGCTGCACGGAAAGTGCGCGAGAAGCCGGTTTGACTCATCGAACGCCTGGAGGCATTTCTCGCCCAGCCGGATTTGGAGGAACGCGGCTCGCGTCCTTGGAGGCTCGCGTTCCACGGCGGGAATCACCACGTCGCGGCCGGGTTGAAGCGCGGGCCATTCGATCGAGTTATTAAGCCGGCGCAGCAGGCCGGGATGCGCGTGGCTCCGTTCGGCGAAAAGTTCCAGCGCGCTTTCAAAGTCCAGTCTGCTCTCGGCGGATTTGCCGAGCCACGTCGCGGGCACGGTCATCAATCGGGTCAGGTCGGCGGCGGCCACTGTGCCCGTGGCCAGGAGCGGCCCGGGCAGTGCCAGCCGCGCGCGAGTCGCGGAATCCAATTCGCCGGTGGATGGCAGGCCCTCGCGGGATTGGAAGGCTCGCAATGCCGCCCGCGTTTGCGTGCCCGGGACTCCGTCAATCGAGCCGCAAGAAATCGCCAACCGGTCGAGGGCCACTTGCGCTTCGAGAATCGAGGCGGCGAAGGTGGAGTTGGAGCTAGATGCGGCACGGGCCGTTGTTTGAGGCGCGGCTTCAGGATTGGCGACAACATCGGAGAACGGGCCTGCCAAGGCGGGCGCGGGATTGGTGCGGGTGACGGCGACGACAAGATCAGGCGGGTGGGGCGAGGAATCATCCTTTGCCGGGCGGCCGTGTTTCCAATAGACCCATCCCGCCGCCGCGGCAATGAGCAGCAGGAGCGCGAGCGATCCGCCGCCGCCCCGCCCGTGGGAAGCGCCGGAGCCGCGTGCACGTTGCGTGGTGTGTCTGGGCACGGGCAGATTTTACGGAGATCGGCGACAATGTGGAAGCCGCGTTGCGCCGCCACGGAGACGTTGTTCGTTCGGCAACTTGCCGGGAGCATCCCGCTTCATTGTACGATGCGTGTTTTCGAGTGGTGGAACCCGTCGCGCTGTTCACCCCGCATTCCATGCAACGGAGGACGGGCGATGATCAGCGCCGTGTCCTGTGGCGCAACGGACGGACTCACGCCCTCGTTTCCGTTCGGTTCGTGCGGATGGGCTTCTCGTGCGTAATCCGCTGTTGGAATGAACTATTTTGTCCGCTATTCTGAGGACGCTCAAACCGCCCGATGAAAGTTGCAATGATCAGCGCTGGCCATGATGTCCCCGTATTCGGGAACGTGGCGGCGTCGGTTCATCTGCAGGAAACGCTGCGCGCGTTCATGCGGGCGGGCATCACGGTGGATTTGTTCGCGGCCAGTTACGGCGGGGCGATCACGCGGGAGTTTGGCGGCGTTCGGATGTGGCCCATGCCGCCGTTGCCCAGGGGCGAGGTCGTCGAGCGCGAGAAGGCGGCCTACCGAATGAATGCCGCCGTCCGTGAGTTGCTCAAGGAGCAGCACGAACAGTCTCCCTACCGGATGGTTTACGAGCGGCATTCGCTCTGGGGCCACGCGGGCATGGAGTTTGCGCGGGAGTTTGGAATGCCCGGCGTGCTGGAGATCAACGCCCCGCTGCTCGACGAAGCGGTGGCGGCGCACGCGCTAAACAACCGCAACGAAGCGGAGGACGCGGTGATGCGGGCCTTTCGCGCGGCCACGGTGATCACCGCGGTTTCGCGCGATCTCGCGCATCTGATCGAGGATCATCCCAGCGCGCGCAACAAAGTTCATGTGGTGCCCAACGCCGTCGATCCAGCGCGTTTCTTTGACGCCGCGCCATTGCTCAACCGCGCACGCGACGCCTGCGTCATCGGTACTGTGGGAGCTTTGCGGCCCTGGCAGGGGCTGATGACTCTGCTGCACGCCTTTCAGTTGCTTGCGGGCGCGTTGCCGAACGCCCAACTCGTCATCGTGGGTGAAGGCCCCGAGCGCGAGCCGCTCCAACGTGAGATCGCGGCGCGGCGGCTGGAGAATCAGGTCGCGTTGCTTGGCTCGGTGCCGCCGCACCAGATTCCCGGCGTGCTGGCGTCGCTCGACATCGCGGTGGTCCCGTACCCGGCGCGGGCTGGTTTTTACCTTTCGCCGATCAAGGTCTTCGAGTTCATGGCCGCAGGCCTGCCGGTTGTGGCGAGCCGCATCGGGCAGGTGGGACAGTTGATCGAGCATGGGGTGACCGGGATACTCATTCCGCCGGGTAATACCACGGCGTTGGCCGAGGCCCTTCTTGGGCTGGCGCAGGATCCGGCGCGCGCAAGAAAACTTGGCGGGGCGGCGCGGGCGCGGGTTCAGACCGAGTTCAACAGCGACCGGGCGATGGCGCGCATCCTTCATCTTGCGGGTTTGCACGCGGCGACGGTCGCGTGAACGGCGGTTGGCGGGGACATTCGTCACTTGCCATGCCGTGAACATGGCGCGCAACATCCGCGTCCGTTGAAAACCAAATGAAACACATTGCCATCATCATTCTGGCCGCGGGCGCATCGCTCGCGGCGCTTCAAGCCGCCGACACTAAACCATTGCGCGCCCTGCTCATCACGGGCGGCTGCTGCCACGACTACAAGGGCCAGAAGGACATATTGAAGAAGGGTCTCGAAGCCCGCGCCAACATCGAGATCACGCAGATTCACACCGACGACAAGAGCACCAAACCGCCGCTGGAGATTCTTGGCAACGCTGACTACGCGAAGGGCTACGATATCGTGATTCATGACGAGTGCGCGGCCGACGTGAAGGATCCGAAGATCGTGGCCGCCGTGCTTGCGCCGCACCGGGCTGGCGTTCCAGGAGTGAACCTGCATTGCGCCATGCACTGCTATCGCGTTGGCAATCCAGGCAAGAAGGCCGAGGCCGGTTCCGAGGCGAGCATGTGGTTCGATTATCTCGGCCTCCAGTCGAGCGGCCACGGCCCGCAGGAGCCCATCGCCTTGAACATCGTCAACAGCGATCATCCCTCGACCCGCGGCCTCACCAACTGGACCACCATCCGCGAGGAGCTTTACAATAACATCCAGATCTTCCCGTCCGCCGTCCCGCTCATGAAGGGCAAGCAGGTCGTGAAGCGCAAATCCAAGGACAAGGAAGGCAACGAGAAGGTCACCGAGGAAACGGTGGAGACGGTTGTCACTTGGGCCAATCAATACGGCAACACCCGCGTCTGGAGTACCACCGTCGGCCACAACAGCGCCACGGTTGAGGACCCCCGCTATCTCGAATACGTCACCCGCGGCGTGCTGTGGGCTTGCGGCAAGATCACCGCGGACGGCAAACCCGAGCCCGGCTACGGCCCGAGGAATTAGTTCCTCTGCGAGTAATCATCCCGGCCGGCAGCGATGCCGGCCTTTTTTCTGTGCCCGAACGATACCAACTCGTCCGCCTCCCCAATGGTGCGCACAGCATCCGTTCGCTTGCCGAGAACGAGACGTTCCATCCCGTGGCCGGACCTGCGGCCGAGGCGGAGGCGCTCTATGTTACGCAACTCCGCCTGCCGGAACGTCTCGCCGCTGCGCGTGACAAGTTCGTGATCTGGGACGTGGGCCTTGGCTCGGCGGCCAACGTGTTCACCATGCTCCGTTGTTGCGCCGGCATTTCCGCCCGCGTGCGGATTCTGAGCTTTGACCACACGTTGGAACCGCTCCGCTTCGCGCTCGAACACGCGGAGGCACTCGTCTATCCGCGTGGATTCGAGGAACCCGCGCGTGAGTTGCTCGGCGGCGGGGAAACACAATTCAATCACGGCGCTTTGCAGGTGGCCTGGAATGTTCAACTCGGCGACTTCCCATCCGTGATCAGCGATGCTGCGCAAGCAGTTCGTGGCGGCGTTCCTTCGTTGCCGCGACCGGACGCCGTGTTTCACGACGCGTTTTCTCCGGCACGAAATCCCGAGATGTGGACGCTGCCGTTGTTCGAGAACCTCGCCGCCGTGATAGGCCGGTATCCCTGCAATCTCGCCACGTTTTCGCGCAGCACACTGGCGCGGAGCACGATGTTGCTTGCCGGGTTCTTTGTCGGCGCGGGTGTGGCGCTGGCGGGGAAGGAGGAAACGACCATTGCCGCCACCGATCTGGAGATGCTCAACCGGCCTCTCGGTCGGGACTGGCTTGCGCGTGCGCGGAGGTCGCACGCGGCGGAGCCGTTGCGCCGTCCGGAGCATCGGCAATCACCGCTCTCGGGCGAAACATGGGCAGCATTGCAACGGCACGCGCAGTTCATGAACGGGTGATCCGCCCCTCCCAGCGGGATTGGCCGCAAACCGTCTGGGAATATGTGACCGGCTTATTGCGCCGCCGACGTGCCAACGTCACGCGACACCACCGTAATGCCGCTGTGAAGACCATGAGCGCCGGGCATCGACGACGCCTGCAACCGACCATCCGGCGTGACCCGGCCACGCACATGGAACCTCAATCTCAAGATCATGCCTGAAGCAAACGGAGAAGCCTATTACATCGGAGTTGATCTCGGCGGAACGAAGATTCTAGCCGGTGTGTTCGACCAGAAACTTCAGCAGGTCGGCTCGATGAAATTCAGCACCAAGGCCCAGCGCGGCGCCGCGGCGGTGACTGACCGCGTCGCGCGCTGTGTGCTCGACGCGATTGACGAATCCGACCTGGCGCCCAAACAGGTGCGCGGGGTTGGCATCGGCGTGCCGGGGGCAGTCGATCCCGACAAGGGCGAGGTGATCTTCGCGCCGAATCTGGGTTGGAAGGGTGAGGAGGTGGTGAAGGAACTGCAGAAGCGGCTAAACATGCCGGTGTTCCTCGAGAACGACTGTCACGTCTCAATGCTTGGCATCTACGAGCAGGAGCTGAAACGCAAGCCGAAGCATGTGCTTGGCGTGTTCATCGGCACCGGCATCGGCGGCGGCATGGTCATTCATGGCGAGCCTTACTACGGCCATGCCCACACTGCCGGCGAGGTGGGGCACATGGTTATCGATGTGAACGGACCCAAGTGTGCCTGCGGCAACCGCGGGTGCTTCGAGGCGATGGCCAGCCGCTCCGCTCTCTTTCGCTGCGTCGAGGCTGCGGTGAAGGACGGGAAGGAGACGCTGCTGACTGAAATGCTCGGCAAGGATCTTAAAGACATGCGCAGTGGGCACCTCCGCAAAGCCATCAACCGTGGCGACAAATTGGTGGCCAAGATCGTCGAAGACGCGGCCGAGCACACCGGCGTTGCCGTCGCGAACCTTTCCAACGTGTTCAACCCGGAGGTCGTGGTGCTGGGCGGCGGAGTGATCGAGGCGCTGGCTGATGAAATGATGCCGACCATCGTCAAGGTGGCAAAAGAGCACGTCCTTCCCGGCACCTTTCGCAATGGGCAGATCATCGCGTCGAAACTCGGCGATGACGCGGGAATTACCGGAGCTGCGGTTCTGGCGCGTGACAGGACGCGCTGAACCGCGCTTCCCGCCAACGAAACTCGCGGAACGCGAGTGGCGCGTCAAACCCGGCCGAGTTGCTTCGCCGTCATCAACCATTTCAAGCGGCCGGACGGCTGGTGCCGTCGCGCTTGAACAGACACGAGGCAGAGCGATCCTTTTCGCAAGCGGATGAATCGCGGAGTTCCGGCGCCGGTCAGGCGCGCCGCCAGGTCCTCTTCCGGATGCCGGCGCGCGTATTTCTCCGTGCGGCGGAGCAGGGTTTCCGCGTCCGGAATCCGCCCCATGCGTTGTTGCAACGCCTAAGCCGGCGCTACGAGTCCAGCCGTTGCGCTCACCTTCTTCCACACTTGCGCCGGTCTCCTTCGCCCTCGGTATCTAATTTGCCGGGTTCCTAGCCGGCGGCTTGTCCCCTCGCTACGCGCCAACTTGGCGTTTAACCGCGTCGTTGATGCGGCGGCTCCATTCCTCCAGCACGGCGGATTCGCGGCCTTCGATGAGGAGGCGGGCTTTGGACTCGGTGCCGGAATAACGCAGCAGCACGCGCCCGCCGTCAGGTTTCACCGCAGCCTCGGCTTGCGCCACGAGGTCGAGCACGCCATCCAGTTTCTCAAACGGCGTCTTCTCGCGCACGCGCACGTTGGTCACGAGTTGCGGGAAACGCGTCCAGCAGTTCTTTAACGAGGAGAGCTTCTTCCCGTGCGCTTTCATGATGCGGAGGATTTGCAATGCGGCCACCAACCCGTCGCCGGTCGAGCTGAAGTCGCGGAAGATCAGGTGGCCGCTCTGCTCGCCACCAAAGTTATAGCCCTCGCGGAGCATCTCATCGATGACGTGTTTGTCCCCGACAGGCGTGCGGATGACCTTTCCACCGGCGGCGCAAATGGCGGCGTCCAGGCCGGCATTGCTCATTACGGTCGAGACGAGGGTTTTCTTCTCCAGCCTGCCCTCGGCGAGCATCTCCAGGGCGGCAATCACCATGATGTCGTCGCCATCGATGAGTGCGCCCGTGTCGTCGCAAAGCAGCACGCGGTCGGCGTCGCCGTCGTGGGCGATGCCAATGTCGGCGCGATGGTAGCGGACCTTCTCGCAAATGGTGTCCGGGTGCATGGAGCCGCAGTCGCGGTTGATGTTGGTGCCGTCGGGGGTGTTCCCGTAGGCGATCACCTCGGCACCAAGTTCGCGCAGCACGCAGGGCGTGGCCTTGTAGGCCGCGCCATTGCCGCAATCGACAACGATGCGGATGCCTTCGAGGGTCATGCGGCGGGGGAAGGAGGCCTTGGCGTATTCGATGTAGCGGCCGAGGGCGTCGTCAATGCGCACGGCCTTGCCGATGGCGCCGGCCAGCGGGCGGATGCTCTCGATCTCGCCGGAGAAGACGAGGTGCTCGATCTGCGCCTCGATTTTGTCGTCGAGCTTGTAGCCGTCCGCGCGGAAGAACTTGATGCCATTGTCATCGTAGGGGTTGTGGGAGGCGGTGATGACGATGCCGGCGTCGGCGCGCAGGCTGCGGGTGACGTAGGCCACTCCGGGCGTTGGCAGCGGGCCAATGAACAGCACGTCCACACCCATGGACAGCACGCCGGCGGAAATGGCGTTCTCCAGCATGTAGCCAGAAAGCCGCGTGTCCTTGCCGATGACGATCTTGTGCTTCTCGCGCCCGCGGGATTGCGCGGCGACGTGCTTGAAGACATGCGCGGCGGCGCGGCCGAGCTTGAGGGCGGTTTCAGCCGTGACTGGTTCGATGTTCGCGGTGCCGCGGACGCCGTCGGTGCCGAAGATTTTCTGCTTCATGGAGTGACGAGGGAATTGGTCCCGGGCGGATTGCCGGACGGCTGGACTTTGCGCGCCGGCTTGTCGGCAAAATGGATGATGGACCAGATCAGGATGGCCACCAGCAGCGCAAAGAGCTTGCGCCGGAAGTTCGAGAGAATCAGGTCGCGCAGGGACATCTTATTTCGCGGCAGGTTTCGGAACCGCCGCCCCGCGGAACGGTTCGGAGGGATTGCGGCGCAGGCGGTCGATCCAGCGGCGCGGGCGGGCGGACTGCACGAGCACGCCGGTCAGGAAGGCGCGCAGCACTTCGACCGTCACGCCGCGCACCAGTTCACCCTTGTAGGCGTAGGAGATGTTGCCTGTCTCCTCGGACACGATGACGA
>CAYQWK010000143.1:0-13629 GCA_964420805.1 uncultured Bifidobacteriaceae bacterium | reverse complement strand
GCCTGGATGATCCCGAGAATGGCCACGCCGATGAGCGTGCCGGCCATCAAACCCACGCCGCCGCTCAACATCGTCCCGCCGATCACCACGGCGGCGATGGCATCAAGCTCGAGACCGGTGCCGGCGGTCGGGTCGGCCTTCGAGGTGTAAAGGACATGCACCAAACCAGCGAGCGCGGAGCAGAAGCCGCTCACCGCATAGACGCTGACCTTCGTCCGCGCGACCGGCAGGCCCATAAACAAGGCGGATGGCTCGCTGCCCCCGATGGCATACACGTTCCGCCCGAAGCGCGTGAAGTGAGCCACGATGCAGGCAGCGGCGAACACGGCCAGATAGATCAACGTGGTGCCCGGCATCGTGACCTTCGCGGCCACAGGCAGGCCCACGTTCGTGTTAAAGGCAGCCAGCCCGCCATGCACTTCCATTGAGTCGAGTCGCAGCACGAACGCCGCGCCGCGCGCCAGGAACATCCCTGCCAGCGTGACAAGGAACGGCGGCAGCGCGAAGAACTGCACCAATGCACCCATGCCCGCGCCAAGTCCGACGCCCAGCAGCAATGTCAGCGGCACCACGAGGGCCGGGCTGACATGATGAGTCTCCACCAGCACGCCGGTGAGAATGCTCACCAGACCAATCACGCCGCCGACCGACAGGTCGATGCCGCCGGAGAGAATGACGACCGTCAACCCGACCGCCGCGACGCCGAGATAGGCGTCCTCGGAGACGAAGCTGACAATGTAGCGCAGCGAAAAGAAGCCCTTGTAATTCACGCTGGCGAAAATGAAGAGCAGCGCGAACACCAGCGCGGTGGCAAGGAAGGGAACGTTGCGTCGAAACACCCGGAGATTCACGCCGCCACCTTCTTCCTCGAAACGACGGCGCGGAACTTCTCGGACTGCAGCAGACACACCGCGATGATCACCAGCGCCTTCACCACCAGTGTCCATTCCACGGGCACGCCGCGCGTGAGGATGGTGGTGGTCAGCGTTTGCAGCAGAACCGCGCCAACCACCGAGCCGGCCAGCAAAAACCGCCCGCCTTGCAACGTCGTCCCGCCGATCACCGTGGCGAGGATGGCATCGAGTTCGAGGCCCAGGCCGGCGCGGCTGGGATCGGATTCCTTCACGTCGGCGGTGACAATCAGCCCGGCGATTCCCGCGCACACGGCGCAGACGCCATAGACCGCGAATTGCACGAGGCGGGTTTGCACACCGGCATAGCGGCTGGCTTTTTCGTTGTCGCCGGTGGCCTCGATGAACAAGCCGGCCGCGGTCCGCGTGCGCGCCAGGCCGAGCAGGAGAAACACGACCAGCACCAGCGTGAAGGTGAACGGCACACCGCCAAGATGGCCCGTGCCGATGAACTCAAGCGACTTGTTCTCGAAGGCCACGTGTTGCCCGCCCGTGAGAAGTTGGGCGATGCCACGGCCCGAAACCATCAACACCAGCGTGGCCACAATCGCCGGGACCTTCATGAAGCCGACCAGCAGCCCGTTCCAAAGCCCGGCCACCAACGCCGCCGCCAGCGCCACGGCCACCACCACCACCAGCGGCTGCCCCGCGCGCACCAGCAGCGCCGCGATGGCCCCGCTGATCGCCATCACCGCGCCCACGGACAAATCCACGCCGCCCGTCGCGATGACCAGCGTCATGCCCAGCGACAGCAGGATCACCGGCGCGCCTCGGTGGATGATGTCGATAAGGCTGCCGTAAAGGTGGCCGTCCTTGATCTCGACGCGGAAGAAACCGGGAGTGAACGCGGCGTTGAAGGCCAGCGCGAGCGCGAGCGCAAGGAGCGGCCATTTGAGTTTGGACCAGGTGTTCAACCGGCCACCTCCGTCGAGGCAATCGCGTGCATGATGTTGTGCTCCGTGATGTCATCACCACGAAGTTCCGCGACTTTTCGCCGGTCACGCAGCACCACCACGCGATGACTGTTGCGCACCGTTTCCTCGAGGTCCGAGGAGATGAACAGGATGGCCATGCCCTCGCTGACAAGCCTGGCCATGAGTTTCTCGATCTCCAGCTTCGCGCCCACGTCGATGCCTCGGGTCGGCTCGTCGAGCAGGAGCAGGCGCGGGTTCGAGGCCAGCCAGCGCGCCAGGACGACCTTCTGCTGGTTCCCGCCGCTCAGGAGCCGGACCGGTTGCTCGGGGCCGGGTGTCTTGATGTTGAGCGCCTTGATGAACTCGTTCGCCAGGGCGATCTGCCGCGCACGCGAAACAAACCGCGCCCAGCCCTGGCTGGCTTGCAAGGCCAGCACGATGTTTTCGCGCACCGAGAGATTGGGAATGATCGCCTCGACCTTCCGGTCCTCGGGGCAGAAACCGAAGCGGCGCGCAATGGCCTGCCGGGGTGAACGCACGGAAATCTCCCGCCCCTCCAGCGTCATCGCGCCGCTGTCAGCGTGGTCGATGGCGAAGATGAGCCGCGCGGTCTCAGTCCGGCCCGAGCCAAGGAGCCCGGCCAGTCCGAGGATTTCACCGGCCGAGATGTCGAGGTCGATCGGCTTGAGCGAGGCGCGCCGGCCAAGCTGGCGCAGCGAAAGCAGAGGCGCCTTCACCTTTTGTTCACCGGCGCGAGCGGCGGATTTGAAATCCGCCTCGGCCAGTTCACGCCCCATCATCGCGGAGATCAGTTTCAGGCGCGGCAACTGCGCGGCCTCGAATTCGCCCACGAACGTGCCGTTGCGCAACACCGTGATGCGGTCGCTGATGGCATAGACCTGGTCGAGGAAATGGGTGACGAACACGATGCCAAGCCCGTGCGCCTTGAGCTTGCGAAGAATGTCGAAGAGCCGCGCGACTTCACCCTCGTCGAGGCTCGATGTCGGTTCGTCAAGAATGAGCAGCTTCGCATCGACATCCAGCGCGCGGGCGATGGCGACAAGTTGCTGGATGGCGATGGAGAAAGTCGCCACCGGTTCCGTCACGTCGATGTCGATGCCCAGTCGGGCGAGCGCCTTCTGTGCGCGGCGGCGCATGGCCGGCCAGTTCACCAACCCGAGCGGCGAGCGCATTCGCCCGAGGCAGATGTTCTCCGCGACAGAAAGATAAGGCACGAGGTTGACCTCCTGATAAACCGTCGAGATGCCGCGCGACTCGGCGTCCTGCGGGGAGTGCGGGTCGATGGCACGGCCTTCGATGCGCATGTCCCCCTCATCGCGGCGATAGACGCCGGTGAGCACCTTGATGAGGGTGGATTTGCCCGCGCCATTCTCGCCCATGAGCGCATGTATCTCTCCGCGCCGGACGGTGAAGCACACGTCCGCCAGCGCCTTCACGCCGGGGAAGGACTTGCTCACGCCGCGCAATTCCAGCAGCGGCGCATCGGGCGCCGGGGCGGCAAGGTCGGTGGCGTGATGAATCATTAACGCGGGCCGGGAGGTTAGTTGGCGGCAAAGTTTGAATTCAACCCGCGAATCGATTTGAAGCGCAAGTGCGCGAACTTTCGCTGGCGCCAGACCGATGGAGCGGCGTTCAATTCGCCGGTGAATGTTCAGGATCATTGCGGTCTGTCGAACGAGGAATTCCTCCTCCAATTCGCCGCGCCCGGGCGTGTCGGGCTGGTGGGTGGCACGATGTTGATCGACCGCGTGATCTGCCGGGCTCAGCGGCACGTGGATGAAGACGAGCGTTGGAGTTGCTGGTCACATGCCTTCGTCATGCAAGGCGAGCGGGTGGATGGCCAACAGTGGATCATAGAGTCGGACCTTGATCTCCACCGCAAGCACATCCGTCTCGGTGCGCAGGAAAACCGCTTGTCGAAGTTCTTCGACGAGAAACTCTACACGGCAATGGCCGTCCTGGATTTTGGGCTGACCAACGAGCAAACGCGGCGCCTGGTTGGGGAGGGGTTAAACCTCGTGGCGAACCGCACGCGCTATTCAGTGCGCGAGCTGATCGGAACCCTGGCCGGCCTCCGCCGCCCGGAAACACGCGGCGGTCGCAATGCGCTGGCCCGCGAGAAATCACTCTTCTGCTCCGCGTTGGTCTGCCATCTGTTCCGCGCCGTGGGTGTCAACCTCGCGCCGGGACTGGAAGTGAAACACACGACTCCGGAGGATCTGGCCCGCTCGCCGGCCCTGCAAACAATGTGGCGGATGCGGCGTGCTGTGGCCCAAAGCTCCATGGTGGTGATGCGGGAGAAGCTGCGCGCACGCCGGCAGGCGCGGCGCGGCTGATCAGCGCTTTTCGCGTTGAACGAACCGGGCGCACCCGTAACGTCCCGCGCATGAATTCTTCCAACGCATCCGCATGGCTGGGCATTGATGGCGGCGGCACGCGGACGGTTGCGGCATACGAATGCGCTGACGCACGCCGGAGAGTCGAAGGCGGACCGGGGAATCTGCGGTTGTTGTCCGACGCGCAGTTGCTCGCGCTGTTCACCTCGCTGCGCGCAGCTCACGAGGGCCTTCCAGAGCCACGTGGCGTAGCCATCGGCATGGCGAGTGCGCGGCTGGAATCGGACCGGGCGCGGGTGCGGCAGTTCGCGGCCAAGGTCTGGCCGCAGTCAGCCTGTTACGCCACGGACGACCTGGAAACGGCGCTGGCCGGCGCGGAGGTGGACGCGACGAAGGGGGCCGGGCGGAAATTTGACGCGTTGTTGATCGCGCTGGCGGGAACGGGTTCGTGCTTCTTCGGGAGGAACTCCGCCGGCGAGAAACGCAAGGTCGGCGGCTGGGGCCACATTCTCGGTGACCAGGGCAGCGCGTACTTCATCGGGTTGCAAGCCATGAAGGCGTCGCTCGAACACTTCGACCGTAACAGAAAGATCCCACCGCTCGGCCGGCAGCTATTGCGCGCGCTGGCATTGAACCGCCCGGAGGAATTGTCCGCATGGGTGGTGAACGCGAAGAAGAGCGACGTGGGCGCTTTGGCCGTCGAGGTCTCGACGGCGGCGGAGCGCGGCGACCGGCTGGCGCGCGGAATCCTGGCCACGGCGGCGGGGAGCATCGCGCAGAGCGCGGTGTTGTGCGCGGAGAAGTTGCTGCCCAGCGGAGGAACGGCCCGCGTGGTGTTCGCCGGCAGCGTGCTGACGCGCAACAAGGCGGTGGCCGGGCGGGCCGCGGCGTTGATCCGCCAGGCGCGACCCGGCACGGTGGTGGCGACGTTGGAGACGGAGAGCGCGTGGGGCGCGGTGGAACTGGCGAAGCGACACGCCGACGACGCACCCACGAGAGCGGAGGCCGCGGCGCAGGTTCCTGCATCGGCGGCACAGTCAATTTCCCGCAAATTCGATCTCCGCCAACTCGACATCGGACTGGCTGCGTCGCCGACAGAGCAACGAAACCCGAGGTCGATGAATCTCGACCGGATTTCCACCCGCGCGGCCATCGAGCTATTTCTTTCCGAGGACGCGCGGATTCCAGACGCGTTGCGGCGCGAAAGCCGGGCCATTGAACGCGCGGTGGGCTGGATCACGACAGCGTTCAAGAGCGGCGGCCGCTTGTTCTACGTGGGTGCGGGAACGAGCGGACGCCTGGGCGTTCTAGACGCGAGCGAATGTCCGCCGACCTTCCGGACTGATCCGGAAAGGGTGCAAGGAATCATCGCCGGCGGACAACGCGCGTTGTGGCAGGCGGTCGAAGGAGCCGAGGATGATCCCGACGAAGGAGCGCGTGTGATCGAAGGGCGCGATGTCAACAAGCACGACGTGGTGGTGGGAATCGCTTCCAGCGGGCGCACGCCGTTCGTCTGGGGCGCGTTGCTGGAGGCGCGGCGGCGCGGGGCGAAGACGGTGCTGCTGAGTTTTAATCCGGGCTTGCGCATCCCACTCGCCATGAGACCGGCTCTGGTGATCGCGCCGGATGTCGGGCCGGAACTGCTGACCGGATCGACGCGGCTGAAATCCGGCACGGCCACGAAGCTGGTGCTGAATCTCCTCACGACGCTGGCGATGGTGCGAACCGGCAAGGTCTTGAGCAACCTGATGGTGGACGTGAAGCCGAGCAACGTGAAGCTGCGTGACCGCGCGGTGCGCATCGTGGCCGCGCTGACCGGCCGCGATGCCACGGCAGCGAAAGCCGCTCTGGAACAAAGCAGCTGGGTGGTTAAGGACGCCGCGATCCGGCTGGGAATCAAGCGGCGGGGCAGGAAGAGTTGAGCCGGCGGCTTCCTGACTGGCTTCTCCCCGCGCCTCTCTTGAATCGCGTCGCGCACCCTTGAACACGAAACCCAATCCCAACCACACCCGCATCCTCGATCCGCAATCAGCCCTCACCGCAAGGTCAGTGGTTTTTCCCGCGCACCTTCAACCTGCGCGATCGGCCAGGTGGCGCGGAGGTCGTCGCGATACGGGCCGATCTTCTCGACCGGGATCGACTGGAAGCCGAATTTGAACGCGGGCGAACCGGGTTGGAGCCGGTAGTCGTCCTGCGCGGCATTCACGAAGAGTGGATCCGCAATCACCGACTGGCGGTCCATGCCGAGCGCCTGCCACGAAGCCCATTCATCGAGCGACTCGACCTCGCGCAGGGAAATATCATCCACGAACAACTCTCCGGTTTCCTCCTTCCAATCGAGCCGCACGCGGAACTTTTTCATCTGCTCGTTCCAGTTCTTGTCGCCGGGCGCGGGAATCCTGAACACGAACTCGAAATCCTTCCACGCGGGCCCGAGCTTCGCCTCGCTCGGGCTGCTGGCCCAAAAATAGACGTTGGCGATGTAGGACTGGAGCATGAGCGCAGCCTTCGCGGCGGGCTTGTCCGTCCGAAACTTCGCGGTTAGCCGGTAGCTCCTGCCGGGCGTGAGCGGAAACTCCTTGCTGACCAGGATGGGATAATTGTCGCGGGGCTTCGTCTTCACGAGCGCAGCGTCGAGGCGCAGGGCCTGGCGTCCGCCGGCCGCGCCCTCCGAAACGAGGACGGCACGCGCGGTGTTCGTGGGGCGGATTTGCCATTGCCAGTCCTTCGGCATAGCGCCGGGCGCGCCTTCCTCGAAGCCGGGATTGGGAGCGAAGTTGTCGGAGATTTCCCTGCCGGCCTTGCGTTCGCCGGTGAGGACGGGCTGGCCACCGTGCCAGACGAGGTTGGAGTCGCAGTCGTTGTGCTCGTGCGGGAAGGTGCGGAAGGAGACGTATTTCGCCTTGGGTTCAGACCATGCGATAATGTTCCGAGTGAAGACGTTGCCGGCCATGATCCGGCCATCGGAGAACGGCGCGTTGGTGGGATGCAACTCCATGTGCCGCATCGGGAGCCAAGGCGTCTCGTTCATGACAGACTCGTAGCCCTTGATCATGGTCGGAAGATGGTCGCGCCACATGCGGCTGGTTTCGGTCCAGCCGTTGCATTCCATCTGGTACTGGGACGATCCAACGAAGACATTGTTGACGATGTGGTTGTCGCGCCCGTTGTGGAGGTGGATGCCGGCGCGGTGCGCGCGGACAACGATGTTGCCGATCACATCCACGCCGCCGGTGTTGTCGTCGAGATACACGCCCCAGGCGAAATGCGGAGACTTCCACTGGCCGTCGGCGTCCTTTCCGTAGCCGAGAATGTCGTGGAAATAGTTGTATCGAATAATCGTGCCTCGCGAACCGAGCCAGTCACGGCCGCCGGTATAAACCGCGCCAGTATCCTCGGTCTCGAGATTGACGTGGCGGATTTCGTTGAACTCGAGGACGTGGTTGTTGCCGCTGAACATGATACCCATGCGCGGGCCGTCGTGAATGAGATTGTGCGAGGCGCGGTTTCCGCAGCCGCCCATCGAGACGCCCACCCCCTGTTTGTAGAACACGCCAACGTGGTGGATGTAGTTGTTGTCCGCGTAATTCCCGGCTGCGACGAGCTTCTTCCGGTCGCCGCCATTGAGGCTGACGCCGTGGCTGCCCGTGTCGTGGATGTCGCAGCCGGCGACGCCGTTCTTCAAGCCACCGTCCACGGACACGCCGGACCCGTTGTAATCTCCCACGTTGCGGATGGTGCAGGCGGCGATGAGGCAGTTGGTGGTGTTGCGCAACGTGATGGCCGTGCCCTCGGCACATTCAAACGTCAACCCGCGAAATGTGATGTGCGCGGCGCCGGAGCCGAGTTCGAGAATCGTGCGCATGGTCGGCGCATAAACTGACTTCCCGGCCAGCGGCCCGGGCGGCCGGAAGTAGAGCGTGGCAGCCTGCCGGTCCAGAAACCACTCGCCCGGCGCGTCGAGTTCCTCGAACACGTTGCGCACGTAATAGCGGTCGCCGGGGCGGACTGGATACGAGCAGTCGCGCGCCAGCGTGATCGTGCGAGTGGCGGCGTCGAGCGAGGCGATGCGCTCGATGTTGTTCCACCAGTTGTAGCGTGGGAAGACCATCACCTCGGCGTTCGTGGCCACGGCCCAGCGGCGCGCGTCGGACGCCTTGAACTGAAAGGTGCGTTTGCTCTCGCCGGGAATGTCGGAATACATCGGCACGGGTTTGCCATCCGCGTAGGCCCAGCCGCCGCCGTAGGGATTCTGCGGATCGAAGTTCGGGTAACGCGCGAGGTGCTGCCGGCGGCCGTCAAAGATCAGTTGCCGGAAATGGATTCCCGCAAAACCCTGCGTGCCAACGTCAGCCTTAAGCACGCCGTCCTGATGAGCGGTGAACCCGCTGATCTCGCGTCCGCCAATCAACACGGGTTTCTCATTCCGGTAGGCGCGCCAGACCACGGGCGCAGCCTCCGTGCCGGCATCCCGCCCGTCAAGTTGCAGCATCTTCGGCAACGCATGGATTCCGCCGTGAACTTGCACCGTGACGGGTTCACGCCGTGCCACGGGCCGCACCGCATCCCGCGCGCGCTGAAGTGAGGCGAACGGCCCGTCCGTGCCCGCCGCGTTTGGCGCGGGCAGCGTACCGGTCCAGGCATCGTTGCCATTGCGGGCAACATGAAATTCAGCGGCGTGGAGCGGGACGGAGAGGACGAGCAGGGCGGCAAGGCAGCGACGAATCATGGCAATGCAGACTGCGCCAGCAGGGGAAATATTCTCAGGACGTTTATCGACGGAGGTTGATGGGCGCGATCTGGACGCATCGCACCTTTTTGCTGGTGGTGGTTGTCGCGCTGCGACAACCCAGTCCGCGCAGAGCGGACGGAACGGAGGGCGTAAGGCCGTCCGTTGCGCCGCTGGACGCGGCACCACTCGTCGCAGCGCAACGAGTTCCACCACCGAGAAATGTGCATCCTGCAAGAAACTGAGGTGCGCCCGCGCGGCCCGAAACGCGGTCGGCCTCATTGACACCGCGACGGGTCGCTGTCGCAATGACCGGAAACCAACATGACCACTGAGATTCAGGCGGTGATCTTCGATATGGACGGCGTGCTCTGTGATTCGGAGGCGCTCATTTGCACGGCGGCAGTGGAGATGTTCCGGCGGCGCGGCGTGACGGTGCAACGCGACGATTTTCTGCCCTTCGTCGGCACGGGCGAGGAGCGTTACATCGGCGGCGTGGCGGAGAAACACGGCGTGACGCTGGACCTTCCCGGCGCGAAATCGCAGACCTACGACATCTATCTCGAACTGGTCCCGGGCGAACTGGCGGCGTTTCCCGGCGCGGTGGAACTGGTCCGCCAATGCCGCGCCCTTGGCTGGCGCACGGCCCTGGCCTCAAGCGCGGACTTGCGGAAGATCCGCGCAAACCTCGGCAAGATCGGGCTGCCGGTCGAGACCTGGGACGCGGTCACCAGCGCGGAGGACGTGGTGTTGAAGAAACCCGCGCCGGACATCTTCCTGGCCGCCGCGCGCAAGATGGGCGTGCCGCCCGCCCGTTGCGTGGTGATCGAGGACGCGGTGGTGGGCGTGACGGCGGCGCGGTCGGCGGGAATGCGTTGCGTAGCGGTGGCGCACACGTTTCCAGCCGCGGCGTTGCAGGCTGCGGAAGTGGTGCGAGAGAAAATTACCGAAGTGACGCGAGCGGATTTGATCGGTGCCCCGAAGTGACTAATCGCAGGCCCGCCAAAGATACCACGAGGCGATGCTGCGGTAGGGCCGCCAGCGTTCCCCGTGCGCAAGCAGGTCGCGCGGGTGGGGAAGATCATCCAGGCCGTAGGCGAGGGAGAATCCCTTGCGCACCCCGAAGTCAGTGACGGGCAACACATCCCGGCGCCCGAGCGAGAAGATCAACAGCATCTCGACCGTCCAGGGGCCGACGCCGCGGATGACCGTGAGACGTTCAATGAGCTGGGCGTCGGAAAGGCATTTTGCATCGGCACGCGACGGGACAATGCCTTCGCCGGCCTTGCGGGCAATGTCCTTGATCGCGGCAGTCTTGGCGCGAGAGAGGCCGGCACTGCGCAGAAGTTCATCGGGCGAGTCGAGGATCTGTCTCGGGACGGGGAACTCGACACCGGGAAAGAGGGCAAGGAAACGGTTGAAGATGGTCTGCGCGGCGATGCCGTTGAGTTGCTGGTAAGTCACGGAACGGACAAGCGCGGCGTAGGGCTCGCGGCGGCGGTCAGCACGGAGGAGGCAGGGGCCGGCGGAACGGATGAGTTTGCGCATTACGCGGTCGGACTTGGCAAGGTGATCGATGGCTTTTTCGTGCATGGGTGGACAGTTCGCGGGTGGCAGTGTAGAACGGGACGTGGTTATGATTCAACCGCTGCTCAAGGATGATGGCTTCCTCGACGACGTCCAGGCGGCACGCGATTTCCCCGGCGACCTGCATTTGTGGTGGCTGGGCCAAAGCGGGTTTCTCATTCAATGGCAAGGGCATCACCTGTTGTTCGACCCGTATCTTTCCGATTCCCTGACCCACAAATACGCGACCACGGACAAACCTCATGTCCGGATGACGGAACGCGTGGTTGCGCCGGAGCGGTTGAACTTCATCGATGTGGTGACTTCAAGCCACAACCACACGGACCATCTCGACGCGGAGACGCTGGGACCGTTGATGCGCGTGAATCGGCGCATGGAACTGGTCGTGCCGGAGGCAAACCGCGCGTTTGTCTGCGACCGGCTGGGCGTGGTGATCGAACATCCGCGCGGCCTCAAAGCCGGGGAGACAAAGCACTTCGGCGCATTCGAGATTACCGCCGTGCCGGCGGCGCATCCGGCGCTCGATCACGACGAATGGGGCCGACACCGCTATCTCGGGTACGTGGTGCGCTGCGGAGACCTTGCGATATATCACTCGGGCGACACCCTGCGTTACGACGGAATGGCGGAGAAGTTGGCGGCGTTCCGCGTCGATGTGGCCTTGCTGCCCATTAACGGCGACCGTCCGGAGCGCCGCGTGGCGGGCAATCTCGACGGCCCGCAGGCCGCGGAACTGGCCAAAGACATCGGAGCACGCGTCGTCATTCCGTGCCACTACGAGATGTTCGAGTTCAACACCGCGTCGCCGGGCACGTTCGAAGCCAGGTGCCGGGAGTTGGGGCAACGGCATCGCGTCCTGCGCGCCGGGGAGCGGTGGAGCAGCACCGAATTGCGAGCGGATTGAGAATGAAGTGTTGCCCGCGACTCCTGTGCGACTTCCAAGGGGAAGGGCCATGTTCGTTGACACTCAGGGGGTCACCGATAATATTTCGCGACTGATTTCCCGAAGTTTTAAGAAGACAGAACGTGGCAGCGAAAGACGACTATCTAATCGATACCCTGGTTGAACTGGGTTACGTGACGCCCGATCAAGTGGCATCCGCCCAGGCCGACGCAGGGGCGACCGGCGAAGGCACGGTGGATTCCCTGGTCGCGCGGAACGTGATTCCGGCATCCGCGGTCACCCAGGCCAAGGCCAGTTTCTTCCATTCCGAGGTGGTTCACCTCCACGATGCCCGGCTGCCGGACGAAGTAGTGGCCGCCATTCCGCGCCACATCGCCAAGCGATACCGGGTGATTCCCGTCTATCGCCACGACCACACCATTGGCGTGGCGATGAGCGACCCGTCGGACCTCGACACCATCGACGCGCTGCATCATTTGCTGCGGCTGGATGTCGAGCCAAAGGTCGCCTCGGACCAGGAGATAGACGACGCACTGGGGAAATATTACGGCGGTGCGGACGATGCGGTGGGGCAAATGATCCAGAACATCACCGAGGGCGATGTGGAGGTGGCCGCCGCGCCCACGAACGCAATCGAGGACGACGGCGCGACGGTGGACGCGGACGCGCCGATCATCAAGCTGGTCAACACGCTCATCGTCGAGGCCTACAAGATGCGGGCCTCGGACATCCACCTGGAGCCACTGGCCAAGAGTTTCCGCGTGCGCTACCGGATCGACGGCGTGTTGCACGAGCAGAAAAGCCCGCCCAAGCGTTTGCAGGCAGCGATCATCGCGCGGCTGAAGATCCAGTCGAACATGTCCATCGCCGAGCACCGCATCCCGCAAGACGGGCGCATCCAGACGCAGGTGGGAGGCAAGGTCATCGACCTGCGCGTGTCGTGCATCCCAACTAGCCACGGCGAGAGCATCGTCATGCGTATCCTGGACAAGGAGGGCCTGAAGCTCGGCCTGGCGCAGCTCGGGTTCTTCACGGACGACCAACAGACGTTTGAGCGCCTGGTGGCGATGCCCGACGGCATATTGCTGGTCACCGGCCCGACGGGTTCCGGCAAGACGACCACGCTTTATTCGGTGTTGAATTTCATCAACCGGCCGGACCGCAAGATCATTACGGTCGAAGATCCGGTGGAATATGTGATGGCCGGCATCAACCAGGTGGCGGTGAATGAAACGGTCGGCCTGACCTTTGCCGCCGCACTGCGCTCAATGCTCCGCCAGGCGCCAAACATCATCATGCTGGGTGAAATTCGCGACCTTGAGACCGCGACCATCGCCATCAACGCCTCGCTGACCGGTCACCTGGTTTTCTCGACCTTGCACACAAACGACGCGCCGGGCGCGGTGGCGCGCTTGATCGACATCGGCGTCAAGCCGTTCCTCGTGGCCTCCTCGACGCGCGCGCTGATGGCGCAGCGCCTGGTGCGCAAGATTTGCAAGAAGTGCATCGCCCCGCACACGCCCACCGAGGGCGAGATGCGGACACTGCTCATCGACGCGGACCAGGCACGCACGGCGAACTTCATGAAGGGCAAGGGCTGCAATGACTGCAACAAGACCGGCCACCGCGGGCGCATGGGCATCTTCGAGGTTTTCGTCATCGACGACGAAGCACGCAAGCTGATCTACGACAAGGTGCCGTCGTCCGTACTGCGCACCCGCGCGCGGGAGATGGGGATGCGGACCTTGCGCGAGGACGGCACCCGCAAGGTGCTGGCCGGAATGACCACCGCGGAGGAGGTCATACGCGCAACGACAGGAGATGCGGATTGAGATGACCACGCCCGCGTTTCCAACGACCGTGGCGCCATTGCACGGCGGTTTCCCCGTGAGCTTCCTTCCGCCGGCCTGTCGAAACCTCATGTGAGCTGATTTTTACTTATGTCTTATTCGATGTCCGATCTCCTGCAGTTGGTGGTGTCCGAGGGCGCCGCCGACCTGCATCTGCGCGTGGGCGTGCCGCCGGTGATCCGCCTGCACGGCATCCTGCACCGAGTTGAAGGCCCAATGCTCAAGGCCGAGGACACGGAGGAGTTGATGCGGTCGATCACTTCCGAGGACCATATCCAGCAATGCCGCGAGCGCGGCGGCGCTGATTTCGGTTTCGCGTTCGGCGAACTGGCCCGCTTCCGTGTCAGCGTGTTCAAGGAGAAGGGCAACTTCGGCAT
>CAYQWK010000142.1:0-13792 GCA_964420805.1 uncultured Bifidobacteriaceae bacterium | reverse complement strand
TGTCGCGCCTTCGGAAAGCGGCGGAGGGCCGCCGCACTCCGGGACGCTGTCGCGATCCCCGCGCGCAAGGTCAACGCGCCAGCATTCGGGACTGCGCCAACCCTCCGGCGATTCGGCATTCCGTGAAACCACCCGCCCGGCGCCCGGCCGCCCAGCCGCCACGGCATTATCCGATTTCGCGAGGCGCTGGGTGCGCCCTGGATCAAGATCCCCCCGGACACCCGAAGAGCTTCTTGCGCTGGATGGTGTCAGCCAGGGCGGGCGGCACATGCTCGCGCCATTGGAGGTCGCCGTCCTTGATTTGCCGGAGGATGGCGGGCGAATTGGCGGTGAGACAGCCGCGGTTGCAGCCGCGCAAGTCTTCAATCAGGCCGTTTTCGAGTAGATGCGCGTAAAGGTGGCGGAGGTTCGGGGCGACGCGGAGATTTTGCGCCGTCATGATCGAGCCGTCGGGTTCGAGCGTGGGATAAACAAAGAGCTTCACGCCGCGCCGGAACATCTGGCCGAGGGATTCGAGCAGACCGCCGGGGACATCGGTGTAGAAACGCTCGTCGAGCACATCGAGAAGCCGCTGCGCGCCGAGCGGGAGCACGATGGGCTTCTGCGTGTAACGGGACAGGTAGGCGACCAACCGGTGGAAGCGGAGGAAATTGGAAATCAACACGGGATGCCCAAGCGAGCGGAGCATGTCCACACGGTCGAGGAAATCGCGATGGTTGATGGCGTCATCCACCTGCAACTGGCGCAGGGTCATTTCGAGGAGAATAACGGGTGATTCGCCGGCCAGGGCGGGATCCTCGGAGAACTGGCGGCGGGCGCATTCGAGCATGTCCAGCATCGGGTTGGTCATGGGCCGATAGCTGCCGCGCTGGACGAGCACGGGCTTCTTGTAGAGCACCTCGGCCCATTGCACCGCCTCGCCGTGGGCCGTGAACATGGCGGCCTCGGTATGGCCGTGCTTGACGAGGAGCAGGGCCATGAGCCGGTTATCCACGCCGGAGAACGCCGCGCCGGAGAACTGGATCATGTCCACCTCGACCTGTTGCCAGTGCAAGCCGTCGAGCAGTTCGCGGATGAGGGCCTCGGGATCGCGCCACGAGTAGCAGGTGGCGTGGATGAGGTTGACGCCGAGAACGCCGAGCACTTCCTGCTGGCGGTCGGCTTCCTTGTCGAGCAGGCGGACGTGAATGAGGATTTCGGACGGCTCCTCGCGAGGTTCGGCCTGGAAACGGATGCCCAGCCAGCCGTGGCCCTCATTGCGGTTCTTGAATCCGCTGGTCGCCACGGTGTTGGCAAAGGCGAAGAACGCCGTCTTGTCGCCGCGCGTCTTGTCGAGCCGTTCGATGAGCAGGCGAAACTCGTGGTCGAGCATCGCGTGAAGGCGCTGGCGGCTGACATAACGGCGCGCGGAACCGTAAATGGCATCGCTCACCGCCATGTCATAGGCGGAAATGGTCTTCGCCACCGTGCCGGAGGCGCCGCCGGCGCGGAAGAAGCAGCGCGCCACCTCCTGGCCCGCGCCAATCTCGGCAAACGCGCCGTAGCGGCGGGCATCAAGATTGATGCGCAATGCCTTCTGCTGAACGTTGACAGGGTTTTCGGTCATGCCTCCCGCCAGTGGCGTGGTGCGGTTGAAATACACGATGGCGCGGAAAGGGAAAGAGCCAAGTTCCCATCCGGCGTTTCGTGAATCGAAGGCGGTGCCAGTCCGTCCATCGTCGCTGTTCAACTCAAATGGCAACTCTCTCCAACTGCCGGGCCACCGCGATTGCGGTGGTTCTTTCCTTCCCGCTCGCCTTGCTCCCCGCCTTCGCCGCGTCGCTCGACGGCGAGATCGCGCTGGCGGAGCAGAATTGCACGGCCTGCCATGACGCCGCGCCGGAGGTGAAGCTCCGCCTCGCGCCGCGCCAGGCGCCGCGACTGCTGAGTTCCGCCGCGCCGGTCACGCCCCAGTGGCTCCGCGCGTTTCTGGCCAATCCCGCCTCAGTAAAACTCGGCGCGCAACATCCCGACGTGTTGCACGGCATGGCGGCGGACGCCCGCAGCGCGGCGTCGGACGCGCTCACGCACTTCATCGTTTCGCGGCAGAAGCCGGCCACGAACACGCCGCCCGGTTTCTCGATGGCGCAGGCGGCAACAGGCCGCGAGCTGTTTCTCCACGCGGGTTGCGCGGCGTGCCATGCGCCCTTGGAGAAACCGCCGGGCGCGGAGCAGGCCGCATTCGAGGAATTGCAGCGCGACTCCAAACCGCTGGGTGATCTGGCCCGCAAGTTCGCCCTGCCCGACCTCGCGCGTTTCCTCAAGGACCCGCTGCGCTCGCGCGTTTCGGGCCGGATGCCGGCGTTGAAGCTCACGGACGCGGAGGCGCAATCCATCGCCATGTATTTGCTGCGCGATCAGGTGCCGGCGGGCGAGGCCACCCGGCTGGCGGGCGTCGCGTATGACTATTTCGACAAGCCGGCCGGCAAGCTCGCGGATCTCGAAAAGCTGGCGCCCGCGGCCAGCGGCATCGTGGAGGATTTCTCGCTCAAGGCCGCGCCGAAGCGGAGCGGCTTCGCCCTGCGTTTCCGCGGCGTGATTCATGTGCCGAGGGATGGCGACTATACTTTCTACACCGAGTCCGACGATGGAAGCGCGCTGTTCATCGACGGCAAGAAACTGGTGGACAACGACGGCATCCATCCGGCTTCCGAGAAGTCCGGCAAGGTCACGCTCAAGGCCGGCGGGCACAGCATCGTGGTGAATTATTTCGACGGCGGCGGCGAGGTTGCCTTGAAGGTGCGCTGGAAGGGGCCGGAAATTCCGAAGCAGGAGATTCCCGCCACCGTGTTGTCGCATGACGGTCAGCCGCTGCGCCCGATTGGCGACGCGCCGTTCACCGTGGACGCCGCAAAGACGGAACGCGGCCGGCAACTTTACGCCGACTTGAACTGCGCGGCCTGCCACGGCGATGGCCCGGTGAAGCGGAGCAGGAAACTCGATCAACTCGCGTCAACCGGCGGCTGCCTCGCGGACGCACCACCCGCCGACGCGCCGAAGTTCGCGCTCTCCGCTCCCCAACGCGCCGCACTGGCCGCCGTGCTGGGGAATGTCGCGGGGTTGAAGACTCCCCTGCCCCCGGCGGATCAAGTCGCCAGGGCCATGGTGCAGTTCAACTGCCAGGCCTGTCACACGCGCGACGGGCGTGGCGGCCCGACCGGGTTGCGGAAGGAGTTCTTCGTCTCGACGATGGAGGCGGACCTCGGCGACGAAGGCGTGATTCCTCCGCACTTGAACGGCGTCGGCGCGAAGCTGCAGCCCGCTTGGCTCAGGACTGTTTTAACCGAGGGCGGCGCCGTGCGGCCTTACATGGCCACGCGGATGCCGCAGTTTGGCGCGGGCAACGTGCTGCCGCTGGTCGAGGCCTTCGAGAAGGCGGACGCGCGCGCGGAAGCGTTGCCGGACTTGAACAACTTCGCCACCGGCGCATCCGACATGGCCAAGCACGGGCGGTTGCTGGTCGGCACCACCGGGCTTTCGTGCATCTCGTGCCACACGTTCGCGGGGAACAAATCGCTCGGCGTGCCAGCGCTCGATCTGGCCTCGGTCGGGCAGCGGCTGCGTTGGGATTGGTTCCGCCGTTACCTGCTCGACCCGCCGTCGCTCCGGCCCGGCACGCGGATGCCGCCGTTCTGGCCCGAGGGCAAGGCGGCCAACCAGACCATCCTCAAGGGCGACACCGAGCAGCAGGTCTCGGCGATCTGGTGGTATCTGGCGCGAAAGAATTACACGGATCTGCCGGCGGGTTTGGTGCAGGCCAAGATGGCGCTGGTCGCGAGCAACGAAGCGGTGATCTACCGCAACTTCATCAAAGGCGCTGGTTCGCGCGCCATCGCCGTGGCGTATCCCGAGGGCGCCAACCTCGCCTTCGATGCGAACGACATCTGCCTGGCGTTGATCTGGCAGGGCGACTTCATCGACGCCTCGCGGCACCGGACCGGGCGCGGCGCAGGCAGCGAAGCGCCATTGGGGCACGGCGTCATCAAGCTCCCGGCGGGCGCGCCATTCGCGGTGCTGGAGAATCCAGAGGCGCCCTGGCCGGCGCTGGCCGGGCGCGGCGCGGGTTTCCAGTTCAAGGGCTACACGCTCGACGAACGGCAGCAGCCGACCTTCCGTTACCATTTCAAGGACGTGGCGGTGGAAGATTTCGCCATCGCGGTGGCCGGCACAGTGGACGCGGGTTTCCGGCGCACGATCACGCTGCGCACGAAACAGCCGCCGGAGAATTTCTGGTTCCGCGCCGCGATGGGCAAACTCACCGCAAGCCCCGACGGCACTATTACGGTCGATGAAAAACTGCGCCTCCAATTCCCCGGCAACAAGCCGGTCATCCGCGGCAAGGGCGACAAGCAGGAACTGCTCGTGCCCGTCACGTTCACGCGCGGAGAGGCAAAATTGATCGAGGAGTTCTCATGGTAAAAGGCCCCCTTCGCGTCGCGCTGGCCGCCACGCTGCTTATTTCAACTGTTCTTCACGCCGCCGACAAGAAGCGCCCCTCCGCGGATGCGGCCGCGCGCGAGGCGGAACATTACCGCATTATTACTTTGCCCACGCCGCCGGGCGTGCAATTCGAGGCTGGCGGCGTGTTGTTCCTCGCGCCGGACACGCTCTACTGCTCCACGCGCATCGGCGACATCTGGGTGGCCACCGGCGTGCTCGACGATCCGCCCGCGCCAAAATGGCGGCTCTTCGCCAGCGGATTGCACGAGGTGCTTTCCCTCGCCGAGCGCGACGGCTGGATTTACGCCGTGCAACGCGGCGAGGTCACCCGACTCAAGGACACCCGCAGCGCCGGGCGCGCGAACATCGTCGAGACCTTCTGCGACGGCTGGAGCATCGGCGGCGATTACCACGAATACGCCTTCGGCTCGCGGTTCGATCCGCGCGGCGACATGTGGGTGGTGTTGTGCCTGACCGGCTCCTTCGGCAGCGATCATCCTTACCGCGGCTGGGCCGTGCGCGTGACGCCGGATGGCAAAATGATCCCGGCCTGCTCCGGCGTGCGCTCGCCCGGCGGCATCGGCATGAACGCGGCGGGCGACGTGTTCTACACCGACAATCAAGGCCCGTGGAACGGCGCGTGCAAACTTCAGCAACTCACCCCCGGCGCGTTCGTGGGCCATCCCGGCGGAAACAAATGGTTCGACCATCCGCTCACCCGCGACGAAATCGCCGGGGCGGGTTTGAAGAAACCGACGGAACCCAAGAGCGGCGGGCGTTTGTATGAGGAGGCCAAACGAATCCCTGAATTGCTCCCGCCCGCCGTATACTTCCCCTACCCCGAGATGGGCCAGAGCGCGTCCGGCGTCGCATGCGATTTGAGCGGCGGCAGGTTCGGGCCGTTCAAGGAACAGCTCTTCGTCGGCGACCAGACCCATTCCACTGTAATGCGCGTGACCTTGGAGAAGGTGAACGGACGTTATCAGGGCGCCTGCCATCCGTTCCGGCGCGGCTTCGACTCGGGCAGCCTTGGCCTCGAATTTGCGAAGGATGGTTCGATGTTCATCTTCGGCACCGACCGCGGCTGGGGCGCGCGCGGCGGAAAACCCTTCGCCCTGCAACGGCTCGTGTGGACCGGGAAGACGCCCTTCGAGATTCACGAGATGCGCGCGCAACCGGACGGCTTTGAACTGCGGTTCACTGAACCCGTCGATGCGTCGGCGGCGGATCCCGCCTCCTACTCGCTCGGCACGCACACGGTGATTTACCAAAGCAGCTATGGCAGTCCCAAGGTGGACCAGACCACAGCGAAAGTCGTCGCCGTCAAAATCGCCGCAGACAAACGCAGCGCCCGGCTGACTGTGGAAGGACTCGTCGAAGGCCACGTCCACGAACTCCACGCCGCCGGCGTGAAATCCGCGCAAGGCCAGCCCCTGCTGCACGACGTGGCGTATTACACCCTGAACCAGATTCCGAAGTAGCAGCGACTGGTTCGGCGAGCGATTTACCTAGCCCCGGACGCCCCCTTCCACCGCAGGTTACCATCCGCGAACACGCGCCGACGGTGGGATGCTTTGGGAGTTGCCGTCCCGCAGAGATTTCGCTTCTGTTCCGGCCAACAACACATGCACCAGAAACCGCTTCAATTCTCACGCCGCGACCTGCTCCGGGCGGGCGTGGCCGGCGCCGCGCTGGCTTTCGCGAATTATCCGCTGTCTCTCTTCGGCGGACCGGAGGCCGAGGCCGGCGGCGTCCTCATTCCGTTCCTCGACATGCAGCCCGCCGGGCGCAAGCAGACGAACTGGCAGCAGTTGAAGAACTGGCAGACCGGCACGGATACGCTTTACGTCGTCAGCCATTACAACACTCCCAAGCTCGATGCCGCCGGGCACACGCTCGAAATCGGCGGGCTGGTCCGCAAGCCGCTCAAGCTCTCGCTCGACGACCTCAAAAAGCGCAAACGCAAGACGGTGACGGCCACGCTTGAATGCGGCGGCAACGGCGCCAACGCCGGGTTCATGGGCGCGATCGGGAACCTCAAGTGGACCGGCACTTCACTGGCCGATTTGCTCGCCGAATGCGGTCCGCTCAAGCGCGGCATCGAGGTGGTGTTCTTCGGCGCGGACGAGAAGGTGGAGAAAATCCGCGACAAGGAGTATCCGCAGAATTTTGCCCGCAGCCTGCACATCACCGACGCAATGCGCGAGGATTTGCTGCTGTGCTACGAGTTCAACGGCGAGCCGCTGACGACCGAGCATGGGTTCCCCCTGCGGCTGGTGGTGCCGGGCTGGTTCGGCATTTCGTGGGTAAAATGGCTCACGCGCATCGAGGTCATCGACCGGCGTTACATGAGCAAATACATGGCGCAGGAATACGTGACTCTGCGCGGCGAGGAGCGAGGCGACAAAACGCAATGGCATCTCACCAGCGTCGGCCCGATGAACGTCAAGTCGATCATCGCCCGTGCCACCAGGCTCAAGGACGGCACCGTCCGCCTCACCGGTGCGGCCTGGGGCGACGGCACGCCGATCAAGTCCGTCGAGATCAAGATCGACGACGGCCCCTGGCAGCCCGCGACCATCGACCGCTCGCCCAAGGACAAATACACGTGGCGTTTCTTCAACTTCGACTGGAAGAAGCCCGCGGAAGGCGAACATTCCATTGTCTCCCGCGCCACGGACGAGGAAGGCCGTGTCCAACCCGAAGCGGAGGATCCCCGGATCAAGCTCAAGAAAACCTACTGGGAGGCGAACCAGCAATGGCCGCGCAAGATCCGGATCGAGGGTTGAGAAGACTGTTGGGCAATGCCGAATGTCGAATGACCCATGACGAAACACAAACCAGCCTTATGAACGCCATTTCCTCCACCCGCCAACGCCTCGCCGTGCCTCTTCGTCATTCGTCGTTCGTCATTCGTCATTTATCGTGCGCCCTGACTGCTCTCGCGCTGGCGCTTTCAACCGCCCACGGCGCCAATTGGCCCGGATGGCGCAATGACGGCCACGGCATTTCCACCGATAAGAAGGTGCCCACGACCTGGAGCACGACCGAACATGTGCGCTGGCGCACGCCGCTTCCCGACCGCGGCAACGGTTCGCCCATCGTTTGGGGAAAGAAGGTTTTCATCACCCAGGCCGAGGGCGAGAAGCGCGCGGTGATGTGCTTCGACCGCGCCAACGGCAAATTGCTCTGGCAGCAAGGCGTGACCTATGCGGAGAAGGACCCGAGCCACGAGACCAACCCACACGGTTCCGCCACGCCGGTCACCGACGGCGAACGTGTCATCGGAGCGTTTGGCTCGGCGGGCGTGGTCGCCTTCGATCTCGACGGCAAACAACTCTGGCAGCGCGACCTCGGCAAGCAGGATCACATGTGGGGTTACGGCAGTTCACCGGTGCTGGCCGGCGACGTCTGCGTGTTCTATTTCGGCCCCGGCAAACGCAGTTTTCTCACCGGCCTCGACAAGAAAACCGGAAAGACCCTCTGGCAGGTCGATGCCCCCGAATGGCAGCCCGACGAACGCTTTGACGGCTTCGCCGGCAAGAAGGGCGGCATCGTCGGAACCTGGAGCACACCGCTGGTTCTCAAGACACCGCAGCGCGAGGAAGTCATCATGACCTTCGCCAACGAGATGCGTTCGTTCGATCCCAGGACCGGCAAGGAACTGTGGAAGACCGACGGCCTGAACCCGCTGCTCTACACCTCACCGCTCGCCGGCGACGGCCATGTAGTCGGCCTGGGCGGCTATTTCGGCGGGAGCGTGGCCGTTAAGATGGGCGGCAGCGGCGACCTCTCCGCGCAGAAGGTCTGGAGCGTGAAACGCGAGAAGCGCCATCTCCTCAGTAGCGGCGTGATCAAGGACAAGCGCATCTACATCAGCAACACCATCGGCGTGGCCGAATGCCGCGACCTCGCCACCGGTCTGCAGCTCTGGGAGGAACGCCTCCAGTCCAGCGGCAGCGCGGGAGAGACGTGGGGATCATCGGTGCTCGTGGGCGACAACGTGTATGTGGTCAACCAGGCTGGCGACACGTTTGTCTTCAAAGCCAGCCCGGAGAAGTTCCAACTCGTCTCCCGCAACTCGCTGAAGGAACAGTCGAACTCCACACCCGCCATCTCAGATGGCGACATCTTCATCCGCACCCACAAGTCGCTGTGGTGCATCAGCGCGGCGAAGTGAGCCGCGGTTCCGACCTTGGCTAATACGTCCGCAGATTCCATTCCTCGACCAATGCGGAAGGAATCTCCTCGATAAATCGCGAGGGCGTTTGCATGGCTTCACCGCCGTAGCCCTGGCTGGCGCGGATCAGCGGGTGGCTGATGTAGAGTTCGTCCCGCGCGCGGGTGACGGCCACGTAGAACAACCGGCGTTCCTCCTCAATCCCTTCCTCGTCCTCCATCGAACGGGCCGAAGGGAAAAGTCCTTCACACAGCATGATCACGAAGACCACGTCGAACTCCAGGCCCTTGGCCTGATGAATCGTCGAGAGGCGCAGGCGTTCGTCATCGCGCTTGGTCGCCTGATCATCCTCGGCCTCGATGTTGGTCAGCAATGCGAGCTGGGTGAGAAAGTCGCCGGGGGCCGGAAACTGGGTGGCAAAGGCGGCCAGTTGCTCAATGTCGTCGAGCCGGTTGCGGTAGTTGGCGAAGGTTTCCTTGAGATGATCCTCGTAGCCCGCCTCGATCACCGTGCGGATCATCTCCGAGGCCGAGCGACAGACCGGCTCCGACTCGATTTGCGAGAGCGTGATGGCGAATTGCGTCCACGCGGTCGCGGACTTCTTCGGTGCGGCGGCGGAACATTTCTGAAGAGCCGCAGCAACCGGGCTTTTGCCCGGCGCGGCATCCGCCCCCCGCGCCGCGCATTCCAGGTTAAACCTGGCCCAGAGTTTGTCCGCCGCCTTTCCGCCAATCCCCGGCAGCAACTGCACGAGCCGCTTGAAGGAAAGCTCGTCGCTCGGATTCAACGCGAGCTTGAGGTAGGCCGCCACGTCCTTGATATGCGCCTGCTCGAAGAAACGAATGCCGCTGGTGATGCTGAAGGGAATGTTGCGCCGGGTGAGTTCGAGTTGAAGTTCGAGCGCGTGAAAATGTGATCGGTAGAGCACGGCCATCTTGTTCATGTCGCGGCCCTCCTCGCGGAGTTCGAGCACGCGCTGCGCGACAAACGCGGCCTGCTGGTTGGCGTCGGAACAAGCGACCAGCGCGGGCTTCACGCCCGGCTTCTTGCACGCAGCCAGTTCCTTGGGAAACTGGTCCACGTTCGCCGCGATGGCGGCATTAGCCACGGCCAGAATCTCCGGCGTGCTGCGATAATTCGTCTCGATCTTGTAAATCACCGCTCCCGGATAGCGCCGGGGAAAATCCATGATGTTCCGGAAGTTCGCCCCGCGCCACGAGTAGATGCTCTGCGAGTCGTCGCCCACCACCATCACGTTTTTGTTTCGCGCGGCCAGGGCGTCGATGAGATCGGCCTGGATCTGGTTTGTGTCCTGGTATTCATCCACGAGGATGAACTGAAACCGGCGCTGATACAGATCGCGCACCTCACCGTGCTCTTCGATGAGCGCCAGCCACAACACAAGCAGGTCATCGAAGTCCATCACGTTGGCGGCGCGCTTGCGGGCCGTGTAACGCCGGCCGACCTCCTCGATTTGCGGAGTGAGCGCGGTGAAATGGCCATAGTCCTCGCCAATCACCCGCGCCAACATGCGCCGCGTGTTGACCGCCATCGACAGCACGTCGGCGATCACATCCGCCTTGGGAAAACGCATCGCCTTCACGTCGATCTCCGCCTCGGCAATGCACGTCTTGAGCAGATCGGTGGCGTCCTCGCGGTCGAGGATGGTGAAGTCCGGCCGGAAGCCGAGCAACTCGGCGTGTCGTCGCAGCACGCGGGCACCAATGGAATGGAATGTACCGCCCCACAGCTCGGGCAGGTCGCCGGCCACCAGGGCCGCCACGCGGCCCATCATCTCCCGCGCCGCCTTGTTGGTGAAGGTGAGCAACAGGATGCGCTCCGGCGGAATCCCCTGCTCGATCAGGAACGCCACGCGGTAGGTCAGCGTGCGCGTCTTGCCGGAACCCGCGCCCGCGATGACCAGCGACGCGCCCGGCGGCGCGGTCACGGCCGCGTGCTGCTGCGGGTTCAGCTCCGCCGCGTAGTCGATGTGCAAATCGACCGGCGGACGAAACGGCTGCAACACGTAATCACGCGACATGGAGCGACGTTGAAAAATCAGCGCGCCGAAGACGAAACAAATTCCTTCACCCGCACAGCCTGCTTGCGGCGCTCCGCGCGGCGCCAGGTTTGCTCGTGCTTCTTTGTTTCGCCGCGGAGCATTTGTTCCGCGCTCCAGCCGCGGGACTGCGCCTCGGCCGCCAGCGCGAACAACTCAGAAGCGACCTGCGCCCGAGTGCGCGGACGGGCGCGCGCCGGTTCGTGCAGGCCGGCCTTGCGCGCCTTCTTCACGAGCTTCTCGGCCCGAAGCAGCGCGGGAAGATGGCGCGGGATCCCGTCCAGGGCGGAGGGCCGCGCGTGTTTGGTGCCATGCTTCTCGGCCTTCTTGATCTGCTCCCAGTTCGCCCAGACTTGATCGACGTTCTTCACCTTCACGTCGCCGAAAACGTGCGGGTGACGGCGGATGAGTTTGTCCGTGATGTTGCGGGCCACGCGGTCGAAGTCGAACGCGCCGCGCTCGCGGGCCAACTGGCAATGGAAGACGACTTGCAGCAACAGGTCGCCGAGTTCCTCCTCCATCTCGTGATCGTCTCCCGCCTCAATGGCGTCGAGAAGTTCATACACCTCCTCGACCGCGTGGTAGCGCAACGTGCGATGATCCTGCTCGCGATCCCAAGGGCAGCCCTCGGGCGAGCGCAGTTTGGCCATGACGGCAATCAGGTCGTGGATGGCGGCGCGTTTCATGAAGAGGATTGGGGCGTTTGATTGGCGGGAAATACTGCTTCAGAGAATGACCAGATGATCGCGATGCACGACCTCGCCCTTCACGGACGGGCGCGCGCGGATGGCATCCGCGTCGAAGGCCGCCATACCGCGGGCGAACTCGGTGCCATCCAGATCGCAAATGCTGACAATGTCGCCGGCGGAAAAATCGCCTTCGCACCGCGCGACGCCGGGCGGGAGCAGGCTGCGGCCATGTTCGAGCAACGCGCTACGCGCCCCGGCATCGACATGCAACGCGCCGGCGGGCCGGTGAAAAAACGCGATCCAGCGTTTATGCCCGCGCAGTTTCTTCACGTGCGGATGGAACAAGGTTCCAGTGTCCGCACCCGACATCATTTCGGCGAGCACGGTGCGGCTGCGGCCTGGCGCGATGACGAGCGGAATGCCACTGCGAACAACGATCTTCGCCGCCTGAATCTTGGATTTCATCCCGCCAACGGCCGTGGCGCTGGTGGTGCCGCCAGCCTGGGCCTCGATCGCGGCATCAATGGCGGGGATCTCCGAAATGCGGCGCGCATTGGGACGTCCGAAGTTCTCAATGACGCCATCCACGCTGGTGAGAATCACCAGCAGGTCGGCAGGCAGCAACGCCGCG
Organism: uncultured Bifidobacteriaceae bacterium; assembly: GCA_964420805.1. GTDB lineage: Bacteria > Verrucomicrobiota > Verrucomicrobiia > Limisphaerales > SIBH01 > JANNGC01. The sequence goes on along the minus strand of CAYQWK010000142.1, from coordinate 1,754 downwards.
ATGAGCGCGGAGAGCCGGTCGTTATCGCCGAACTTCAGCTCGGTGGTCGAGACGGCGTCATTTTCGTTGATGATGGGCACAACACCGTGCTTGAGCAGGGTGAGCAAGGTATTGCGGGCGTTGCGGTGGCGTTCCTGGTTCTGTAGATCCGCGTGCGTGACCAACACCTGCGCCACATGCAGATCGTGCGCGGCGAAGAGTTTTTCATAGGTTGCCATGAGGCGGGACTGGCCAACAGCGGCGCAAGCCTGCTTCTCCGCGAGCGTGTCGGGACGGTCGTCGTAGCCGAGCACGCCCATGCCAGCGCCCACGGCGCCCGAGGTGACGATCACGACCTCCTTGCCGCCGCGCCGGAGCTGCGCCATTTGCGCGACAAGCTGCCCAACCTGGGCGAGGTCAGGCTGTTTGCGTTCGTCGGTGAGCACGGCGGTGCCGAGCTTGACGACGATCCGGGTGGCATGGGTCAGTTCACTGCGCATGAGCGGGCGAGTTGGTAGCAGAGGACCAGCGGCGGAGTCGAGGGCTTGTCGCGCCGGCAGGAAATGCCTGAATCCCCCACCCCGCCCTCGCGTCAGTTTTTCCCGAACGAACCCCGAACCATGCAGTATCACAAACCAACTTTGGAGCACGCGTTTCGCACGCGGCGCGAATTCCTCCGCCAGTGCGGCCTTGGCGTCGGCGGACTGGGGCTGTCCACCTTACTGGCCCGGGCGAACACCGCGCCCGGGCGCGGAATTGACATGAGTTCGCCGATGGCTCCGCGCCAGCCGCATTTCAAGGCGCGCGCGAAGCACGTCATTCACATCTTTGCTCAGGGCGGCCCGTCGCATGTGGACACGTTCGATCCAAAACCCAGCCTCGCGAAGTTCGACGGCAAGGTGATCAAGGACGTTTGGAGAGAGGCGCCGTTCGGCGGGACGGTGTTCGGTTCGCCGTTCAAATTCCAGAAGCACGGCCAGAGCGGGATCGAGGTCAGCGAGATTTTTCCGAACATCGGCCGGCACGTCGATGAAATGACCATTGTCCGCTCGATGTACACCAAGACGCCGAGCCACGAGCATTCGATGATGCTGGTGAACACGGGCAACGACCGGCTGATCCGTCCCAGCCTCGGCGCGTGGACGACCTACGGCCTGGGTACGGAGAACCAAAACCTGCCCGGCTTCGTCTGCATGTCGCCGGGGCGCCCGCTGCAAGGCGACCAGAACTGGCAGAGCGCGTTCCTGCCTGGCGTGTTTCAGGGCACCTACGTGGACTCGAACAAGAAGCAGGTGGACCAACTCATCCAGTTCATCCGCAGCAGCAGCACATCGCTGGCGGAGCAACGCCGCCAGTTGAACCTTCTGGCCAGGCTCAATGCCGAGCACGCCGCGCGGCGCGAGAAGGAGGCGCAACTCGAGGCGCGCATCCAGTCCTTCGAAATCGCCTACCGGATGCAGATGGAGGCGACCGATGCATTCGACATCTCGCGCGAACCGGCCGGCATCCGCGCAATGTACGGCGAGAACACGCAGGCCCGCCAGATGTTGATTGCGCGACGGCTCGTCGAGCGCGGCGTGCGTTTCGTGCAGGTCTGGCAAAATTCGTGGGACCACCACAGCCAGATCGAGACCGGGATGAAGAACTCGGCGAAGGAAATCGACCAGGCCGTCGGCGCGCTGCTCACCGACCTCAAGCAACGCGGGCTGCTCGATGAGACGCTGGTCATCTGGGGCGGCGAGTTCGGCCGCACCCCGACGGTGGACGCCAACCAG
>CAYQWK010000141.1:0-13877 GCA_964420805.1 uncultured Bifidobacteriaceae bacterium | reverse complement strand
GTCCTCCGTCGAGTCCAGGGCGGCGCGGAGCAGTCGGGCCTTGAATCGCTCGAATTCCGTCTCGCGAATCACGTGGACCGGCGCTGCCGGCGCGGGCGTGATCTCGTATCGCGTTTCGGGCGCGAAGCGGGTGTTCAATGTATTCTGGGTGGTGTTCATAAATTTCAAGTCGGTTGAGCCGGGGCTGAAAGCACGAAACCCACGATTGCCTTGGCAATCGTGGGTTTCGGAAAATCTTTTCAGGTGGCCTAGAAAATCTCCTTCACGATGCCAGAGGCGCGGGTGACGCCCCAGAAGGACGTGTGTCCTTGGGAGCGCTTGGCGCACTTGTTAATCATGTTTGGCATCATCTGCACGGGCGGAGGGAACAGCATGAGGACCCTGTTGTCAAAAATTGTTTTTCCCGTCCTCGGCTTGCTGGCCGGGGCACTTCAACGGGGACCGTTTTTTAATTCGGACTCAATCACGGCAGAGAGTTCTGCGATGGAATTGGTGGTGGCGACACCGGTCCAACGCCGGATCACGACGCCTTCACGGTTGAGCACATAGACATTGGCGGAGCCCTTCCGGGGCGTAAATCTGGCGCAGACTGTTCCGTCCCAATCGAGCATCACGGGGTGCGTGACCTGGCGGCCGAAGGAGGTCCTCACGATCTCGCGCAACGGGCCGGGCACGGCGGACATGTCCGCCACTCCGTCGATGTCGATGCGATTGCCGAACCGTTCCTGCGCGGGTGCGATCCATTCCTGAAGCTGGGCTGATCCTTTCTGGTCGGCGACAACGACGAAGCTGATGTTGGTTTTCGGGAACTCGAAACGCCGGGTTTTTCCATGCTGGTCCGCCAGCGTGAAAGCTCGAATTTGCCGCGGATGGTCGTTCACTGATTGCGCCGGAACTATTGGAACGGAGACAAACAGCATCATGGCGATGGCGCGCCCATAGGCTCGGCCGCGCCAGACGGATGGCCGACCGAGGCATTGGCGAATGAAGGCGAACCACTGGATGCCAAGCAGCATCAGTACGCCGGCCGGATGCAGAATGGCGCTGAACGCCGGTTGTTTGAACTGTCGGCAGGCCAGGGCGCGCGGCCACCATGCGGTTGCAACCCCAACCGCGGCAGCCGCGCGCCAGCCCGGCCCGATATCCGGCCAGACCAAAAGCAAGAAGGGCAGCACCTGCCCGAACAAAAGCAGCATCGTCACGGGCAGAATGCGCGCCGGAGCCGCCAGACCTTCGGTTGCGTTCTTTGCAAGGCCGGCAAGGACATCCCGGGCACGAAGGTACATTCGGCATGCCGCCACGGTGGTGGCATCAAAGAGATCTGTCTTGAATCCGCCGTCGCGAAAAGCGCGCGGAAGCCGAACACCGTCGTGCAATGTGTTGCGAATGGCTCGGTGTCCGCCACAGGCATGGTAATCCCGCGCCTTCGCCATGAAGAGCTGGCCACAGCCGGCGGCATAGGCCGGTTCGGTCCCCCGGCGCATCCTCCCGAATGGCAGAAAACCGAGCAGCACGAAGTGAATGAGCGGGAGCAGAAGTTTCTCGGTGAACGTGCCCAGTTGTTGGTGCGGCACGCCGCTGATCAAGGACGCACCGGATTGGTGGAGGAAATTCAACATGCGTGGCAGGGCGTCTGGCGCGAGGCGCACGTCGGCGTCCATGAAGACCAGCACTGGATGCCGCGCCTGCGCGGCGAGGGTCGCGCAGGCGTGTTGTTTGCCGCACCAACCCTCGGGCAGCGGCGTGGCGCGGAGTAACTGGACGCGGCGGTCTTTGGTCGACAGTTCCTCGACGACATGCGCAGTTTCATCCTGTGAATGGTCGTCCAGCACGAGCACTTCCAGTTCAACGCCCGCATTGGCGAGAACAGATCGCACCGCATTCCCGATGTTCTGCTGTTCGTCGCGCGCGGGAATCAAAACCGAGACCGGCGGCAGAGGCAGCGAGGAGTCTGGTCGCGAGGGCGTGAGATAGCGCCGGCGGTTGCGCGTGAAGAGCAGGGCCGGCAATGCGCCAAGCAGCAGCGAGATCGAAATGGCAGTCTCGATAATCACAAGCGGCCGTGCTCCGCGCGAAATTCCCGGCCGCGGCAGGCCGCGCTAAACCGGCGTAGGTTGTCGTAAATGAATCCAACGCCCGCGTGTCCGCGGAGCAGATCGTGAAACGCCGACGGATCCCGGTGGATTGCTGTCTCTGCGAGAAGGTTTTGCGTGGATTCGAGCGCGGAACCGAGCCGTTCATTCCATGTTCGCGGCGGGAGATTCTTGTCGGCTTGGAGCGGTTTGCCGAAGGCGGCGAGAACTTCGGGGGTTCGTTCCTCCCAGAAGACGATCTCCGTGGCCACTGGAACGAACAGGGTTTCCCCTGCATTCGCGTGCGCGGCAAGGTGCGAAAGTCCGGGCGCGAGGCGGACTGGCCGCTCGCGTGGATCGGCAAATCTTCCTTGCGGTGTCATCCAGAGCAGGGCGCCGGGCTTTTTGAGCGTGGCGAGCGCGCCTTGAAGGAATTGGATCGCGCCGCGTCGGGAGTTTTGTTCCACGCCGAAGAAACCCAACCGGGCGAAGAACCGGTAGCGCCGCATTGCGTCCGCGTCCATCGGCGCGTGGACTGGCCGATGCGGGAAGAGCATCGCCGAGGCGTAAAGGGCCACCAGCGGATCAAGCCAAGAAGCATGGTTGGCAAACAAAACGGCGGGCCGACCGTGTAATTCGGGCGGCATTCCCGCCCGGGCAATCCGGATGGAGTGGACTTGCCTTTGCAGATACCAGCCTGCGTACCGCGTGAACGCGCGGCAGAGCCATTCTGATCGTTTGGTTGGCGCGTCAGGCCGCATGAGCCATCTCGCTGGCGGTTTTTCCCCGCAGGTCTGTGTCGAGCGTGTCGGCGGCGATCCAGCCAGACATCAGGACCATGGGCATGCCTGGACCAGGGTGGGCTGCGCCTCCGGCAAGGTAGAGTCCGCGCACATCAGGGCTGCGGTTGGACGGCTTGAAAGCGCCGATGAACTTGCCGTGGCTCGCAAGTCCGTAGATCGCTCCATTCAGCACGTGGTAACGGTCGTTGATGCCCTGCGGGGTGAGCGTTCGTTCGAAGACAATTCGTTGCTCGATGTCTTCCAGACCGGCGGTGCGTTTCAATTTGTCGAGAATCGTCCGGCGGTAAACGGGGAGCATCGTGGCCCAATCGTGGTGCGGGCGCAGGTAAGGCGTGTGGACGAGCACGTAGAGCGCCTCGCCACCGGCCGGGGCAACGGCAGGGTCGGTTTGCGCGGGAGCACAAAGGTAGCAGGTCGGGTCAGGCGCGGGTTCCCCTCGGCGGTAGATCGCATCGAATTCCTCCTCTGTGTCACGGGAGAAGACGAAGTTGTGGTGAAGCAGATGTTCGTAGCGCTGGCGCAGCCCGAGGTAGAGCACCACGCCGGAGCACGCCGGTTCATAACCGCGGCGCTTGTCGAAGCGCTCCGCGACGGCGCCGCCGATCAATTCGCGGTGCGTGCGCACGGAGTCCGAGTTTGAGATCACAGCGCCCAGGGCGACAAATTCACCTTTATCCGTTTCCACTCCACGCACTGCTGAACCGTCAACGACGATGCGGCGGACACCACAATGCTCGCGGACGCTGACGCCCAGTTCCAGGGCCAGGCGGCGCAGAGCGGCGGGGATCGCGCCAATGCCGCCCATTGGGTACCAGACGCCTTCGCCAGTTTGCATGTGGGCAATTCCCGCCAGCACGGCGGGAGACGCGTCGGGTGCGGAGCCGACATATTGCGTGAAGTGGTCAAGCATTTGGGCGACACGCGGCTCGCGCATGCGGCGGCGGAGTTCGCCGCCAACCGAGCGGCCGGGGCGCATTGAAAGCACGTCGCGCAATGTGCCCAGACCGAGCGATCCCCGGACGCTAAACATGTCCGCAAGACCGCCAATCGGTTTCCAGAAGAAGTATTCTTCCGAGATGCGATGCAGGTGACGGGACCACTTGATCAAATCGCGATACCTCTCTCCGCTGCCTGTTGCGAATTCATCGAGGGTGCCTGCCATCTTGGTGGTGTCGGCGTGAAGGTCGAGCGTGGCACCGTCGTTGAAGAAGGAGCGCCATTGCGGATCAAGCGGCACGAGATCCAGGTAGTCCTTCAGTTTCCTCCCGGATTCGCGGAAGACGCGGTTCAGGACTGAGGGCATGGTGAGGATGGTTGGCCCCATGTCGAAGCGGAATCCCTGTTCGTTGATCACGGCGGCTTTGCCGCCGGACCACGAGTTTCGCTCGAAGACGGTGACCTTGTGTCCGCGCGCGGCGAGCGTGCAGGCGGCGGCGAGACCGCCAAGTCCGCTTCCAATTATGCCAGTGTGTTCGGTGTTCATGGTTTGTTCAGATGCTCTTTCAATGTGGGGATTTTCTGCGGCTAGCGAGGGCTGCGATTTTCCACCAGGAACGGATCCGACGGGACCATCCAGATCCGTGGATCGCTTCGGCGAGAGTGGAAAACAACTCCGCGTCTCCTTCGTGAGGTGGATCATAGTGAGGCCGCCATTTCCCGCCGCGACGGGCGACAACCTTGGGGGCGGTCATTGCGAGTAATCCCTCCGCACCACGAGTAACGCCGAAACCGCTGCGTTTGCGGCCGCCAAAGGGCAGGCGCGGATCAGCGGTTGGGACGATGAGATCGTTGATGACGACCACACCTCCGCGCAACCGGGTCGCGAGACGGCGGCCGGCATTCTCATCGGAGGTGAAGACAGCGGCACCGAGGGCGAACGGGCAAGCGTTGGCCTGTGAGATCGCTTCTTCGTCGTCGGCAACGGTGACTAGAGTTGCGACTGGTTCAAACAGGTCTTGCCGTAACAGTGGTGAGCGTGCGGGAACGCCTCCGAGGATGAGCGGTGCGCGGATTTCACCATGAGTTGAGATGGAGCCAGTGATGAGATGCGCGCCTTGAGCGAGCGCGTCGCGAATCCAACCGGCCAGCGATTGTCCGGGAGAAAACCGGATCTGCTCGAGGCTTGTGCTGGCCCGGGCAAGCCGACCTTCGAGTTCGGTGGCGACAGAGCTGGTCACGAAAATTCTCCGCGGTGCGACGCAGGTCCGGCCCGCGTTCAGGCGCAATGCAAAGAGCAGGGCACGGGCGGCGAGTTCAAGGTCTGCGTCGGCCCGGATGATCACGGCGTCGCAGCCGGAAAGTTCCATGGTGGCGGGAGTCAGATGCTGAGCAAGTTGCTGGAGGATCTGACCACCTGTTTCGGCGGAGCCGGTGAAGACAACCTTATCCACGCCATAGTTGATGGCATCCTGCGCCGCGGTTGGGGCTTCCGGGATCACGCGCAGCAGCCGATCGTCGAGGCCAGCGCGATCAAACAGGGAGGCAAGGAAAAGGGCGCAGCCGGTGCCGGCCAGACCTGGTTTCAGAATTACGGCATTGCCGGCCGCAAGCGCTTGAAGCGCGGAAACTCCGGGAATGAAGAACGGGTAATTTGATGGCGCAATTAGGAGCACCAGACCCAGAGGCTCGCGAAGCACTTCCGCGCGCACGCCAAAGAAAAGGGCAGGGCGGCCGAGCATCCCGGATTTCCGTGCGCGCAGGATGCTCGCCGCGTGGCGTTCGAGAAAGCGGCAGGCATCAAGTAGTGGGAGCACTTGCGCTGTGAGGATTTCCGAGATTGGTCGGCCGGAGGATTGAGCGGCAATTTGAGCGGCTTCTCCAGCACGAGCCGCCAGCAACTCGCGAAACCGGCGCAGCATAAGCAACCGATCTCGCAGTGGAGTTTCGCGCCAGCGATCTTGCGCAAGCCGGGTTTGGGCGATTCTGAACGGCGTTAGCGATTCCATGTTGATGGAGGTCGTTTGCGCGTAGAGCAATGGAACATTGAATGCCACGTTGTCGGTACCATGAACTGGCAGATGGGAGAATTGGCCGATAAAACGCATCAAAGGCTGGCTGCGATCTGCAGCGCATTGGCGGCCGGGAGTGATTGCGCAGACCCCTCTCCGTCGCCGAAAGGCTTTCTGCCGAGATCTTCCAGTAGCAGACGGGTGGAAATTCGGGCGCTTTCGAAGATCACCGGCAGTCCGCTTCCTGGGTGTGTGCCGCCACCAACAAGGTAAACGCCGTCGAGATCCTCGAATCGGTTTCGAGGTCGCAGATGCAGAAGTTGGTCGAGCGAGTGCGCGAGGTTGAAGGTGGCACCACGATGAACCTCGTAGCGGGTATCCCAGTCCTCTGGAGTGATCACCCGTTCGTATCGGATGCGCGGGGCGACGTCGGCAAACCCGGCCTTGGCGATCTGCCTTAACAGTTTGTCGCGGAAGCGACCCTTTTCACGGGTCCAGTCCACGTTCTCATGCTGGTGGGTGACAGGTGCGAGCACGTACAGTGCGCTGTGGTCGCGAGGCGCGAGAGTGGGGTCGGTGACGGACGCGTTTTGCACATAGAACGAAGGATCCTCGGAAAGGCGATGGGCATTTTCGATGTCGTGCAGATTCTTTTCATAGTCCTCCGCGATAAAGATATTGTGGTGCGGAAGGTCGTAGCGGCCCTCGATGCCGAGGTACATCATGAACGTAGAGCAGGAGAATTTTTTCTTCGCGAGCTTTGCATCGGTCCACCGGCGGCGCAGGTTGTCCGGAACCAAACGGCGCATGGCGCGTGCAAAATCGGCGTTCAAGATCAGCGCATCGGCGCGATGTTCGGCCGTCGCGGTTCTTGCTCCAACAGCGCGCCGCCCTTCGAAGATCAGTTCTTCAACCTGTTCATTCAACAGTATCTCGACACCGAGGTTTGACGCGATCCTAGCCAGGGTACGGGTGATTTCCGCGCAGCCGCCCACGGGGTGGAAGACGCCGTGTTCGTACTCGAGGAAGGACAAGATCGAGAACAGGCTTGGGCAGCGGAAAGGGGACATTCCAAGATATTTCGACTGAAACGAGAACGCCACGCGGATGCGTGGATCCGAGTAGAATTGCCTTAGATAGGAATCGACCGATTCGTGCGGCCGGAGAAGAGGGAGGAGTTTCAGCAACCGGGTTGTAAGGATGTCGCGCCATCCGTGAAACGGATTCTCAAGACACGGACGGAAAGCATCGAGTTTGCGTCGATTTGCCTCAATGAACTTCCTGAAGCCACCTGCATCCTGCGGTGCGATGGCTGCGATGGCGCGCTCCATCGCGGCAACCTCCGGTGTGCAGTTGAGTTCGCCGCCCGCGCCGAAGATCAACCGGTATTGAGGGTCAAGGCGCCGCATGTCCATTTCACGTTCCGTGGTTGTGCCGGCAGCGCGGAGGATCTCATCGAGAACCCGCGGGTAAAGATAAAAGGTCGGTCCGAGGTCGAACTTGAAACCATTGGCCTCGATTGAAGAGGTACGTCCTCCAACTGTTGGGAGGCGTTCCAGAATCTTTACCCTCAATCCGGACGCAGCCAGCAATACTGCGGCGGCGAGTCCGCCGGGGCCTGCGCCTACAATGAGCACTGTTTTGTCACTTCGCGCGCCGCTGCATCGAAATTTGGTTCGTGTTGCCATACGTCGAATTGGAGGTGTCATCACGCCGGGTTTGCCGAGGTGGTCCGTCCGTTCCGCGCTGATGCGGTGAGTTTTTAAGGCAGTTTGAAGCTTCATGTCATCTGAACGTCTAAATATTGTCTAATAAAAAGTGATTTGTCAACATTTTGTTTATGGTGTTGATTGGTTAAAATTGTTCAGGATTAGACCCAGCATCGGCTGGCTAGTTGAAAAAACTTGTTTTCTGTCTAACTATTGTCTAAAAGAGTTGAGTTAGACATGGCTGAAATCCAACACTCAATCCGAACGGTCGCCCGTCGCACTGGTCTCAACGCACATGTGATTCGTGTCTGGGAGAAGCGTTACGGTGCCGTCTCTCCTTTGCGGGCCGATTCCAATCATCGCCTCTATTCTGACCAAGAAATCGAAAGGCTGAACTTGCTGCGCATGGCGAAAGAGGCCGGGCACAGCATTGGTCGCATTGCTCGTCTCGACACTGAAACTTTGCGAAACCTGACGGCAGGTTCACCGGCGCCGGAGTCCGATCCGGGAAGCGAGCCGCCAGAACCTGTCGAGGAGTTTCTGGAAGAGTGCATTTCTGCTGCTGAACGTCTCGATGGGGCTGCTTTGGCGGATATTCTTGAGCGTGCCGCTATTGCGTTGGGGCAGCATGGGCTGCTGCATAAGGTCATTGGCCCTCTCGCGCAGAGCATTGGCGATTTGTGGCGGGACGGCACGATCAGTGCCGCCCATGAGCACTTCGCTAGCGCGGCGATTCGTGCCTTTCTCCAGCATGGAAACCGGCAATATGCTGCGCCGACCTCTGCTCCCGGAATCACAGTGGCAACTCCGGCAGGCCAGTTGCATGAATTGGGGGCAGTAATGGTGGCGGCGGCGGCAGCGGATCTGGGATGGCGGGTGACTTATCTCGGCACGAGCCTGCCGGCCGCCGAGATCGCCGGCGCCGCGACACAGGACCGTTCTCGCGCCGTGGCCCTTAGTATTGTGTATCCGGCAGATGACGAGAATCTTGGGCCGGAGTTGGATCGGCTGCGGCGTTATCTGCCTTCGAAAACCAGCATCCTGGCCGGCGGGCGTGCGGCAGAGAGTTATCGCGATGCGCTCCGGAGGATCGGTGCGATCGAATGCGGCAGTTTGGACGAACTTTACGATCAGCTCGAACGGTTGCGAACCACCAAACCTTCCAAACGCTAAATTATCCGCCCCATGAAAAACTTCTTTTCCAAAAACATTGGCGCAGCCGGTCGCCTTATTCGATTGGTCATCGCCATGGGGCTGGCTGGCGGAGGCTGGCTGGTGCTCGGCTCCATCAACTGGCTTGCCTTAGTCTTGTTCGCTTCGAGCGCCTTCGTGCTGTTCGAGGCGGCTCGCGGATGGTGTGTTCTTCGCGCTTGCGGCATTCGCACGCGGATTTGACTGAACTTGCCCCGCGTCCTTGGCGGCCGGACCGGGCGGGCCGGGTTACGCAGCTGGCGCGGGTTGCGGGGGAGATTGCGACGAGTTTCGTGGCGTCGCCGAATCACGGAAGCTCCGCCAGAAACGCAATGGCAACAGCCCGAGGATCATGACGGCGATTTGCGTGCCGTTGAAAATCATCAGCCACTTGAAGGCCGCGTCCATGAACCCGTAACTGTGCAGGCCGATTCCGAGCATGTTCACGCCAAACCAGGAGAAGGCGGTGACCATGTTGCCGAAGATGGCCATGTTCATGAGGCCGCGGTCGCGGATCATTCCGCCCCAGCGGGCGTGGAGGATGAGCGCGTTCCAAAGGACGATGATCAACGCGCCGTTTTCCTTGGGATCCCAGCCCCAAAACCGGCCCCAGGACTGGTCTGCCCAGATGCCCCCAAGGACGGTGCCCACGAAGCTGAAGAGTGTCGCGAAGCAAACGATGCCGTAGCACATCTTGGCGAGGGATTTGCCGAGATTTTGCGCGCCTTTGATGCCGCCGGTGGTCTGCGCCAGCAATGGCGTAAACATGCCGATCAGAACGTAGGCGATGGCGATCATGCCCGCGACGAAGGTCGAGGAGTAGCCGATGGCAATGGTGACGACATGCGTGGCGAGCCAGAAGTTGGAGTCGAGAACCGCCCGCATCATTTCCATGGTGTCGCCGCCGAGCGCGAGGTTGTGGGCGATGATGAGGGTGATGAAACCCGTCAATGCCGCGACCGCGCTGCCGAGGCCCACGCGGTAGAAGCGTTCGAGAATGATGCCGAGCACGACAGCCCCCCAGCCGATGAAAATAGCCGAGGAGTAGAGATTGGTGACCGGCGGCCGCGCTTCAAGATACATGCGGAAGATCAGGCCAAACGTGTGGACACTCCCGGCCATGACGACGAGCCAGAAAGCCGAGCGGCGCAACGATTCAGACAGGCCCGGCGACGCGGCCACCGTTAGCAGGGCGCCGCACGCCAGCAGCAGGGCGAATTTGTAGATGATGATGCAATGCAGAAACGCTTTGGTCTCATTGAAGAAATATTCCTGACGGCTCTTGGTAAGTTCGCGTGCGAAATCTTTGGCCAGCCATTGGCGGTACTCGGCCAGCGCGGTGTTGAAACCGGCCACGTTGCCCTTGGCGTAGGCCGAACTCATGCGGGCGAACCAATTGACGGGCGCGGAGGCGGTCTGGGTGCGCACTCCCTCGAGCAAGCCCTGACCGATGCTAGACCAGTCCTCATGTTTTTGCTCTGGCTCAGTGGGGGGAATGATGAGGGGATAGGCGCGACCGCCGCTTCCGTCCCGGGCCATGGCGAATATTTGGCTCAGGGGTTCCCAGAACTTGGCAAGGACTGCGGCGTCGTGCTCCTTACCGGCTTCTTTGAGGCGCATGGCCTCCATGCCGGCCGGCACCACGGCCTGAAACTCGCGCAGCTCCTTTTCAAAATCCTCCCAGATGGGTGGACGCGCCGCAGCCTTCATCATCTGATAAAGGAAAATGGCGTGCTGGAGTTTTACGAATTGCTTCTGCGCGGTGTCCTGCAGCTTCTCATCCACCTGGCGGGCTTTGGTGCCCTGACGTTGGATTTCTTCAAGGGTGGGTTTCAGTTCCGTGAACGTGAAATAGCGCAAACCCGACTTCTCAAGGCCCTTGTCTGCCAGATTCAGCGTCGAAAGCACTTCGGGATGATGAACGAGGAAGATGGGGCGTGTGTCGGCGACCTCGGGCTTGAACAAGACTTCGAGCAACCATTCGCTCGATTTGAGCTTCTTCGCGTGCCGCCAGAACTGCCATGACGGGATGATCTCCAGCGGCACGTCGCCAGTGGCGCGAATTTGCAACAGGGTGTTGCGAGCCACGGAATCGAGCGGTTGCGCCCGGCCGTTCATCAACGCGGGAAGCCGGCCGAAGTCGCGGACGTGGAATACCGCGTCTTTGTCGTGCTTCGGGACGAAGACGGCGATGAGTTCAACACCGAACAGGGCGATGAAGAACAGGGGAATGATCTTGTAGAGCCATTTCATGCGAGCCTCCGTTTGACGAATTGGATGAGGTGGGAGAGGAACTGAACGACCAGACCGAGCGAAATCAGGGTGCAGGAAAGGTAGGGTGTCAGCCATCCGGGGTTGCGGACCACTTGAAACGTCGAGGACGCGCGCTGGCCCTGACGCATCATCATCTCATCGGCTGCCATCTGGTATTGGTAGAAAGTCTGGCCGCCGTGGCGCAGCGGGTTGTTCATGTAAATGGTCGTCTCACGGGCGGATTTGTCCCCGTCCTCTACCCGCACACGGCTGGAGAAGTTCTTCGGAATTTCCGTGCCCTTGTATTTCTCGTGGGTCGCCTTGAGGAGCGTGAGGCTGAATGGATAGTAATAGCGGGCCGCCCGCAGCGCGATGTCGTAACGCCGGCCGTTCGCTTCGAAATGATCCGGACGGTTGATCATTGTCGAGACGAGGAAACTTCCATGGGACTTGTCACCGTCGAGAACCTCGATGACGGCGGCGGGCATGTTTCGGCGCTCGGCCTCCGCGGTGGCCGGGGCGGGGATAACCAGGATGTCTTTGAAATCGCCGTTCTTCGCCCCAGACGCGATCGCCATGGGCGGAGCCTTTGGGCCCGGTTCGACCAAAGCGGCGTTGGCCCAGCGTTTCTGCACCCGCAACACGAAGGGAAGAGCCGGATCGCGCAGTTCCGTGTGCTTCACGAACATTGATTCCGGAATGGCATGCACGCGGTCCTTCTTCGAGTCCGACCTGTCGATCAAGACGAGTTCAATGGCGCGAAAATCCTCGGAGTAGTTCTTTGTCTCGCCCTCGAGCATCTGCATGGAGCTTTCGACAGACAGGAAATCAGTCCCGAACTGTCCGAGCAACAGCAGCACGAGGCCTCCATGCACGATCCAGATTCCAAGCTTGTCCCAGGAAAAACGAAACCGGCGGACGGCGGCGACGGAGAGGTTCAGGAGCAGAACGGTGCCGATGAGATAACCGCCTGGATACACGGGAATCTTCCAGTTCACGCCATTTGGATGCCACCAGACAACGAGGCTGCGGAAATAGCGGTTCTGGGCCGCGTAAAGCCCTTCATCCACCTGCGCGAGCGTGCCAATGAGCACGAGCAGCACTCCCAAGCCGAGGAAGATCACCGTGATGCGCATCGACGCGAGGAGGTTCAAGGCGCGCGTGCTAAAGGGCGTTGCCGTGCCGGAAACCGGAGAGGCGGAGTCTGGTGTTGTCCGCGCCGCGGGTTGCTTGGTTTGGGTATCGCTCATTTCACGTTCCTCACGAATTCGATGAATGCGTCCTTCTCCGCGCCGACGGCCGCGGGATCACCCATCAGTTTGAAGAACACGCTCATTTCTCCCTTGGGAACGATCACGGTGATCATGCGTTGGCTGGCGCCGGAAAGGTCCACGATTTTCCCGGCGACACCGCTGACGTCAATGGGGGCGGCCAGCTTCTCTGCCTCCGCTTCGGTGCTCGCAGAGACGCCAAGCTGCCCCTGCCAACGCTGGATGTTGGCCGTGAGCGCCCCGCCGGCGCGCGACACTGTGACAACAGCCTTGCCGCCAGCGGCAATGAATTTCGCGTCCTGCATCATCCCTGGCTTCTGCTCCTTCCACGAAGCGGGCGCGGGCCAGCTTCCGCTTGGAGTTCCGGCTTCTGGAGTCGCAGCGGCTGCCATGTCCAGGCCCGCGTGCGGATCTGGCGCGCTGGCCGGAGCCGGCCCGCCGTGGGGTGCTCGATATTCCTTGAGGAACTTGAGGAAGACCGGCTTCTGCGCGGCCACGAGCTTGTCGTCGCCCACGATCTTGAAATACCAGCCAGTGCCGCCTCGGTCCTGGATCGCACCAAGGATCCGCGTTGGTTCGTCGGTTTCGACGGACGGGCCGGCCATTTCATAAAGCCGCGCCGGCGCGCGCTCGATCTCGATGGTCACGGCTTCCTTCGCCATTTGTTCTTCGGTGACGCCCTTCAGGCCGACCTGGCTGCGCCAGCGGTTGACGTTGTCCAGTTCGCGCCCGCCGCGGTTGGGCAGCGGAATGATGCTGACCTCTGCCTTCTTTCCACCTTCGCCGCGCACAGTGTAGCTGCCCACGCGCATCTCGCCCGCCGGGGCCATTTCCCAGCCTGAGGGCAGGGGGATTGGGCTGCTGTGCGTAGAATGGTCGTGCCCGTCGTTCGGTCCGTGGACGTGCGGCGACGGTTCTTTGGCCACGTCGTACACCTGGATGCGACCGCCATCGCAACCCGTGAGTGCCGTCGCGGCTATCAGGACGGTGAGTAGATGAGTTCTCTTGTGCATCGTTGTTCTCTTCCTGGACACAGCGTCCGGTCTTTGACGCCGACCATGCCACGCCTATTTTGTGAATCAATGAGGCAAAAATGTCGTGGTGAAGAGACGGGGCTGCGTTTCTTTTGTCGCAGCCCCGTTCAAACCGGCGGGTGATCTGCGCTGATTACGGGTTGATGCCCATGCCGAGCAGGAACTCGATGTTGCTGCGCGTCTTCTTGAGCTTGTTGAGCATCAGTTCCATTGCCTCCACCGGCGGCACGCCCGTCAGCGCCCGGCGCAGGATGACGACGCGATTGTATTCGTCGGGATGGTAGAGCAGTTCCTCTTTGCGCGTACCGGAGCGCTCAATGTTGATGCTCGGGAAGATGCGCCGGTCCACCAGCGCGCGGTCGAGGTGAACCTCCATGTTGCCGGTGCCCTTGAACTCCTCGAAGTTGACTTCGTCCATTCGGCTGCCTGTGTCGATGAGCGCGGTGGCCATGATGGTCAACGAGCCTCCCTCCTCGATGTTGCGTGCCGCGCCAAAGAACCGCTTCGGCTTGTGCAATGCGTTGGCGTCCACACCGCCGGAGAGAATCTTACCCGAGTGCGGCTGCACGGTGTTGTAGGCGCGCGCGAGGCGGGTG
>CAYQWK010000140.1:0-13920 GCA_964420805.1 uncultured Bifidobacteriaceae bacterium | reverse complement strand
GCCGCGTTGTCCACGCGCAGGAGCATCTCGTGCGTCGAGTAGTAGTTCCCGATCGCCGAGGCGACCTGATACATCAGTTGCGACACCCCGCCGCAGACATCCTGATCCAGCGCCGAGGTGGCGCGAATCTTCTCGTAACAGTACTGGAGGGCCGCGGCGTGGCGGTCGCCATCCTTCGACCCGTCACTGACCACCTTCCACTCCAGGGCCGCGAGATCGGCGTAACGCTTGTCGGCGTTCACGGCCAGTTCCCCGTCCCGCTCCATCATCACTTCCCACGTCTTCCCGACGATGCGCAGTTCGCCAATGCGGAAGGCGTTGAGCTGGGAGGCGAGCAGGCCCATGTCCAACTCGGGCATCGGAGAATAACGGAGGCGGATGGCCCACTCGATCCGAGCCTGATTGAACTGGCTTTGGCCGGTGAGATTCACGCGCACCCCCCTTGTTCCGGCCGGGAAAATTTCCGAACGACCACTTCCAAAGCCGTACCCCAAAAATTTCCGGGCGCGGCACTTCCCACTAGACCCCTTTTAACACGTCGTAACACGGCGATGGTGCGACTTTTGGGAGCCGTGTGCATGTTTTCACCATCCACACGCCCGACGCGCTGTAATCGAAAAGCCGCCAACCCCGAAACCGACCTCAAAAATCGGCTCAGGCCCCCACCTGCAAGCAGGGTCGGCGGCAGAGTGTTTTGAATCCCGGCGCTGCTCACAGGACCACCTTCCCGTCGTAGCGCCGCATTCCAAGGTTTCCGACGCGCGGGCGCGGGGTGCCCACCCTGGAGAAACTTGCCTTGACCGCCTGGTGCGCACCGCCTGTCTCCGCGAGACCGGAATATCCATCGGCGAGCAGGAAGTGATTCTCGCAGCCGTCCACGTAGTCGCCCAGCGTGCCGTCCGGCTCGGCCTCGCGCTCGGAGCCGGCGAGGAAATGCGCGTCCAGGAGTTCGAGCACCTGGTTCGAGCCAGGCATCCGGCGCGGCAGGCGCATGGCCGGCTCGGTGCGAATGTAGGGATCGCCCTGGGCCGGAAAGATCACATCGCTGACGTTCTCGCGCGGGGTCAGGAATTCGCGCACCACTCGGTCAATGGTCTCGAACCGGTTGCACTCGATCAGCGGGACAAACACGGTGTGCGGCCCCTTGTCGAAGACGTCGAAGCTGTGCGTGATGCCCGCGCCGAGCTTCTTCTTGGTGAAAGACACCACCGCGCAGCGCAGATTCAGCCAGCGCTGGTTGTTTCCATCCCATTGCAACCCGCCGGGCAGCGTCAGCCAGGAATCCTTTTCCGTGGGGCGCTTCGGCCAGGCGGTCAATCCCTCCAGCCCGTTCAGCTTGAGCGCCAGCGTGCGCGCCTCGTCGGTGGCCGGCGCCTGGTCGATGAACAGCGTCTGGATGCCGAGCAACTGGCACAGGTTGAACGTGCGCTCGACCACGTTGCCCAGCGCGATCTGCTCGGCGTGCAAAACGCGCTTCACATCCGGCCGCTCGACTTCGCGGGCGAAGAACCAGCAGCGCCGGCCCGTGTCCAGGCCCGCGAAGGCCGCGCAGCCGGAGCGCACGCGTGGCGCCATGTCGTAGATCTCCACGCGACGCGCGCGGTCGAGCAGCTCGGTGCTCAGTTTCTGCGCGGTGCTCTCGGGCAGCCCGAGCCGGTCGCAGCGGAACACCACCATCTCCTCGGGATCCACCACAGCCTTCGTCCAGTGCGCCACGATCTGCGAGAGGTCGATGGCGTCGATCGAGAGTTGCGAGATGCGGAAGGACCAGTTGCGCAGCCGCGCCTGCTCGGGCCGGCGGTGCTCCCAGTCCGGCGCGCGGCGGTCCAACGGCGCGCCGCAATCCGGGCACGCCATATAGTAATGGTGCGCGGGATCGTGCATCGTCACCACGGCCTCGCTGCCGTCGCGGCGGAAATCCGCCGTCCAGGTCAGCTTGGGATCGTTGCGCTTCGGCGCGTCGCCGACCGCGCAACGGATGATCTGCGGGAAACTTTCCTCCGGCTGATGCCGCTTGCCGCACGCGCATTCCAGGAAGACCACGCCCTGGCTGCCGTCCTTCCACGCCTTGTTCATCCCGCGACCGGCCACGCGCTGCGTGCCGATTTGAAGCGTGAACCGCAACTGGCTGGCCGTCATACGGCCCTTCACATACTTCGCCATCGCGGGCTTGATGTCGTCCACCTCGTCCATCGCGGCCGCGTCGGCGCTGAAGGACGTGGGCACCTTGCCGAGACCGCGGATCATCCCCGAGCAACTGCGCTCGCCGTCCGTGACCAGGAACGCGCCCTTGCGGTTCACCGCCTTGCCGGACTTGTTGAGCGTCTTGCCGACCTGAGTCATCCGCGCGAACCAGTCGATCTGGTCCAGCACATCGGGCCGGAACTTCGTATCGACAATGCCCTCGACCAGGTCGTCATCGGGCAGGAACAGCATCGCGTTCTGGAAACGCTGGCCCGTCATGTAGGCGAGGAAGTTCAGCTCCAGCACCGTTTTTCCAAACTGCGCGCCGCCGGCCACGGACACCGTGCTGTCCTTCAACCCGTCGCGCATGATGTCGTCCACCAGGCTGACGATCTCGATCAACACCTCGCGGCCGTCGAACGAGTAGTTCACCCTCCCGCCCCGGCCGTCCGGCACGCGCGCGTCCTGCTCCAGGAATTCGCGGAAGCTCGCACGCTCCGGCGCGTCCACGGCCCGGCTGTCGCCCTCGATGCGCGCGGACAACGCATCGAGGGCCGAGCCTGTGCCGGCCTGCGCTGGCTCAAGCGGTCCGCGCCGGCGGTTGGTGCGTGGTGTACGGGAAATCTTCACGCCTTCTGAGCCTTGGAAATGGTTCCTTTGAAACGCTGGAACGCCTGCAACGCCTCGGCGTTGTCCTTGATCTCGTCGTGCAGCGCGTCGAGCGCCTTTTCCAGATCGTCCTTCTTCATCCAGGCGAACTTCTCGCGGTTCAACAGCAGCTCCTCTTCCTTGAACTGCGCGACGGTCTTCCCCTGCCGTTCCTTCAAGTCCCGGTCGTACACCTGGAGCGCGAATTCCTTGTCCCCGGTCGCCACGGCTTCCTTGAGCAGGGTCGCGATGGTGAACTCGCGCACTTTGTCCATGCCCGCCGACGGATTGAACTTCTTCAGTTCCTCCTCGAACTCCTCCGTCCAGTCGTTGAGCCGCTCGTTGCGCAGTTGCAGAAACATCCAGTCCCGAAAGCGCGAGAGCGACGAGTCCGAGTTGAGCGAGATGTCGTAGTCCTTGCGCACGCGCTCGCGGATTTGCGTGAGCGTCATGTCGGGCCGTTGCAGCCAGCCCCAGATGATTTCGCGATCCGCGCGTGGGAGCGTCTTGAGCCGCGTCATCGCGCTGCCGGGCTTGCTGAGTTTTCTGGAGGTGCTCATTCATCCGTTGGCGATTTGTGCGCGAAGGTGGCGGCCCGCGTCGGTGATGCTCCAGCGCAGCTTGCCCAGCGCGCCGGGCAGTCCTGTGGCCAGCTTGTCGGCGTCCATCTTCTTGAGCGCCTGGTCGAACTCAGCCAGCGTCACCTTCACACCGAGCCGGGTCTGGAGGAACATGTGCAGCGTCGGCTCGGCCTGTGGCGCAGGCGCGTCGGCCAGCACGCCGAGCAGGGTGGTGAAAACAATCTCGTCGCGCTCAGTCATGGCGACCTCCGATCACGCCGGTGTCGCGCAATGTCTTAATGATGTGGCCGGGCAGGCTGTTGATCTTGGTGTCCAGTTCGCGGCGCACGTCGTCCACGTGCTGGATGATGAAATTCTTGCGCACCTCGCCGTTCTCGATGATGTCGCGGCGGACCTGCTCCAGGCTCGTCTCCGTCTTGTCCACGCGGGCCTTGAGGTCGATCACTTCGTTGCGCGTGGCGAAGAAGCTCACGATGGCGACGAGCGCGCTGACGGCGCCAATGCCCATGAAGGCAAGCAGGGTGCCCTGGCCGATGAAGTTGTTGGTTGCCTCCGCGATCACTTGCTCCCTTTCGATTTGGTTTGCTCCTCCCGTTCGGCCGGGTCGTAGGGATCTGGCCGCACGAAATACTTTTTCAACGGTCGGACCAGTTCCAGGCCGCGCTCGGTGAGCACCAGCCAGTTGCGCGACTCGCGTTCGCCGGCGTAACCCCGCACGCGCTGCTGCATGCAGCGTTGATTACCGACCACGGGCCAGTGCGTCTGCGCAATCTCGTGCTGCGACCAGAGCTGCCGGTCGTCGGAGATGCGGAACGTCACATTGCCGCGCCGGAATTTGACCGTCGGGATTCTCACGCCGGCACCTCCACGAGACGCCATCGCGGCTCAATTTCGCCGTCGTTGAAATGCACGTTCACCGCCGCGCCGCGCGCCACGCGGCCGAGGTGCAACCACGCGGTGCCGTCGTGCCGTTCGAGATTCCAAAGCGAGAGGTTGGTGGTGTAGCTGATCTGCACGATGGCAGGCCAATCACCGTCGGCCGGGATTGTCCGGCGCGGCGCGATCGCGTTCAGGTCGATGATGGTCACCTCGGCCGTGGTGTATCCGCCGGGCAGCACGCGCGCGGCGACGGTTTTGGGCTTGGTGGATTTTTTCACGGCAGGCATAGGTCCTCCTTGATGAGAGCGAACGTGCGCTCGCGGTTGGTGTCGGTGAAGTAGTCGCCGTGGCCGTAGCGCGGGAACCATCGGGTCTGGATGCCGGCGAGGGTGTTGTTCGTCCAGCCGGTGATGCCCAACGCGCCGTAGGTGCTGAATTGACCGACGCTGATCGCGCCGTCGCTGGTCGAGCAATAGGCGACGGCCCGGCGCAGCCATCCCGCGCGGACCAGGCTCGCCACACCATTGCGCTCAACATCCGCGTGCAACACCGAGCCGATGACGATCAGCGTGTCGGTCGCGATGTTGCGTTCCGCCAGTTGCTGCACGGCCAGCAGCGCCACGTCCGTGCCGTTGGAATGCGCGACGAACGAAGGACGCACCGCCCCGATCCGGGCGCGTTTGAACTCCGCAATCTCCGCCACGCACGCGCGGGCCAGGCGCGGATTTCTCACGTGCCGGTTCCACCACGGGAATGGTCCGGCCATATACTCGCGCTTCTCCACCCGCGCGGGCACGGCCTGCGCGGCGCACCAGGCGTCGAACTGGTCGGGCCAGTCCGCGCGCGTCTGGCGCGTCAGTATGCCGTGGATGGCGTAGAGGAGGTGCATTAGTTCAACGCGGAGTGCGGAATGCGGAACGCGGAATCATGGGACGGGGACAACGGTCTTGGTGCCAACCTTGACGCCGGCCTCGACGGCTTTTTCGACGAGCGCGGTCGCGCCATCGTAATGCGCCTTCGCCACGGCAGCCTGGCCGGCGTATGCCTTGTCGATGACCTGCGGGTCATTGGTGGACGACAACTCGGCGACGTTGAGCGTGAAGTTGTTCGTACCGCTGTGGTGCTGAATGAGAAGTCCCTTGAGCGTGGTCTGCTTGGGGCTGTTGACCTCAAATGGCACGCCGCCGATCTGGCCCTTGATGCGTGTGCCAGGGACCGGCATGGCGCAGCCGGCGGAAAGGCTCATCGCCACGCCAATCGCGAGCACGGCCGGAACAACACGGCCGGGAATGGTCCTCGCGGAACGTGCAGCGCGCTGAGGGACGGCAGCCGCCGCGCGGGCGGGCGATGATGAAATGCGGTTTGAGTTGGGGGCTTGGTGCGTCTTCATGTGCGTCGTTTTGTTCAACGACGCGCATCACACCACATCTGCCGCCGGGTGTAATTCCGCCCGGCGGAATTGGTCCTGGTGGCGGGTTGGGGAGACT
Source organism: uncultured Bifidobacteriaceae bacterium (assembly GCA_964420805.1). Taxonomy (GTDB): domain Bacteria; phylum Verrucomicrobiota; class Verrucomicrobiia; order Limisphaerales; family SIBH01; genus JANNGC01. Next base: position 8,141 of record CAYQWK010000140.1, on the reverse strand, counting down.
GAAAACAAACGGCCCCAGCCGATTGCTCGGTGGGGCCTGCGAGGAGAGCTTCTACTCCCGCGATGCGGGCAAAGTCAAGGCGCCTTCAATTCCGCGCCGCCAAACACGCGCAACGTCGCGTTCAGTTGCTCGCCTGGTGACGTGCCACCTGCCGCGATCTTTTCCGTCATCAATACCGAGAACTGCCGCACGATCTGGTCGCGGAGCTCCTCGGCGGGCGCGGTGGCGTCGAGTTTGTAGAGATAAGGGCGGTCGATGCTGAGAAATATCTCCCGCGCGCGCTGCAAGGTCTGCGTCTGCTCGAAATGATTTGCCCGGTCGCCGCGCGTGCGGATGCGTTGCAAACCGAGGCTCGGGTTCACATCGAGCAGCACCAGCAGATCAGGCTCGGGAGCGAATTCCTCGTTGCGGCGCATCAACTCCACGGGATCCAGCCCGCGCGCGCCCTGGTAGGCCGCCGTCGAGAAATAGTAGCGGTCCACGATCACCACCTGGCCGGCGCGCAGCGCGGGCATGATGAATCCATCCACATGCTCGCGCCGGTCATTGATGAACGCCTCCACCTCCTCCTCGATCGACAGCCGGCCCGTCAACGCCGAATCGCGCAGCACTTGGCCCCACTTTCCGGTGGTCGGCTCCTTGGTGCGCACCACCGCCAGGCCGCGGGCCTGCAACGCCGACTGCACAAAGTGCGCCTGCGTGGTCTTGCCCGCGCCGTCAATGCCCTCAATGACGATGAGGAAGCCGGGGTAGTAGGAAGGTTTCATCGCGGGCAAGAGTGTGCGGCGCAATGCCTCGGGTCAAGCGCGCCGGGCGCCGAGTTGTTCACCGTGCGCCTACAACAGCAGGGGGCTGGCAAGCAGGAATCTCACTTGCGGCGGCGTGGCACGCGGTAGTTGTCGCGCGGGCCGGGGCGGCGCGGGCCGAAGAGCGCGTCGCGAGCCATCAGGATCACGACCCAGCCGACGATCACACCGATCGCAACAAGCGGATAGGCCAGCCAGGCGGGAAGGAGGTCAGTCATGAGGTGAGTCTTTGGCCAAGCGCGCGGCGCACAAATACACCGCGCCGATGAGCGAGCAGAGAAGCGCCACCAATAACATGAATGCCGCAAAGCCGAGCACCTGGCCGCACGCTTGTTGCGCGTCGTTCAGGGCCAGAATTACAGCCAGCACAGGGCAGATCGCAGCGACAAGGTAACAGAACTTTGCAGCTCCACGAAAACCAGCGCCGTTTTCCTCCTTGCGGCCGTCGGTGTGCAATTTTTGTTCCGCAGCAGCAGGTTCCGTGGCCTCATCACGCACTTTCACATCCTGCACGAACGCGCTGATGGGTGTCCATTTCCCGTCGCCAAGCCGCGCGACGAGATCGCGGTCGGAAAACACTCGCCGCGCATAGCGGTCTCGCAAAGTGTGCAGATCGAAAGGCCCGTGCTGCTGATCCTGATGAAGCACAAAGTATTTGCAGTCGTTCATGGTCACCTCCTTAAAAACCGGCACATCGACCGCACCGGGTAGATGAACCGGAAGTCTCTCAACGGTTTCTCAATCTCGGGATAAACTTGGTTGTAGCTCGTCAGCCGGCATCCGTGGCCGTCGTTGGAGCGGTGGTAAAGCTTGAACAGCACCCCGCCGTTCTCACTCAGCCTGGCCACGACCACATCGCCGTTGCGCGGTTCTTCGTTCGGTTCGACGATGATGCGGTCTCCAGGGCGGAACATCGGCTCCATCGAATCACCCTCCACGATCAACGCGAAACAATTCGGGTCTTTCGAGTCTGACTCGATCCGCTCGTCGATGAAGTTTGCCAGATCGTCGTAATTGAAGTCGTCTGTGCCGGCGCGCGCAAATGAAACCACGGGGACCATCCGTGTGTGGCCGTAGTTCGGACCCGTCTCGTTTAATGTGATGCCAGGCGAAAGCGCTGGAATCACGCGAGGCTCGGCGCCCTGGAGGTATTCAACGCTCTGACCAAGCACGGCGGCGAGTTGGGCCATTCGTTTCGCCGATGCGCCGTTCACCTGGGATTCCCAGTTGCCCACAGTGCCGGGCTTGCATCCCAGCTTTTCGGCCAGATCCTCCTGTGTCCAACCCTTCCGCATCCGGGCCGCTTTCAGCCGGTCTGAAAAAATTCTGAGAAAATCTGATGTTCGGTGTTGACTCAAAACGTATCCCTGAGTAAATCTGAGGAAGATTTACGCAACTATGCGCAAGAACGCAAACAAAAACTACGCGACGATCCGGGCGGGCCTCCTGCATCGCGGTTTCACCATTCGTTCATGGGCTATGCTGCACGGACATCCAGTGACGACCGTGTATGGTGCTGCACGTGGCGAACGCGCCGGCGTGAAGGCGACGCAGATCGTCAAACAACTCCACGCTGCAATCACCGAATGAAGGCCGCATTGCTCAACATCATGGAGTTCGTGCTGGACCGCAGTGTCGATCTGCCTGTCCGGCAGCGCGCCCAGCTATACGCTGATTTGGCGAAAGTCTGCGGTGACGAGCGGGAAGCCGCAAACTTGCGGGCGTTGTCGGATAGTTTATTCCGCGCGGACGCGCTTTCGCGTGAGTTCAACTTTAGTTTTTCTCAGAAAAAAAAACTCAGAACTGAGGAAGGAGGTCGCATGAAGAGAATCAATTCCACAAATGGCCGTAACGGCGGCGCGCCCAGTCGGCGCCCTGGCCGTGCCAGAAGTCCACAAGCAGCAGGCGCAGCGCGTCCTGATCCGGCAGCGGTGTCGTGCGCTGGCGCTGCTCCATCGCCATCCGGCACAGATCCGTGGCCGCCGCCAGGCGGAGGTGGATCTGCGCCGCAATCACGCTGGGCACGGCGGGCCATTGCCGCGTGGAGGCAAATTGTTCGCAGACACGGTCGGCTTGCTGCATTTCGCGCAGCGGGAGGCTTTCCACCCATGCTGGAATTTGTGACGCCTCAACCGGAGGCGTCGCGGGTGGCAGTGTCCGGCTGGCGGATTCCAGCGCGGCGAGCAGGCGGGGGTAATTCATCCGTTCAGCGTGCCAGCCAACGCCGGAACCGCAACGCGAAAAAGGAGGCGGCATGAGACCGAAGCTGTTGAAGCCTGGAATGCAGGTGCGGATGGATGGGCGGCTGATGACGTTTGTCCGACGGTTTCCGGCGCAGTGCGGTCGTGGCGCGGAGAACATCTTCCAGTGCGCGGACTACGTGGGTCTTTACGGCCCCGACGACCGCGGGATCACGCGCGCGAGCGACCACCACGTGTCGCGCCACTGCACGAAGGAGGGCAAATGATCACATCGATCAACATCAACATCGCTGGCGCGGACATTGTGATGGCCATCTTTTTCCTCACGGGGGCTTTTGCAATTTGGTGTGTCACGCGCTCACAGGATTAAGCCATGCCCACCGCCCCCGACACCAAACCACCCGTCGTGATCCAGCCGCGCCTGCTGCGCGTGCCGGAGCTGCGGCCGCTGTTGACGGTGGAGGCGGTGCGCGCCGCGCTCTCGTACACCGAGGACGAGGTGGTATGTGACATCGAGGACGGCTCGCTGGAGTGGGCGTGGAACATCGGCGTGGGTGAATCGCAGCGGCGCGAGATCCGGGTGTTCGCCGGCTGCGTGGAGCAGCGGCGCGCGTGCCTGGAGAATCCGCGACGCGCGGCGCGGCAGTTTGGGCGGTCGGAAATCGATGCCGCGCTGTTCCCTCGGCGCGGTGGCAAGCCGTTCGTGAAATCGCCCGACGTGCGGCTGGCCTTTGCCTGCTCTCCCGACCTGGTGACCGACCTGATCGACGCCGGCGATCTGACGTTGCTGGACGGGACGAGTTACAGCGCTGGCCGAAATGGCGCGGCGCTAATCGCGTGGTCGAGTGTGACCCGGTTCCTCAGCGCCCGGAGAATTTGAAAGGCCCCCCATGAAAAATGACGAAGGACGAATGCCGAATGACGAACCGAAAGCAGAAGTGATCCGCTGCACGAAGTGCGGCGGAACGGGCGAATTGCAGACGCGCCTCGGCGTGTTCGACTGCCCGGACTGCGACGGCACCGGCGAGAAGGCGCGCGTCATCAGGACGACACACGCGGCACACGCGGTGCAGAGCGGAGGCGCGCGATGAGCGAATTGATTCTTCAGCCCGCACACCACGCCGCCGGCCCTGGGGATGACAACTCCGGCATCAAGCCGGCGGTTTCAACAACTCCCGGCGCGGCGCCGTCATCCGCCGCGCCGGTTAATTCCGGGACGGTGTTGCGGCGCGAACTGGCGGCGATGATCGAGGCGAACGCCAGCACGCACGTGCTCACGCTGGATACGCTGGTGGAGCTGGGCCGGCGGCACGGCGCGCAGGGCATGGCGGCGCAGATCGACGAACTGAACGCGCTGGCAAATGACGCGATGAACTTCGCGCAGAAGATGCAGGAGATGGTGATTGCGGTGCAGATCGCCCGGATGCGCGGTTGAATTTTGGATCCAAGGAAATGAACTCACTCACGAAACACGAACCGACCGAAGTCCTCGACCCGCAACAGAGCGCCGAGATTCTGGCGAGGTGCGAGAGGCAGATCACGACGCTGCACGAACAGCTTGGGCGCGGCGAAAAATTGAACCAGGGCATCCGGTTCCTGATCGGTGCCGAGATGATCGCGGCCAGACCGCACATCCCCCTGGCTGGGCGCGGAAACACCGGCGACAGCAGCGATGGGGACGGGTTTGAAAACTGGGTGGCCAGCAAGTGGCCATCGCTCTCCAAGACCAGCGCATTTCGATACATGAAACTGGCCAGCACGGTGCTGGCTGTGGCGCCGAAGTGCAAAAGTTCCACTGTGGAACTTTTGCAAAACCTCCCCAAGCAACTGGTACAGAGCGAGTTTGAGTTGAGTGACGAGGAGAAGATATTTGAGGCGGTGGCGCTGCTCACCGAAGGCAAATCCGACGCGGAATTCATCAAGGAGCACAATCCGCCGAAGCATCCAAACCCGTGCGAGCATTGCGGCAAGCCGGTGCATCCGGCGGCAGTGAAGTGCAGTCACTGCGGGAAGTCCATCACGCCAAAGCTGACGGCGGCGCAGATCGCGGAGAGCGAGCGGCTGATGGCGAAGGAGTGGGTGAACATTCACCTGGGCAGGATCAACACGCTGCTGGAAAGCCCGACGCTGGCGGGACAGATCAGCGACGCGAACAAGGAGATCATTCTGGCCGCGCACGCGCGGGTGGGTGAGTTCCTGCGCGGCAAGCTCGGCGCGAAGCAGAACAAGGCGATGCGCGGCCTGATTGAGCAGGTCGCGGCGGGCAGCGACGACATGACCCGCGCCGAGGCCCGGCAGGAAATCAAGCGCATCAACAACCTCGACTGATTCACACCATGATTTCCGACGCCACATTTTCCGCCCCGGTCAAGGCCACGCCATCTCCCACGGCGCTGGACAGGAACCTCAATCCGGCCGGGGCGGTTTCCAGTTTCTTCAATGGCGTTTTGTTCACGGTGCCGCCGGAGGATCAGGCGGAGTTTCAGGCGCTGCCAGATGCGGTGCGGGTGCTGGTGATCGACCGGCTGCGCATCCTGGAGCGGATGCGCGGCGCGGGCGCGCGGCAGGTGCGGGCCGTGGCGCGGGCCATCAGCGCGGCGTATGGATCGCAGCGCGGGTATTCGGAAACGACGTTGTTGACGCTGCACTACGACTTTCAAAAGACCGGCGACTGGCGGGTGCTGGTGGACCGCGCGCGGGCGAAGACGGCGGTGCAGACGCAGCCGGCGGAGTTCGTCGCGTTCTGGCGGGGACTGGTGTTGCGGCACAAGCGGTCGGTGATCCAGGCGCGCGCGGAGTTGTTGCGCATCTGGACGACGGGCCGGGACAACGCGGGCAAGCCGTGCGTGGTGCCGGGTTTCGGGAAGTGGCAGGACTGGTTCGCGAAGCACAATCCCGGCGCGCCGTTGCCGGCGGAGGCGCCGGTGCCGTCCGGCTGGGGACGGTCTCAGCTTTACCGGCTCAAGCCGAAGAAGGCGGTGGTGGCGATGGCGCGGATCGGGAGCGCGGCGGCGCGCGAGCATCTGCCGCACAACCTGACGACGCGCGAGGGGATGCGGTTCCTGGAGAAGGTCACGTTCGACGACGTAAAGACGGACTGGCGCGTGATCGACACACGCACGGGCGAGGTGTGCGACTTGTGGCTGCTCGTCGCGATTGATCGCGCGACGGGATTGGTGCTCGGGTATTGGATGCGGCCGGCGCTGGCGCGCGAGGATGGCACGCAGCAGCACCTGACGTTGCACGACATGAAGCAGCTCTGCGGCTGGGTGCTGTGGACGTGGGGCCTGCCGAGCTACGTGATCACGTGGAAGCTGGAGCGGGGCACGGCCACGGTGGCGGAGGCGACGCGGCAGGCGTTGCTGGCCTTGTTCGGAGGGCGCGTGGTGGTGAGTTATTCGAGCATGATCGGAGGCAAGGGCGTGAGCGGTTACGCGCAGCGCGGGGTGGGCAATTCGCGCGGGAAGGCCGGGCACGAGGCGACGAACAATCTGTTGCACAACGTGTGCGACGACATCGCGGGCCAGACGGGGCCGAATTACGCGCGCCGTCCGATGGACCTCGCGCAGCGCGAGAAGCACGCGGGGCGCATCTGGGCCGAGACGTTTTGCGAGTTGCCGGAGGAGTTGCGGGATCGCACGGAGTTCCCGGTGCGGACGTTGCTCCAGGCGCGGGCGGAGTTGAACAAGCGGTTTAACTGGATGAACTCGCGGACGGATCACGCGCTGGAGGGTTACGAGGCGATCTGGGAATGGCGCGAGAGCGATCAACATTCGTGGCAGCCGATGGAGATGTTGCCGCCAGGCGCGCAGCCGGCGCCGGAGAACCGGCGCAAGCGCAAACACTCGCCGCTGGAACGCGCGAACCAGTTGCGCGCGGCGGCGGAGCAGGAAGGCCACACGTGGTCGCGCGTGGATGGCGCGGTGCTGGTGCGGCTCTACGACACGCATCGACTGGTGACGGTGACGAAGCGCGGCGAGGTGGAGTTCAAGCTGGATGATCGCAAGCTGACATTTCGCGGCCCGGACGGGGCGCTCGAATGCGGCGCGGAGTTCCTCGCGTTCTACAACGAGCAGAACCCGGAGTTTGTCCACCTCACGCAGTTGCCGCCGCACGGCGGTTATGTGGCGACGTGCAAGTTGCGGTTGCGAGCGCAGGACGGCGACGCGCAGGCGCTGGAGGATTCGTTGCGCTACACGGGCGCGGCGCGGGCGGCGGCGGAGCGCGAGGCGCGCGAGCTGGCCGGCGAGGGCGGACGCATCGCGGAGATCGAGGCAAACAACGCGGCGCTGATCGCGGAGGCGCGGGAGCGCGCGGCGGCGATTGACGCGGAGCGCACGGCGCCGGCGGTGGAGTTCGCGTCGATGGCCCCGGCCAGTGACGCGGCGGCTGCGATGAATGGCGCGGAGGAGGCGATTGAATCGCGCCGGGAGGATGTGGAGCGCGCCGAGGCGGTGAACACCACGCGCGAGATGTTGAACCGCGCGCCGAAGCCGGCACGGGAGGAGTCGTTGCCGGACTGGTAAAGGATATTTAGCGAACCATTAACAACAACAAAGGCCCCCACCTATGAGCAAAGAACACACTGAGACAACCACAGAGCAGACCAAGGCACGACCGCGCGCGAAGAGCGATTTTCGCCTGGACGACGAGCAGCGGAAGATCGTGTCGGCGCTGGCCGCGCTCCAGACGGAGATGCGCCGGCCCGACGGCGAGAAACTGAGCGACGAGGATTTCGCGCGGCGTTACATCGGCCACGGTGGCGCGGCGTGGGGCCTGATGAAGGCGGCGTTGAAGCCGGACACGGACGGCGGTTACTTCGCGATGATCCAGCGTCCGCAGAAGCTGCTGGCGGCGTTGAAGAACAAGCTGACCATGTTGCGCCGCCAGCGCGCGGGCGCGACGACGGGCCGGCACGAGTTCCACCGGTTCGATGATTTCGTGGCGGCTTTTCGCGCCGTGGAGGAGGCGAAGGAGCGCGAGGACGCGAACCGGTTGATCTTCTTTCTGGCCCCGAGCGGCGGCGGGAAGACGGAGCTGGCGAAGCAACTGGCGGCGGAGGGCGCGAGCGTGGTGGAGGCGCGGAAGGCGTGGCGCAAATCGTATTTCACGGCGTTGTGCGACATCGCGGACG
>CAYQWK010000139.1:0-13939 GCA_964420805.1 uncultured Bifidobacteriaceae bacterium | reverse complement strand
GTGTCGGTGGAAGGGCCCTACAAACCCGAACACTACCGCTACTAAGCGGGTTCAGAATCTCGAACATGAAAGGCGAACGGGAAACCGTTCGCCTTTTGCTTCATTTCAGTGGTGTACGATCAATGGCAGGTCTTTGCACCTCGTTCGTCATCGAACGATCAATCGCCTCGGCTGCTACGCCGTTCTTGCAAACGTCTCCGCCAGCGCCACGGCTTTGCGCATCGCTTTGCTCTTGTTCACCGTTTCCTGGAATTCCGCCTCGGGTTCGGAGTCGTTGACCCAGCCGCCGCCGGCTTGCACATAGGCCTTGCCGTCCTTGAGCAGTGCGGTGCGGATGGTGATGCAGGTGTCGAGGTTGCCATTGAAGCTGAAGTAACCCACGCAACCGGCATACGGTCCGCGCGTCGTGCCTTCGAGTTCGGAGATGATTTGCATGGCGCGAATCTTCGGGGCGCCGCTCACCGTGCCCGCTGGAAACGTCGCGCGCATCAGGTCGTAGGTGGTCTTGCCGGAGGACAAGCGGCCTTCGACGCTCGAGACGATGTGCATGACGTGGCTGTAGCGTTCGATGATCATCAGGTCCTTCACCTGCACGCTGCCGAAGTCGCAGACGCGGCCGATGTCGTTGCGGGCGAGGTCCACGAGCATGACGTGCTCGGCGCGTTCCTTCGGGTCGGCGAGGAGTTCCTTTTCTAGGGCGAGGTCCTCGGTCTCGTTCTTCCCGCGTCTGCGGGTGCCGGCGATGGGGCGGATTTCAACATGGCTGTCCTCGCAGCGAACGTGGATTTCCGGCGAGGCACCGACGAGCGCGAAGCCGTCCAACTCAAGCAGAAACATGTAGGGTGACGGATTGATGGTGCGCGCGGCGCGATAGACATCGAGGGGCGCGGCTTTGGTGGGCGTGGAAAAACGCTGTGCGCCGACGACCTGGATGATGTCGCCAGCGGTAATGTATTCCTTGGACTTGAGGACGCTGGCGAAGAATCTCTCGCGAGTCATGTTCGACTCGAATGGCAGTTCCGGAATTTCCCTCGGCACGCTGACTGGCTGGTGTTCGACGGGTTGTTCGAGGAGGGAAATCAGTCGGTCGATTTCCGCCACAGCGTCATCGTAGGCGTCGGCGGCTTTCGCCGGGTCATCCACCACGGCATTCACCAGCACGGTGATGGTCTGGGCCACGCGGTCGAAGACGAGCAGTTCGTCGGCGATGAGAAAATACATCGTGGGCGTGCCGAGTTCGTCGACGGGAGGGCGGGGGACGATGGTCTCCACGTCGTGAATGAACTCGTAGCCGATGAATCCCACCGCGCCGCCTGTGAAGCGCGGGAGGCCGGGAACGGTCACGGGGCGGAATTGCTTGAGTACGCCTTCGACGACTTCGAGGCCGTCGCGCACGCAATTCTCGCGGCGGCCGTCCGGGGCGGATTGTACGGCGAATTTACCGGTCACGCGACCAGCTTCGATCACCTCGACCCGGCTGCCGGTCTGTCGGATGATAGCGCGCGGGTTGCAACCCACGAACGAGTAACGCCCAAGATGTTCGCCACCCTCAACAGACTCGAAGAGGAAGGATTCTCCCTGGCCGCGGATTTTGGTGTAGGCCGATAGTGGCGTTTCAAAGTCCGCGAGCACGCGGCGGGTCACAGGGATGAGGTTTCCCTGCTGCACCAATTCCAGAAACTCAGGTTGTGACGGCGAATACATGGCTTTTTGCGACGTTTCGGCGGAAACGCGCGGGGGATTAAAGGGCAGGAGGCTTCGCGATGCCACACGGAAAGCAAGGGTGGCGCGAAAGTCGCAGTTTCCCGAATGAAGGTCTGGTGATTGCGGCTTTCCGCTGAGGCTGGCTTCCATGTTTGTTTTGAACACGAATTTTTTGGCGCGGAGGAAGTCCAACGCGAACTTGATTATGAAACCACAGATTTTGCTAGCCCTCACGGTTGCGTTTGCGGCTCACGCGGCCGACAAACCAGCCACCGCGCCTGCCACTTCCGCCACGCCAGCCAAGGTGGCCAAGCCGAAGCCTCCGACTTACCTCACCCCGGATGCCGGCGGCCGCGATTACGCCGATCAAGGGGAATACAAAAACGACTGGGGCGGCGCGCAGGTCATCGCCTTGGGTGAGGACAGTTTCCGGCTCGTGACTTACAAGGGCGGATTGCCGGGCGCGGGATGGGACAAGCAGACCAAGAGTGAAATCAAGGGCCGGCGCGACGGGGATAAGATCATCTTCACCGGCACGAATAATTTCCGGGCGGAACTCGCCGCCGGAAAGCTCGCCGTCCAGTACGATGCCGGCGGCCCATGGACGATGGAGAAGACTGTTCGAACCAGTCCGACGCTCGGGGCGAAACCGCCGGCAGACGCCATCGTCTTGTTCGCCGAGGGGAAGGGCGTGGAGAGCTTCACCGACGGGCACACGGACGAGCGCGGGTTGCTGGCCGCCGGCTGCAAAACGAAGCAGTTGTTCACGAATTTCTCGATGCACTGTGAGTTCCTCCTGCCGTTCAAACCGCTCGGCCGCGGACAAGATCGCGGCAACAGCGGCGTTTATTTGCAAGACCGCTACGAGGTTCAGGTGCTGGACAGTTTTGGCCTCAAGGGCGAGGACAACGAATGCGGAGGGATTTATACCAAGGCTCGGCCCGCCGTGAACATGTGTCTTCCACCACTCACCTGGCAGACGTATGACATCGACTTCACGGCCGCGAAGTTCGATGACACCGGCAGGAAGGTGAAGAATGCCGTCGTCATGGTGAAGCACAACGGTGTGACCATTCACGACAATCTGGAGGTTAACGGGCCGACTGGCGGCGGGAAGAAGGAGGGTCCGACTGGCGGCGCCATTCAATTCCAGGGCCACGGCAATCCTGTATTTTACCGCAACATCTGGATCGTGCCGAAACTGTGAGTTGAACCGCCCGGGGGGACTGTCTGCGGCGTTTCCCGACCACTCGGAGATGTTGCGTTCGGTGTTTCCGGATATTTTGGTGCGACCGGTCGCACCGCGATAAACTCTGCCGCCAACTTTGGGAGGTGCGGTGGCGTTTGCACCGGAAGCCACCTCTTGCGCGCATATCATGTCGGGCTTAGAATCTGAGCCATGAAAGGATTCAAAGTTCTCCTCATTGGCCTCTTGTTCGCCATCACTGCCAGTTCAGCCCATGCGCTGGTCCTGTTGAATGGTGACATTTCATTCTATCGTTATGGTGAGCGCGGGCGAGTGCGCATCGATCGCCTTGTCAACTTCGAGGAAGTGAAGACCGGACGGATGAGGGTGCGTATTTGGGCTACCGAGGACGAATATTGGGATGACAGCCACCGGCACAACGTGGGTCAGTTCTTCCTGAACCCGGTTCAGGCCGCGTCCACCTACCACAACATTCGTCGCACTGTCCGCCTGCGGAATCCTTCCACCGGTTGGTATTACGTGACGTTGACGCTGGAGGAGCGGGTGGTGGAAACCGGCGGAACGGTCACCTGGCGGCTTCGCGACACGGTGGAGTTGGATGATCCGGTATTTTTCGTGCGCAAGCCGCGTTGGTGGTGAAGTTTGCTGGACGGGGTGAAGGAATTTCTTTTCCACCGCCGCTGCCTGCGGCATCGTGGGAAGCATGGGAATGCGACGTGAGGCGCGCGAACGCGCCGTGCAGTTTTTGTTTCAGCATGAGTTGAATCCTCCCGAGGATTTGGCCGCCGCGCTGGAACAATTCTGGTATTCGCAGCGCGTTGCCGCTGCCACCGACGATTCCAAGCCCAGCTATGGGCAGTTCGTGGAACTTCCGCCGCCTTCGGCCGGCGAAGCCGCGATGATTGCCTTTGCCGAACCGCTGATACGCGGCGCCATCGAACACCGTGCCGAGGCGGACGCCCTGATCACCCGCCTGGCAAAGAACTGGGATTTGCACCGCATCGCCGCCGTGGACCGCAACATCATGCGCCTGGCCATTTATGAAATGCTCCATCGCGATGACATCCCGCCGGTGGTTTCGATCAACGAAGCGGTGGACATCGCAAAGAAGTTCTCCACCCAGGACAGCGGCAAGTTCGTCAACGGCATCCTCGACAAAGTGCGGGCGGATTTGATGCGTCCGGCCCGGGGCAATGTATGACGGGCTTTCGTTCCCCGGCGTGGCCGATGCCGCTTCCCACAGCCTGAATCTGAACCGTGTTTGCCGACCTCCATTTGCACACGAATTTCTCGGACGGGACGTTCACGCCCGAGGAACTGGCGGCGCGTGGCAAGGCCGTCGGCTTGCGGGCCATGGCCCTTAGTGACCATGACACGGTCGAGGGCTGCGAGCGCATGGCCGTGGCCTGCGCGGCCAACGGCATCGAGTTCATTCCAGCCGCGGAGCTGACCTCCGAGATCGACGGGCACGAGATTCACATCCTCGCCTATCACATCGACACCGCTCACGCCCGGTTTCTGGCCGAGTTGGCAGCGTTCCAACTTGTCCGCCAGCAACGGATTCGTGAGATGGTGGCACGCATTAACGGGCTGGGCTTGCCTTTGCGCGAGGAATCAGTCTTCGCCTTGGCCAACTGCCGTTCCCCGGGTCGGCCGCACATTGCGCGTGCGTTAGTGCAGGCCCGGCTGGTTCACAACCTCGACGAGGCATTCGAGCGTTTCCTCAAGAAGGGCAAACCGGCCTGGGTGCCAAAGTTCAAGATGTGTGCTCCTGAAGCAATAGCCTTGATTCATGAGGCGGGTGGGGTGGCGGTGATGGCTCATCCGGGCCTCAACCGCTGCGACCATATGATCGGCGAACTGGCGAAGTGCGGACTCGACGGTCTGGAGTGCTTCCACACCAAGCACGCGGCCGCGCAGATCACGCACTATCTGCGCATCGCCGACCAGCAGGGGCTGCTGGTCACCGGCGGGTCCGATTGCCACGGCATGAGCAAGGGCCGGCCGCTCATTGGCGGTGTCAAGCTGCCCTACCGCCACGTCACAGACTTGAACGAACGCGCCCGTTGTAACGCCGTCCGCGCGCGTGCTGCCAAGAGGTCAATATCCTGAACCGGCTTTCCGCATGTTTGGAATCTTCAAGAAAATCAAAGAGGGCCTGGCCAAGACCCACGACAAGCTCACGTCCGAGATCAAACGCATCGTCACACGCTCGCCGCGGCTCACCGCCGAGTCGCTCGACGAGCTTGAGGCGGCATTGTTAGGCGCCGATCTTGGCGTGGCCATGACCCAGCAGATTCTCGCCGCCGCCAAGAAGGCCTTTGAGACCCAGGGCCGTGCGGGGCTGGATTTTCTCGAAATCGCCGCGCGAGAAGTTGAGGCAAGTCTCGCCGCGAACGATCCGGAGCTGCGGTCCCAGCCGGCGGGCACGGTCACCGTTGTTTCCATTGTTGGCGTCAACGGCACGGGCAAGACCACCACGAGCGCCAAGCTGGCGCATCACATTCAGGGCCGCGGCCAGGCCGCCGTTCTTGCGGCCTGTGACACGTTCCGCGCCGCCGCAATCGATCAGCTTAAGCTATGGGGCGAACGCCTCCAGGTTCCCGTGATCTCTGGTGCCTACGGCGCGGACCCCGCGGCTGTTGCCCACGATGCCATTACCGCCGCGCAGTCACGCGGGGCTCAGTACCTGTTCATCGACACCGCCGGACGCCTTCACACGAAGCACAACTTGATGCAGGAACTGCAAAAGGTTCACCGCGTCATCGAGAAGAAGCTTCCTGGCGCGCCGCACGAAGTCCTTCTGGTCCTCGATGGCAGCACGGGCATGAACGCGCTCAACCAGGCGCGGGAGTTCAACAAGGCGGTTCGCCTGACCGGGTTGGTCATCACCAAGCTCGATGGCACGAGCAAGGGCGGCATGGTGGTGGCCATTCAGAAGGAACTGGGCATCCCGATAAAATTCATCGGTGTGGGTGAGCAACCGGACGATCTTCAACCGTTCAATGCCCGGCAGTTTGCCGAGGCGTTGTTCGAGGCGAAATGAGCGGGCGGCGGATTCGCCCGAAGCCGCTGGCATTTCAGCGGAGCGGTTTTGGCGGAACGATGCCTTGAACGAGCCTTTGCCTTTTTCTACAACCCCCCGCATGTCATCGACTGCCACGCGTGCCGGAGCGCGACACACCGGTTCATTCGACCTTAACGCCTACCTTGAGACACGCACCGCCGAGGTGAATCGCGCGTTGGACAAGTTCCTGCCATCCGAGAAGGTCAAGCCGGCCACCATCCACAAGGCGATGCGCTATTCGCTGTTCGCCGGCGGCAAGCGGATGCGCCCGGCGTTGTGCCTCGCCGCGGCGGAGGCGTGCGGGGGGGCGATCGGTGATGCAATGCCACTGGCGTGCGCTGTCGAGTGCATCCACACCTACTCGCTCATCCACGACGATCTCCCGGCGATGGACAACGACGATTTCCGCCGCGGCAAGCCAACCAACCACAAGGTCTTTGGCGAGGGCATCGCCGTGCTGGCCGGTGATGCTTTGCTGACGCAAGCGTTTGAGATCGCGGCCCGCGCGAAAGGCTGGCCGCGCTATTCGCACCAGCAACTGGTGCTCGAACTCGCACATGCCTCCGGTTCGCTGCAACTCATCGCCGGGCAGGTCGCCGATCTGGAGGGGGAGGGGAGGAGGATTCTCGCCAACGAATTGAAATACATCCACGAACGCAAGACCTCGGCGCTTCTTTGCTGCTCGGCGCGGCTGGGCGGCATGAGCGCGAACTGCACGCCGGCACAGCTCAAAGCGTTGACGGACTTCGGCTACAACGTGGGCCTCGCCTTTCAAATCATCGACGACATTCTCGACATCACGCAAACCAGCGAGCAACTCGGCAAGACCGCCGGCAAGGACACGAAGGCCCAGAAGGCCACCTATCCGTCCATCGTGGGAATGGAGCAGTCGAAGCGCATCGCCCAGCAGTTGACCGACAAGGCATTTGCCGCCCTGAAGATTTTCCGGGGCAAAGCCCAGGCGTTGGACGCGCTCGCGGAGTTTCTGCTCAAGCGGGACCGGTGAGGCGCGGTGCCCCTCAGTCGGGGGGGAGGGAAATCACTATTCCCACTCGATCGTCCCAGGCGGCTTGCTGGTAATGTCGAAGACGCAGCGGTTCACGCCTTTCACTTCGTTGATGATGCGCGTGGCGAGCGTTTCCAGGATGTCATAGGGCAGTTTCACCCAGTCGGCGGTCATGCCGTCCTGGGATTCGACTGCGCGCACGGCTATGGTGAAGTCGTAGGTGCGTTCGTCGCCCATCACACCCACGCTGCGGCAAGGAAGCAGCACGGCAAAGCTCTGCCAGATTTTGTAGTAAAGCCCGCTCGTCTTCATTTCCTCGACCACGATGGCGTCGGCTTCGCGCACGATGCGGAGCTTCTCCTCCGTGATTTCACCGAGGCAACGCACGGCGAGGCCTGGCCCTGGGAAGGGTTGGCGGTGGACGATCTCCTTCGGCAGTCCAAGTTCGAGCCCGAGCAGGCGCACCTCGTCCTTGAACAGGCAGCGCAGCGGTTCGACGAGTTGGAACTTCATGTTCTTGGGCAGGCCGCCCACGTTGTGGTGGCTCTTGATCATCGCGGCGGGATTGCCGGCGATGGGCACGGATTCGATGACGTCGGGATAGAGCGTGCCTTGCGCGAGGAATTTTGCCTTGCCCGCGCGCTTGGTCGCGGCTTGAAACACGTCGATGAACGCCTTGCCGATGACCTTGCGCTTGCGTTCGGGGTCGGTGATTCCCTTGAGCTTCCTGAGGAACAGGTCCGTGGCGTCCTCGTATTGCAGCTTCACCTTGAAATTGCGGCCGAAAACTTCCTGCACCACTGCCGCCTCGCGCGCGCGGAGCAGGCCGTTGTTGACGAAGATGCAGGTGAGTTGATCGCCAATGGCGCGATGAATGAGCGCGGCGGCCACGCTTGAATCAACGCCGCCGCTCAGTCCCAGGATGACACGCTCGCCGCCAACCTGCGCGCGGATTTGCTCCACGGCCTGGTCGATGTAGCTGCGCATCGTCCAGTTCTTGCCGCAGCCGCAGATGCCGTGGACGAAGTTGGCGATGATCTCTTTGCCGCGCGGCGTGTGGACGACCTCAGGGTGGAATTGCAGGCCGAAGAACTTCTTCCCCGGGTGTTCGATTGCCGCGTAGTCGGAATTGTCCGAGGTGGCGACGACGACGAAATCCTTGGGCAGCCGCGTGAGTTTGTCGCCGTGCGAATTCCAAATCTGCAACTGCGCGGGCAGATGTTTGAACAGCGCGCATTTCTGGTCCGCGACCGTGAGGGTGCCCTTGCCGTATTCGCGCTTGGTGCCTTTCTCGACCTTGCCACCGAGGAATTGCGCGAGCAGTTGCACGCCGTAGCAAATGCCAAGCACCGGAACGCCGAGCGAAAAGACGCCCTTGTCCGGCAGCGGCGCGTCCTTCGAGTAAACGCTATTTGGCCCGCCGGAAAGGATGACGCCGCTGGGTTTCATGGCCGCGATCTCCTTCGCCGGCGTGCTGAATGGAAGGATTGTGGAATACACGTTGCACTCGCGGATGCGGCGCGCGATGACCTGCGTGTATTGGGATCCGAAGTCGAGAATGACGATCTGCTCGTTCATGAAAAATTGAGGGGCAGTGTTTGCCGTTGCCGGAAAATTTTGGCGAGGAAAATGTTGGGCCACGCTGCAGGCCTTAAAAGCAGGGCCGCCGCAGTGCGATGAAATTTGGTTTCATCCACGCGGCGGCCCGTCCCCTTATTTGGGGCGAAACTTCGGGTGATTACTTCTTGGTGGCGTCTTTGATGGCGTTGGTTGCGTCGCCTGCCGCCTTTTTGGCGTCGCCAATCGCGCTCTTCACTGCATCGCCCGCCTTTTGTTCGGTAGTCTGTTCCTTGCAGCCGACGATGAAACCGAACGCAAGAAGCACCGCGAGATAAACGAGTTTTTTCATATTGGTTGTCATGAGTTTGCCCGCCTGGCCGATCACATTCCGCCTGCACTCACAGGCGACTGCCCCAGCCGCATTTGGTTGATTCGGAGTTCCGAAGACGCCCGGACCTCGCAAATGCCCGCTCCCTCAGCGGCGAACGCGCTCAATGGCCGCAATGTACCGGAGGTCCACCTG
Source organism: uncultured Bifidobacteriaceae bacterium (assembly GCA_964420805.1). Taxonomy (GTDB): domain Bacteria; phylum Verrucomicrobiota; class Verrucomicrobiia; order Limisphaerales; family SIBH01; genus JANNGC01. The sequence continues at coordinate 4,872 of CAYQWK010000139.1, read as the reverse complement.
TTGCCAAGAACTAAAACCCGGCGACGGGCTCCGGAGTCGCAGGTTTGGCACTTCGCTCTCCCATCGCGAGCGCGGGCTTGCTTCGATTTCCTGATCAACTATGCAGTGCGGTATGAAGTTGATCGCACGGTGGTTTCTGGTGTTCCTGCTTGCAGGCGTTGTTTTCGTTGGCGGCTGTCGCAAACCGAATGGCGGCGGTGCGGAAGCGAAGGGCGAGGCTTCTCTCGCCGGGAGGCCCACTGATCCACCTGTGGCCCTCAAGCCTGAATGGAAGCCGGGTGTCACTTATCTGATGCGCCTGGAGTCGCAGCAGACGTCGCAATTGCCTGCCTTCGGCGGTGGGCGGGGGAATCAACGCCAAACCAACAACGCGCCCGTGGAAACCATGTTTGCGCAGGAATATTCTCTGAAGGTCACGAATGCCGACGGCGGCCGGCGGGGATTGGAGATGGAGGTGACCGGGGTCGAGCTTCAAGCCGGGCGCGGTGAGGAAACATGGATCAATTTCGATTCCCAGAACCGCGCTGCGCCGCGCGACGCGAATCCAATGGTGGAGGCTTTGGAGAAGCTTGTCGGTGGCAGGCTGCGTTTTCTCGTTGGTGCGGATGGCCAGGTATTGAATGTCGATGGCACAAAGGAATTGTTCCAACGAATGGACTCGCAAGCCGATTCCGGCGGGCGGGCGAATCGCCAGCGTGGTGGCGGGCTGTTGTCGCGGTTTTATTCCGAGGACGTGTTTAAGCAGATGGTCGAGGTCGCCGGCGCGCCTCCCGGCGCGGTGAAGATTGGGGAATCATGGCCCGTGACGCGCGAAACCGCTGCGCCGATGATCGGCAAACTGACGGTGTTCACGACGAACACATTGCTTGGTTTCCAAAGCCGTGATGGGGTGCGGTGTGCGCGCGTTGAATTCACCGGCGTTATCGCGATGAGCTCCGCGACCACGACCAACACCGGCTTTCGTATGGAGATTCAGGATGGCGTTGTCTCCGGGCATTATTGGTTCGATCCGGAACTTGGCCTCTCCCGAGAAACCATTGTGGATCAGGTTTACAAGGTTTCCGTGCCTGCTTTTGGCGGCCGGGGAACGAACGACGCCGCGCGGACCAACGCCCCGGGCGGATTTGCCGCCCCGGTGAAGCAGCGGGTGACGGTGAAGGTGATGGAAGTTCGCCGAGGCGCGTGACGGCACGCGCAATCAGTAGGCAAAGGCCCGGGCCACGAGTTCGCGGTCGGGATTGAACTGGCCCATCCGTTGCGGGGCTTCGCGAAAATCTCCCGCGTGGCTCACCTCGAACGCCGGCAACCCGGCCAGTCCCTCGCAATATTTCGCCGCGCCACATTGCGTGAGGTTGAAGTGCTCGACCATGTTGCACAGCCAGTTCGGATACCGATCAGTGAACTTTAATTCCAGAATCACCCGATCGCCAAAAGGGCGGCTTGGATTTTCCATCACGGTCGAGAATACCGGCTTGTGTCGCGGTTCAGTCATGACTTTGCGGTCGAAGGTGATGCGGACGTTGTCGCTGAGAGGATCAACGTAGGCCTCGCGCAGGTAGCAGACGTGTGCTTGCGGAACGGCGCCGATGGAATGCACCAACTCAAGGAACCGCTGCACGGCGGCGAGGGTTTTGCCATTGCAACTGATGAGGTCCGAAGGCGCGGGCAGGTGGCCGTTGAGCAGCATGGCCACGGCTTGCTTTTTCACCCCGGCGCGCTGCTTGAGGATGCAACTGTTGACCCGGCGTTTGATCTCGAAGAAGACCGGTGAACCAGGCTCGTCGTTGTAGAAACGAAGGCGCAGCTTGTATCGGTTCTTGTCACCGTTGATCGTCGACCAGAAGGTGTGCAATTGCGGCGAATCGAGGTAAAGGCTGTGAACGGGGTAGCTGAGGTTCGGACGGCCCACGCCGTTCTCGTCGAGTTCGAGATGGTCGGCTACCACGCGGCGGATGGCTTGTGCCTTGGCCTCATCAAGCATGTATTTGTGCTCGAAACGCTGGCGCTGCATTCGGTCGGCAATCATGGATCGGGATTCCTTTCAGGGATTTAATGTGGTTTGCGCCTCCGCCCAGCGCGGAAGCGCGCCGGGGCGTCTTCCCGCGGATTCAGGGTTGTTTGCGATCGAGTCATGGGCGGATGGTGCGGCAGGTTTGGCAGGATTTCCCACAGCGTTTGGCGCTGCATGGCGTGGCCAAATCCACATCCATGCGCCCGTCGTCAGGAGAATCAAACCCAACGCCACGAAGAACCAAGGCAGGGGAATGGCGAACTCGAATCGGTCCAGCAGCAGTTGTGCGCCAAAAAAGGCCAGTGCAAGGCATAGGCCGATCATCAAACGTTGCAAGCGGTTCATCATTGTTTGTCTCCGTGCAACCGGCATGGAGACAAATTCCGTTAGCTAAACCGGTGCCACCACCGGGTTCCGTTTCGCGAGGCGAATCGAGCGTGAAATCCGACGGAAGCCTACTGTTGTGGCCGGCGAAGTGGCCATTCGCATGGCATTCCTGCTCAATGACTGGGCATCTTGGCGATCATGTAATTGCGAAGTCTTCTTAAGGGGGGATTGGCGCGGCGGTTTTGGCTGGTACTCCCGCCCAGAATTGAACTGGGATCAACGGTTTAGGAAACCGCTGCTCTATCCATTTGAGCTACGGGAGCAGGCTTCGACTCGCTGCGGCAAGCATTCATCCGCGCGCGAAGTCCGGGTCTATTACGCCCGCACCGATTGGAGCCGCAAGCAGTTTTACCCGTGCGTTGAATTGGACTCCCGGCCGTCCCTGTCCCGCGCCGCCGCAGTGGCACGCTCACGCAACCGCTGCGATCTGGCCGTCACGGTCGCCGCGCTGCATATCCAGACTCGCGGGTTGCACCCCGAGAAACGGCACTTCTTCGCGGCCGGTTTCCATTTCGGAGGTTTGGTTGTCAGGGCGTGACGTTCTCGCTCCGCAAAGGCGCTCAAGGCCGGTAACCGCATTCCGCAACGTCTCTGCTTGTGTTTTGAGCCGTTCGGCCGCCGTCGCGCTTTCCTCGCCGATAGCGGCGTTGCTCTGCGTGACCTGGTCCATCTGTCCTACCGCGCCATTGAGTTGGGTGATCCCTTGGGACTGCTCAATCGAGGCCGTGGCGACCTGTTCAGAAAGTTGATCTACTTGGCGCGCTTTGATCACGATCCCGTCAAACAGCACGCTCACCTTCGTGCTGATTTCCAATCCCAGCGCAGTGCGCCTTTGTGCACCCTCAATCTTTTCGGACGTCTCGCGTGCCGCCAGCGCGCTGCGTTGGGCGAGATTGCGGACCTCCTCCGCCACAACGGCAAAGCCCTCCCCGGCATGGCCGGCCCGCGCCGCTTCCACCGCTGCATTCAATGCCAGCAAATTGGTTTGGAACGCGATTTCATCGATCGTCCGGATAATCTTCGATACGTCCTCTCCCGCTCCGTTGATGGCCCTCATAGCAGTCAGCATCTCTGACATCGCCACTGTCCCGGATTCTGCGGCCTCGCGGGTTTCCCGCGCCAAGCGGTTCGATTGCTGCGCGTTTTCGGCGTTCAATTTGGTCACGCTGGAGATTTGCTCCAACGCCGCGCTGGTCTGCTCCAGCGAGGCGGCTTGCGCCCCCGCCCCTTCCGCCAGATCCCGGCTCGAAACCGACACTTGCGCAGCTGTCGCGTTCAAACACGTCGAGTTTCTGGAAAGCAGTTCACATACACCGTGCAACTCCCTGCTCAGCGACCGAAGTTCCCCCCACACCGTGGCCAGCGAAACGAGGGTGCCCAGTGCGCCGACTACCAAGACGATTACATAGGTGCGCACAATCGCCTCGTGCAACGAGGCCACTTTCTCCGGATTGCCGGCAATCATCGGCGCGGCCATCCCTTCAACCCAGTGCAACGCGTACAACGCCGCCACGGCCAGCAGGCCAGCCGATGCCATCACGATGGCGAAACCCGCTGCGATCCGCTTTTGCACTGTCAAGTTCGACGTCTTCATCTCTCCATCTTTCGATAGGTCCCCGTTTGCCGTGAACCCCGCGCATTGATAAGGCCGGCATCGGATGCACCCTTTCCGAACGCATCGACAGTTTCGGCTGCAGGTTAAGGAGAATCTCTCGCGTTGTGTGATTTTGTTCTTTCGACAGACGGAGTGATTCTGCCTGGACCTGTGATTTGCCGCAGTCTGACTCAGGTTGGGGGAGCCAAATCCGGCAAGGCGGCTTGATGGTAGGTTGCGCTATCGTCGCCTGTAACGCGGGTCGCCCGGTTCAACCGGCTTCGAGGTCGTTTTCGCATTCATCGACAATGGCCGGGTCACCGATCAACTTCGCCTTCTTCCACCGGCCCGGCGTGCCGCGCAGGGCGGCTCGGAGATGCTGCCCGGCCCGACCGGCCGGCGGCTCACTCTCACCCTCCCGCCCGGCGTGGCGCGAGGCGAAGTCCTGCGCATCGAAGGCGAGGGGTTGCCCAGGCCGCGCGGCGGTCGCGGGGATTTACTGGTGCGGGTTGTTTACCAACCCGTCGTCCGCATCACCCGGCGGACATGGCGTTGATTGCGTTCACGGCGTCCCGGTAGTGGCGGGGCGCATCTCACTTCCTTGCACAATGTATGCTTCTGGGTGGTGGAACTCGTCACATTGTCCACCCTCCGCAGTCTTCCTATGGAGGATGGGCGACGAGTGGCGCTGCGTTCAGCGCCGCAACGGACAGCCTGCTCTGAAACGATGCGGAAGAACTCCGGGTGGAACGGGCCACTGGCCCGTCCTGTCGGGCGACTCGCCCGGCAGTCGTGCGCACCACGCACGCTCTGAATGGTGAGCGCGCGTCGTGCGTTCGGCTCGGCGGCAAGTTGCCGCCGAGAACGGCCAGGTTGGCCG
>CAYQWK010000138.1:0-14214 GCA_964420805.1 uncultured Bifidobacteriaceae bacterium | reverse complement strand
CTTCACGGGTTGCAACGTCTCGGGCTGCCATGACGGCACTGCTGCGTTTATCGACACAACCAACGGCATTGCCGCGCTTCAGGTCGAGGTCACCAACAGGATCACTGCCTTGGTTACCGCGCTCAATCAATGGGCCTTCCTGAAGGGCACGAACACCATTGGAGCCACCGCTTACAACGCGGCGCGGTCGAATTCCTGGGAGTTCACCACTCCGGGCGATCTGAAGACATTCACCAACGCTGGGCCAAACGCCACCGCGCAATTGCTGATTCCAGTGGGAATCCGCCAGGCCCGGTTCAACCTCTACATGGTCGCCTATGGCAAGAGCCTTGGCATCCACAACCCGACCTACACCCGCTATCTGCTGAACGACGCCAGCAACAAGGTCTGGCAGGCGTCGCAGTAGGTCTTCGGTTTTCCTCGCGTGAGGAACGGGCGGGCTTTGGTCGATCTGTGTGTGACCGAAGCCCGCCTTCGTCTTTTTGAGCCGACTTAAAGCTCTCAACACAGCCGGCGGACGGCCTGGTTCCGTCCGCCGGCCTCCAATAACCAGGTAAGCAAAGCGATCGACCGGGGGTTCTAGCATGAAGCGCGAGTTCAAGTTTTCGGGGATGGCAGGGTGGTTTCAGGTGGTGGCCGTTTGCGTGTCCGCCTGGCTGACCTGCAGTCCGGCTAAAGGCCAGATGTTCCGCCCTGATCCAACGCCGGGCGGCATTGATCCGACGGTGAAGATCACGGCCTTGCGCCACACCAACAACACCACATGGCTGACCTGGCACGGGCCGCCGGGTTGGTGCAACATCGAGACCACGCCGGTGCTGAACCCGATCGTCTGGTCCAGCCTGTTGCAGACCAACATTTTCTCCTATTGGTCCACGTTGACCTTCAGCAACCAGACTCTGGACCAGAGCTATTTCCGTCTTCGCATGCCGCCGAATGGATACGTCGGCTCCGGCGGTTGCAGCGGCTGTCATGACAACCGTCATTCCACCTGGCGGAACACCGCGCATTTCACCGCTTACCAACGGGTCACCAACACGCCGTTGCCGGCCCGCATCGAATGCCTGCCCTGCCACTCCGTGGGCGGCGGCAGAACCGGCGGCTTCGTGGATATGGCCACCACGCCGCACCTCGCCGATGTCGGTTGCGAGACCTGCCACGGTCCCGGTGCCGCGCACAAGTACGGCGACCACGATGTGTTTCATCCGGTCACGACCGTGGCTTCGGAGGTTTGCGGCGGCTGTCATTCGCAGCCAAACCACCCGGCCTTTCAAGAATGGACCAACTCCGCGCATGTCGATGTGACGGCTGGAGTGCGGGCAGATTTCCTGAATCCTGACCCTCTTGTCGGACAGCAGCGGCAGATGGGCTGCGGGGCCTGCCATTCCGCCGCCACACGCGTGGCGATGTTGAATGATGTCCGCACGCGCCGTTCCGTGACCAACACCGTGGGCGGTGTGACCAACATCACCGCCGGCCGGACGAATTACCTCAAACTGCCGCTCGCAGTGGATGCGGCGGAGTTCGGTCAGACCTGCGCTGTGTGCCACGACCCACATGAGCGGACCCGTCCGGCGCAACTTCGCGGGCCGATATTCTCGACTCATTTCTTCACCCTGCCCACGACCTACGTGCAGACGAACATCGTGACGACCAATTTTCTCGGCGCCGTCTCCACCAACATCCAGTTCCTGAACAACGCTTTTGCCACCAACCACGATCCACGCGTCCAACTTTGCGGCCAGTGCCACAACACGCGTGGCGCGGACTGGACCTCGTCTGGCCGGCCGCCGCATCACTCGCCGCAATACAACCTGCTCATCGGAGCGGTGCAGGCTGGCTACATCAATGGGACCAACAACCAGCAGGTGATCGGCACGCGGTTCGGCCTGCCCCTCACCGCCATCGGTCCACACGGGCAAAACACCAACGGCTGCGCGCAATGTCACATGCACGCAACGACCGTTGAGACCCCAACGCCTTCCAGCCCCAACTACACCGGCCATTCCTTCGACATGCGGCTGGGCGGTTGCGCACTGGCGGGCTGCCACAACTCCACCTTCCAGGCCAACGGCTTCTTGATCGGCATGCAGGCCGAGACCACCAACAACATCGCCGTGCTGCTTGGCCTGTTGAACCGGTGGGCGACCAACAAGGCGCCGCTCATCACCAACGCCTTCATTCCCTACGGCAAATATGCCTGGGAATACACGTCGGCCGGACAGCTCTCGAATCCGACCGGCACGAACACCATCGCGGGTCCACCCTCCGCGTTGCAGGCCCGCATCCCAAATACGATCAAGCAGGCGCGGTTCAACCTCTACCTCGTCGAGCACGACGGCAGCACCGGTGTCCACAACCCGGATTACGTTCGTCTCCTCTTCAACCACGCCATCTCCAACGTGAACTATCAGTTGAGCCAGCCGTGACCGACCTTGAACCATGTTTTCCCAGGAACCGCCCGCGGTGTGATGGCCTCGCTGCCCGGTCGTTGGTGCTCGCGCTCGCGGTGGGCCTTGCACCGGCGTTGTTCGCGCTCGACCCGCCGCATGTGAACCTCGCCGACAACTGCGGCGACTGTCACCTCCCGCACAACGCGCCTGGCATGACCCTCTCAACGGTCGCTGGCGCGGGGAACCTCTGCCTCAGTTGCCACATGCCTGGCGGCTCGGCCGTGTTGCATCCGTTCGTTGCGGGCGAACAGGCGCTGCCGGGGCCGGGGCTGCCGGTCGGCGTTTCGCCCGCCGGCCGCTCGCATCGCTGGGACTCCGGCGCGGCTGGGCACGCGGCGTTCGTTGGTGGTGCGGCCGTTCCCTCGACCGGGTTGGTCGAGCCGCGCGGTACGTTCACCGGCCCCTATCCGAAAACATATTCGGTCACGATCACCGTTGCTGGCGGGGCCGGCACGGCGCGGTTCAACTGGCTTGCCACCTCGCCCGGTGGTGGCGGCGGCACAAATTTGCTGACCGGGACCAATGTATCATTGAACGAAGGCGTGTCCGTCACCTTCGTGAACGGCGCCAGCAACGTCTCGTTCCAGTTGAACGACCGGTGGAACATTTTCGTCCGGCCCGGCCTCCGCCATCCCACCAACACCGCGTTGCTTGGCAACGTGATCAACGGGCAGATGAGTTGCGCCACCTGCCACGACGGCCACAGCCAGGTGCGGGAGCCCTTCGATGCCTCGGCATCGCCGCCGGGGCCGAACGTGACCAACCGCCACTACCTCGCCATGGACAGCGACGTGGATCAAATGTGTCTCGACTGCCACGCGCCCCGGGCCGTTACCACGGCCGCGGCCGGTTCGCATCCGGTTGGTGTGGCCGTCGTTTCAAATGCCTTTTATCGCACGCCCGCGTTGCTGCCGCTCGACAAGACCATCGGACAGATGCGCTGTTCCACCTGTCATCAGGTCCATGCTGCGCCGGGCAATGATGGCAGCCTCGTCCGCGTTACGAATCAGGTCGCGCTCTGCACGGACTGCCACAAGCTTGCCGACGTGGCGGCTCCGGCCTCGCATCTCAACCGCACCAGCGGCGCGCTCTGGCCGGGCGGGCAGTATGGTTCGCTCTTTCCGGCCGTGACTGACGCGGCGAAACGCGGGGATTGCGGAAACTGCCACCAGGCCCACGGCTGGCCGGACGCGGCCGCGCCAACGAACCACTATCCGCTGTTGCTCGTGGATCGTGAGGAGAACTTCTGCTTCACCTGCCACGACGGCAGCCCGGTCGCCAAAAACCTGAGGACCAACTTTGCCAAGGCCTACTCTCATCCGCTCACGAACTATTCCGGCCGGCATTTCATCGCGGAACTCACCTCCACCAACGGCGTCGCCGCGTTTTTCGGCTCCACCAACCGCCATGCGGAATGCGCCGATTGCCACAACGTCCACATGTCCGCCAACGACGCCGTCGCGCCCGTGCCGCCGCTGGCTTCCGCGCATCTCAAGGGCGTGAGCCGCGTCGCGGTGTCGAACGTCAGCGCCAGCTCCGTGAACTACACCTTTCGCGGCCCGCAGGATGCCACGCCAGTGCGCGAGTACGAGCTTTGTTTCCTCTGCCATTCCGCTTGGACGACCCTGCCCTCGGGCAAGACCAATTACGCGGCGCGGTTCAACACCTTCAACCCGTCGTTCCACCCGGTCGAGGCGCAGGGGAAGAACCTGAACATCAACACCAACTCCTTTGTGAACGGCTGGCGCGCGACCAACACCATGTATTGCTCGCATTGCCACACCAGCGACGACACGACCATCCGCGGCCCGCATGGTTCGACGAATCGTTACATCCTCAAGAAACCGTACACCGCCTCCAGTTCCACGCGCACCATGTCGAGCGGGGAGGTTTGCTTCGACTGCCACCGCTACGACACCTATGCGAATAACGGTGCCACCAGCACGATCAAGGGATACAGCCGGTTTAACCCGCCGGCCTTCAGCGAGGGGCACACGTTCCACGTTGGCGAGCGCCGCTACCCGTGCTACGCCTGCCACGATTCCCATGCCTCGACGACGAAGGATTTCCTGATCGTCACCGGCCGAAGCCCGGGGTTGAACACCTACACGAAGACCGCCAGTGGCGGAACATGCGCGCCGACCTGCCACGGCTCCGAGAGTTACAACAGCCTCAACTACACGCGGTGAAATGAAAGCCACCTTTCCCATGTCCTTCGTTCCGCGCCTTGTCGCGTCTGGCGTGCTGTGGCTGGCCTCGTGCGCTGCATCCGTCCACGCGGCCGCGCCTCCCGTGGCGACACCGCTCGGTGCGTTGTCCGCCGGCCTCACTGCGCCGGCCCGGGTGGCCGCTGATTCCGCCGGACGATGCTTCGTGTCCGATCCTTCCGCCGGGTGTGTGCTGGTGTTCGACGCTTTCGGACGATGCGTGGCTGTGAAGGACGGCCTGTCCGCTCCGCTCGGCGTCGCCGTGGCGGGGGACGGCTCGGTATTCGTCGGCGAGACGGGGCGCAAGTGCGTCAGTGTTTTCGATGCGCAATGGCAGTTCCTCCACCGCCTCGGCAGCGGCGATGGCGAGTTCCTCCTGCCCGGACACATCGCGGTCGAGACGATCGCCGGGACGAACATCGCCTACGTCTGCGATGGCCCGGCCAGCGAGATCAAAGTGTTCCATGGCGGCACGCTTGCCACGCGCTTCGGTTCCGCAGGCTCGTGGGAAGGTGAGTTCAATTTTCCCGCTGGCGTTTGTGTCAGCGCGTCCGGCGAGGTTTTCGTGGTCGATCAAAACAACGACCGCATCCAGGTCTTCACGCGCGCCGGCGGATTCCTGCGCGCCTTCGCGCTTGGAAGCGGGGGTATGGGGTTGGGCGGTGCCTCCGGGCGTGCGCAGGGCATCGCCGTGGATGTGCAGGGCCGCCTGCATGTTGCTGATTCGTTCCAGGGCGCGATCAAGGTCTTTGATTTTGTCGGCGCGAAACTCGGGACCATCGGTGGCTTCGGCGCAGGCCCCGGCCAGTTCCGTTCTCCATGTGGGGTGACGGTCGATTCGCTCGGCCGTCTGCTCGTGGCCTCGGTCAACAACCAGCGCGTCGAGATGATTGGGCTGGACGACTTCCTCCATGTCGCCGCGCGTCCGCCGGGAACGGTGATCCCGACGGGCGCCGACGCGGCCTTCTCCGTTGCAACGGGCGGTGGCGCGTCCGCCCTTCAATGGCGTCGCGACGGCGCGGCGATTTCTGACGGCGGCAATTTTTCGGGCGCGACGACGGCAGAGTTGCGCCTCATTTCGGCGGCCACGAATGATTCTGGCGCGTTCTCCGTGGCGGTGACCGGGGCTGCAGGCACGCGCGTCAGTCCGTCCGCCGCCCTTACCGTGATGACGCCGCCGGCCATCTCCCTGCCGCCGACGAACTGGACGGTGACGCCGGGCGCAGCGGTGGTCCTTGAGGTGGGCGCGGTGGGCGACTCGGTTGGCTTCCAATGGCGGCGCAATGGCGCTGACATCCCCGGCGCGACCGGCAGTTCGTTGTTGCTCGCGAATCTCGGGCTGGACGACACGGCGAACTACTCCGTCGCCGTTACCAACGCCGCTGGCGCGGCCACCAGTCCGGATGCGGTTCTGACCGTGCGCGACGCACCCGGCCCGCCGTTGATTGGCGCGGTCACGCGCCTGCCTGGCCAGCGCGTGCGCTTCGAGATCACCGCCGACACCTCGGCCAGCTACACGCTTGAGACATCATTGAACCTCGCCGACTGGACGCCACTGACCAACTTCGTCTTCCAAAGCGGCGTGGTGGAACTTGCCGATCCCGACCCGGCCGGCCTGCCGCAACGCTTCTATCGCGTGATGTGGAACCGGTGATCGTCACGATCACTTCCCGAAGTCGCGCTGGTATCGCTCCAGCAATTTCTTTGTCTCGTTCGGCATGATGTAGAGCTTGCTGCGAACGGTCTTCGTTTCCTTCGCCTTCAATCCGCCCACGCGCGGATCACTGTGCAGGCAGACATAGACGCCCTCAAAAACCTCCTGGGTCCGGTCGCTGGCCGTGGCCAGCAACCAGCGATCATCGGCCGAGAAACACCCGATCAATCCGTTGACGGGCCGGTCGAGGCAGATGGGGCGGGGATTCACATCGGCCAGATCGATGCCGTCCGGCACATAAACCTGCCCGCCGCGGTAGAGGGCTTTCTCCGTGCGGCGGCATTGGTCCAGGCGCGTCAAACCGCGACCGGTGAAGATGAAACTGCGCGCCGTGTAATTGCTCTGCACGCAGCCGGTGAAACGTTCCACCCGGATGCACGCCGGCTGGAACCACTCCAGATCCACGGCGGCGTCCCCGTTGTTCGCGAAACTGAAACGGAAATCCAGTTCGTCAGCACGGGCCTGGATTTGATGAAGCACCTCCACGTTCGGTTCGACGCGGGTGCGGAAGCGCAACTCGTGACCCGCGGGGTCGGCGAAGAGCAGTTCGGTCTTGTGCGGCAACGTCGTCTGTCGCCAGTCGCGGCCGGTCGAGCCGCGCCGGCAGAAGGCTTCGAGATACCAGATGTCCAGTTTTCCACCAGGCAGATGCGGGCCAGAGACGGTGAGCAGGTTGTTCGTCCAGTGGATGGAGAGCGGCTCGGCTGGCAGCGCCGGGCGGGCGAGGAGGACCGGTAGACACAGCATGGCCGCGCCGATGGCGGAAACGACGGCTTTGTGGTTCATGCCGCCAGCTAACCGGGCAGCCATCGCAGCGTCAAGAAGCGGCCCGGTCCGATCCGGCGCGCCGGCTGCGCAGGATTGCGCTTTGAGTCGAAACCGGAATTCGCGGTTCTCGCGTCCGGAATTCGGGTTGAACGCGGCGGGTTTCTTTTCGTCCATCTGCCTGTGTTGTCTCTCGTGTATCACAGAACTTCCTTTCTTCGGGCGGCGATGGCCGCGTTCCTGTTTCCTCAACTTGCGGTCTGTGTCGTGGCGCAGACGCTGCCGCAATTCGATTTCACCGGGTCCGCTCCTGCGACGGAATGGCGCGGGCTGCATCACATCTCCGCGCTCACGCCGACGGCGGAAGGGTTGGAGATCGCCATCAACGGCGATGACCCGTATTTCACCGGTCCGGCGCGCGATTATCCGGAGAACACCCCGCTGTGGCTGGTTGTGAAGCTCAAGTCTGCCCAGGCGGGCAGCGGCGAGGTGTTCTATTTCCGCAACAGCCCGGATCCCGCGAAGTCGGTGCGGTTCGATGCGCTGGCCGGGCGATGGACGGAGGCGCGCGTGCCGTTGCCGTCGCTCGGCGCAGGTTGGCGGCTGCGGTTGGACCCCCCGGGTCAGGGCGGCAAGGTGTTGCTGGCGGGAATTCGTTTCGAGAAGCGCGTGAGCCTGCCCGAGCCTTCGTGGCCGGCCTGGGTTTCACCAAAGCCGGGCACGATGCGCGCTTTGGCCGCAGGCGGGCTGGAGTTGTTCATCAACGAAACGGCGCCGCTGGGCTTCGAGTTGCGCGTGGATGGAAAGAGTGTTGCTTTCGCGCATCCGCGCCCGCGCATCGCCTGCGTGCAGGATGAGCAGGTGCGCTGGGTGGACCTCGCGGCGGGAACACTCGGCGGCGGTCCGGCGGCGCAGGGCGCGTGGGAGATGACAGTGCGGCAGCGCGACCCTGACGGAGCGATGTGGACGTGGCGGCAGACGTTCCGCGTGAATTTCTCCGGCTGCATCGCGGTTGAGAGCGTGTTGAGCGTGGACCGGGACCGCGTGGTGGCTTTTGCGCCGATGCACATGCTGGTCGCGGGGGAGAAATCGTTCGGTCGCGGGAAGAAGCAGGGATTGTTCGCCGGCCTGGAATATCTCGATGACGAGCCGAGCAGTTCCGAGACGGACATCGTGGGGCCGGAATCGAAGCGCCAGGTGCCGTCCGCGCACAAGGTCACGTTCCCGCTCATGGCGGTGCAGGCAGGGGAGCATTACATGGGATTGATCTGGGAGGAGCCATTGCGATTTGCCGCGCTGTTTGATTCGCCGGATCGCACGTTCGGCAGCGGTGGGCATGTGCTGGGTGTGATCTATCCCGGCGCGAATGGCGACAACCGCGAGGAGGGAAGCCTGCTGCCGTATCGCGGCGAACTGCTCACCGCGGGCCAAACGCTGACGTCGCGCGCGTGGTTCATCGGCGGTCGCGGCGACAACGTGACTCCGGCAGTGCAACAATACGTGAAGCTGCGCGGCTGGCCGCGTCAGCCGGATCCGGGCCTGAACCTGGAATCGTATTCCGAACTCGCCTCGCGTGGCTGGCTCGAATCGAAGTGCCGCGTGACCAATTTCTACCGCCACGCCGTGTGGCCGGGCTTCAATCCTCAGCCCGCCGCCGACGCCGCCGTGTACCAGACGTGGCTGGCCAATCACACCACCGATCTCGCGCGCAGCAACGCGCTCCGCGCCGCGGCCCGCGACGCGCTCGGCGTGGTGAAGCCGCAGAACTATTACCATTCCGCCGTGAGTCATGTGCGCGGCCCGGCGACGCCGCTGGTGTTCGGTTATGTGAACGAGGCCGCGGATGCCGCGCGAAACGCGGCGCGTGGGCAACTGGCGCGTTTTGCGGCGGACCACACCATTCCTTATCGCGCCGGCGGGAAGGGCGTTGACTACGGACGCACGCACTTCGCCCCGGACGCGAACGGACTGACCGCGCTGGCGGTGGCGACGGCGCTGGAGGCCGCGGCGTTTGCCGGCGACCGCGAGTTGATCGCGCAGGGCATTGTGAAGCTGCGCGCTCTCGACAAATTTCACGGCACCGTTCCGCGCGGCGCGCAAACGTGGGAGGTGCCATTGCATACGCCGGACATTCTGGCGTCCGCGCATCTGGTGCGCGCTTACACGCTGGGTTGGGAGTTGACCGGCGAGCGGCGGTTTCTGGACGAGGCAATCTACTGGGCCTGGACCGGCGTGCCGTTTGTCTATCTCGTGAATCCAACCAGCCAGCCGGTGGGGCCGTATTCGACCATCGCCGTGCTGGGCGCGACGAGTTGGAAGGCCCCGGTGTGGTTCGGTCGGCCGGTGCAATGGTGCGGGCTGGTTTATGCCGAGGCGATTTACCGGCTCGCTCCGCACGACGAGGGCGGGCCGTGGAACAACCTGGCCGATGGGATCACGCGGGCCGGGTTGCAACATACCTGGCGGGCGAATGACCAGGACCGCGTCGGCCTGCTGCCGGATTTTTACGAACTGAAGGCGCAGACGAGCGCGGGGCCGGCGATCAATCCCGGTACGGTGGCCAATGGCGCGGTGCGCGTGTTCGGCGGCGGACCGCTGCATGATTTCCGCGCTTTCCGGAAGAGCGGCCTGCTGGTCCATGCGCCGGGTGGGATCGTTCCCTTGCTCGACCAGGAAAGGGCCGTGAGTTTCGCTGTGCGCGGCTGGCCGCGGGAGCCGTATTTCGTTTTGGTGAACGGCTTCACCAACGCGCCGGCGGTCAAGGTCAACGGCGCCGCGGCGCAACCGGAGTATCACGCGGCGGAAGGACGGTTGATCCTGAAGCTCGATGGCGTGGCGCGGGTGGAGATTTCGCCGTGAAGACCGTTGCCGCTTAGGCATCCCACGCCCGGTCGATGGCCTTCTTGCATTTCACGCAGGCGTCATAGGGATCGGGCACCTCCCATTCATCGACCATGATCCAGCCACGGAAGCCGCCTTCCTTGAGCAGGTGGAGCGACTTGCCGCAGTCCACGTGGCCATCGCCGCAGGGGAGATGTTTCGACGTGCCGCCGTCCCGCAGCGTTCCGTCCGTGTCGCAGAAATGCACGTAGCCGATGTTCCGCACGCCGACGCGCTGGAGCATCTCCTCCGGGCGGCCGGTTGATCCGGTCATCAGGTCGAAGTGGCTGGGATCATAGATGCCCTTGAGCGCCGGATGATCGGCGCCGCGAAGGATGCGCAGGTAATGATCCTCCTTGTTGAACACGAACGGCGGTTCGATCTCGAAACACGCGAGCAGGCCGGCATCGCCCGCCACTTTTCCAGCCTCGCGGAATGTCGCCGCCAGCCGGTCGATGGCCTGGTCAATCGTCTGGCCCCGCAGACCGCCGCCGGGCCACAGACCCACGCAATCACAGCCGAGCTGTTTTGCCAGCGCGACGCGGTCGCGGAACTCGGCGAGCCAGGCCTTGCGCGTGCCCTCATCGGGATCGAACGCGCCGGTCGCGCCGAGTTGGATCGAGAAGATGCGCAGCCCGTACTGGTCGTAAAGTCGGCGCAAGGCGCGAACCCGCGCGGTTTCGCCCGAGGCTGGATAACCGCCGGACGGCCAGTCGCCCACAAGTTCGATGCCGTCGAAACCGTGGCGTGTTGCGAAGTCGAGAATCTCCCAGACGGGAAAGTTCTTTTTGTATTTGCGGGAGCCGGATTGGAAGCCGTTGAGGCCCACGGCGGTTTTCCAGCGGGCGGGTTGTGGTTTCGATTCGGCGGCGAGGCCAAAGGCGGGCAACGCGACGGCGGCAGCGGCCAGCGTCTGGAGCGCGGCGCGGCGGGGAACGGGCGAGGTCATGGCCTGACCGTTGGCGGGGCATTTTGGGCTGTCAAGCCGGCGTCCGCAGACGGGTGTGATTGGAAGTGGCGGTCAGCCAACGACACGCTCCGGAATGCCCGAGAGGTGGAACTGGTCGCGCTGCGACCAGTAGCGCCGCGTTCAGCGGCGCAACGAGGTCGGAGAGACGCCCGATTGACGGGCTTCACGGATCGCCCTCTGAACGCGGGCTTGTTTTGTCGCAGCGCGACAAAACCCACCATCCCTGCCCGCCACTTCCAATCGCACCCTCGGCAGACAGATCCGGCGGTTCATTTCATCGTCAAGGTCAGGAACTGGCCTTCCAGTTCGAGCTTCACGCTGCCGCGGTCGATGGACTTCACCTGCACTTCGCCCAGACGATCGCCCACGGTGTAGGAATGGCCGTTGATGATGGCTACGGGCCGGTCTTCGCTGAAGATTACGCCCTGCATCTTGAGCTTCGGGAATTTGGCCGGCTCGGCCTTGGGAGGCGGGGGCGGCTCGGCCTTGACCACCGGCGGCGGCTGCTTCTTGGGCGCGGCCGCTACGACTACCTTCTGCACTTCCTTGGTGAAGCGCAGCGGGCGAATGAAGACGGTGATGATGCCCAGGGCGACCAGCATTGGTCCCCAGTAGCGGAGATCGAAGAGCACAAAGCGTTTGGATGCGCCTTCGCTCTTGTCGTCCCCTGCCGCGACGATGCGCCCCGCGATCAGGCAGCCGATGCCGAAGATGCCGATGGTCGCAGCGATGTAGTGCCGGTAGGTTTCGAAGAAGGAATTGCCCACCACTGTTTCGGCCATCGAAATGCAGAACACCGCCATGATGGCCACCGAGATGCCGAGGATCGTCCAGATCATGTTTTCGCTTTCCCACGGTCTTCCATGACCGTGTTGGCGAGAGCATCGGAGACGAGGTCATCCGGCGTGTATCAGAGGATGGCTATGAACCTTGTAGGATAAGCGGCCGTCCGCATGTCGGAACATTCCGACACCGAATCGCGGGATCAGACGCCGCGGTTGGTGCGGCGGAGGAGGACAAGACCGATGGCCTGGAAGAGGAAGTTCGGCAGCCAGACGATCAACTGCGGCGCGAACTGCGGCTTGTTCTCCAACGACTGCCCGACGAGGAGAAACGCGTAGTAAATCACCACCAGCACCAGCCCCATGGCGATGCCCACACTGGTTTCACGCCGGTGCGCGCGGATGCCGAGAGGGATCCCGACGAGGGTGAATCCGATGCACGCGAAAGAGAACGCGACCTGCGAATGAATCTGCACATCGACCGGGGTGACGTTGATGCCGCGGGATTCAAGCTCGCGGCGTTTCTCGCGGAGTTGCGTGAAGGTCAGTTCGCTCAGCCCTGGTTCCTTGTTGGTCTTCATTTGCAACGTGAACGGGACCGTGAACTCGGACAGGAACGCCGGGCTGCGCGCGGCCTCGCCTTGCAGGCTGTAAATGACGGAGGCGTTCATCAGCTTGACCAACAATTGTTTGTTCGTCGGATCGAGCGCGATCGTGCCCGCCGGGGCGCGCAGGGTCATCTCCACGTTCGTGCCCGCCTTGTCCATCTGGTAGAGCACGATGTCGCGCACGTGCGGTCCGTCCACCTTGCCGAAGTAGGCCGTGAACGGCGGGAAGTCGCGGATGAACGTGCGTTCGGGCAGGAACGTGGTGAGTTTTTCCACGCCAAGGTTGAAGACGAGTTGCTTGTAGGCGACACGGCAGCGTGGCGCGAGTTCGAGATTCACGTAAGCGCAGAGCACGCTGAAGAGCGCGCTCAGGATGAGAATGGGCGTGATGATGGAGACGAGGCTGATGCCGCTGGCGCGGGTCGCGGTCAGCTCGTTGTCCGCGCTGAACCGGCCGAACACCAGCAGCGTGGAGGTGAGCAGGCCCATCGGCAGGGCGAAGGTCCACACGTAGGGAACCAGCAATGCGATCGCCTGCGCCAGCGCGCCGAGGCTGGCCTGGCGGTTCACCAGCAGGCCCATGATCTCCTTGAGCACGTTGCCCAGAAGCAGCACGAACGTGAACACCGCCACGGTGAGCAGCACCGAGGCAAGCACCTGGCGTGTGAGGTAGGAGTGAAGGGTCTTCACGCGGTTGGAGAACACGGAACGCGAAGCTTCAAACACCGAACGCAGAATCCGTCAGGGCGCGGCCCTTGCCGGTGTTCAGCGTTCGATGTTCGAGGTTCGAGGTTCAAAACTTCACCTCCGCCCACTTCATCCCGTGTGCCTCGGCAACGGCCCGACAGGTGAGCGTGCCGTCCATCACGTTGATGCCACCGATCAAGGCGGGGTTCTTCCGGCAGGCTTCGTCGAGGCCGTTGTCGGCGATTTGCTCGATGTAGCGGTAGGTGACGTTGGTGAGGGCCTGCGTGGCCGTGCGCGCATAGGCTGCCGGCATGTTCGCCACGCAGTAATGAATCACGCCTTCCTCCACGAACACCGGGTCATGGTGCGTCGTGGGCCGCGACGTCTCGGCGCACCCGCCCTGGTCGATGGCGATGTCCACCAGCACGCTGCCCGGCCTCATGCGGCGGAGCATGTCGCGGCGGATGAGTTTGGGCGCGCGCGCTCCGGGAAGCAGCACGGCGCCGATCAGCAAATCCACGTTGGGAAGAAGGTCCATCAGGTGGGCTTCGTTCGAGTAAAGCGTGTGCGCAGTGTGAAGCGTGATGTCGAGGAAGCGCAAGCGCTCGAGGTCCACCTCGAGGATCGTCACGTCCGCGCCGAGGCCCTGCGCCATGCGGGCGGCGTTCACACCGGCCGCGCCGCCGCCCAGCACCACGACGCGCCCTGGCAGCACGCCTGGCACGCCGCCCAGCAGGGTGCCGCTGCCGCCGCAATGCTTCGCCAGAAAATAGCCGCCCACGAGGATGGACATGCGCCCAGCGATCTCGCTCATCGGCTCGAGCAGCGGAAGGCGGCGGTTCACCTCGATCGTCTCGTAAGCCAGCGCCGTGACCCCGGATTTCATCAACGCTTCCGTGAGATCCCGGCTCGCGGCGAGGTGCAGGTAGGTGAAGAGCAATTGTCCGCGCCGCAAGAGCGGATACTCGGAGGGCTGCGGCTCCTTCACCTTCACAATCAGGTCCGCCTCGGCAAACACCTGCTCGCGGGATGCCGCAATGGTGGCGCCGGCTTGCTCGTAATCGCGGTCGGGAAATCCCGCGCCCGCGCCGGCATTGGTTTCGACGAGCACGCGATGGCCCGCGCGAATGAGTTGGTAGGCGCCCGAT